>JBKJNQ010000232.1:0-2746 GCA_046593575.1 Bacteriovoracaceae bacterium
GTCCTTGCGGCCCTTGACCCTGAGCTTGCTGTCCATCACGGTTTCCGCCTCCGCCATTTCCTCCACCGCCGCGGCCACCACGACGACGACGTCTTCCGCCGCCTCCGCCGTTACCACCTTGCTGAGAATTTCCCTGGGGTTCCTGCACAATATCTCCGGATGAATCACATTTAAGACTTTATACTATGCCCCAAGGAAAGATTTTGTCCAGTGAAGGCGAATAAAAGGGTGAGAAAAGGGCCCCTTTCCTTTATAATTAGGCCAATAATTTATCTGAAATTTCTGGGAGGTTTTTGTGGCCCGTAAGAGAGTAAAAGTTGCTGTAACCGGTGCTGCCGGACAAATTGGATATGCCCTTCTTTTCAGAATTGCTTCCGGACAAATGTTTGGTTCAGAAACTGATCTTGATCTTCAGCTGCTCGAACTCGAAGCTGCCCTTCCTGCTCTGAAAGGAGTGGCGATGGAACTCGAAGATTGCGCGTTCCCTAATCTTAAAAATATCGTTCTCACTTCTGATCTCAATACTGCTTTCAAAGATGCCAACTGGGTTATCTGCGTAGGTTCAGTTCCAAGAAAAGATGGAATGGAGAGAGCTGATCTTCTTAAAATCAACGGTGGGATTTTCACTGCTCAGGCGAAAGCTGTTGAGAAAAGTGCTGCCAGTGATGTGAGAGTGTTCGTTGTGGGTAACCCATGTAACACCAACGCCCTGATCGCGATGAACAATGCCAAAGGCATTCCAGCTGATCGCTTCTTTGCGATGACTTCTCTGGATGAGAACCGTGCGAAGTCTCAGCTTGCGATCAAAGCTGGCACTGACGTAACTGCTGTGAAAAACCTCACGATCTGGGGAAATCACTCAGCGACTCAATATCCGGATTTTTTCAATGCTACGATTAACGGCAAACATGTCACGGACGTCATCACTGACCATGAATGGCTCAAGGGCGATTTCTTGAAGACTGTTCAACAGCGTGGGGCCGCGATCATTAAGGCACGTGGAGCATCTTCAGCAGCATCTGCAGCGAATGCAGTAGTTGATGGAATTCGTAATCTCGTCACTGAAACTCCAGCTGGAGAAACATATTCCATGTGTCTTTCTTCTAATGGCGAATACGGTGCTGATAAAGGCCTCATTTTCTCTTATCCATGCCGGACTGAAGGCGGAAAAGTGAAAGTGGTAGAAGGTATCAAGCATAATGAATTCGGTCAGGAGAAGTTCAAGGCAACTCTCGACGAACTTCGTGGCGAAAGAGATGCTGTGAAGTCTTTAGGCCTCATCTAAGTTAAGATTCTATGAAGGGCCCGAAGTTTTAACGCTTCGGGCCCTTTTTTTATTGCCAACAAAGACCCCAATCCTTATAAAGTCTTTTCCTATTAATTTCCTTCACGCAGGGGGTGACCATGGTGGACCAAGAAACCATTAAACTTTCCGGATTTAATAATCTGACAAAGATTCTCTCGTTCAATCTCTACGATTTTTGTATCGCCATGAACGAAAAGCAGAAGGAAGAATATATTCAGTATATTCACACGAAATTCTGCGCCAAAAATATCCGTGATATCGCTCGTAATATTTGTAACATCATCGAAGCTAACATTCTGAACGAGTCGATCCAGGATTATGATCCGGTTGGAGCTTCAACCATGACCCTGATGTCTGACATTAAGGGCGGCGGAAATTGGGAGATGGGAAGTAACGGTCAAGCTGCCGTGAAAATGCATCTCGATAAATCTCACATTACGACTCACACCTATCCGGATGCTTCGGATCCAGAAGGGATCTGCACCTTTCGCTTGGATATCGATGTTGCGACTTGCGGAGAAATTATCCCCTTGAGAGCCTTGAATTACATGTTCGAAGTTTTTGAGTGTGATGTCGTTTACATCGATTACGTAGTCCGGGGTTACACACGACTTTCAAACGGCAAGAAAATCTACAACGATCAATACTTCAATTCGATCCAGGACTTCATTCCTAAAGAAACACTTGAAAAGTTTCATTATCGTCAGGACCTCAACATCCACAACGATAACATCTGGCAAACGAAGCTCATGGTGAAGCCGACGGATCCTTTGAATTACCTTCTTGATCCTGCGGATAAGTCGAATCCGAACATGAAGCACAAAATGGAACTCCTAGAACAAGAGATGAAAGAAGTTTTTCACCTCAATTAAGTGAGTTACTCATTTGATCAGTTTCAAACCCTGGATGGTTCGCGCTTAAAACTTCGACGGTTAAAGCGAGAAGACCTTATGCCTTTGGGGTCTTCACTCATCAGTCCAACGACATGGTTCTCTGCCACGAGGAAGCTTGATACTCCTGATGCTTTTCAGCTTTATTTTGAAAAGCTTCTGGGGAAACAAGACCGGGGAGAGTTACTAGTCCTCGTTGCTGAATATCAGGAACAGTTTGTAGCGATGAGTGTTTTTCAGTTTCCCTCGGAAGGATTCCGTCGGATTGAAATTGGATTCTCGTGGGTCAGTGATCTCTGGCAAAGAACTTTTGTGAATTCTAAGATGAAGCTACTTATGCTCGACTACGCCTTCACGACGATGAAAGTAAATCGCGTGGAGTTTTCGGTTCATCCAAACAATCTGAAATCGAATGCGGCGATGAAAAGATTAGGTGCCACATTCGAGGGCATCCTCAGGAAATGGCGATTTCTTCCGGGAATAATACCTGATGATGCCCTCGAATGTGGCACCTAATCTTTTCATCGCCGCATTCGATTTCAGATTGTTT
>JBKJNQ010000079.1:0-12527 GCA_046593575.1 Bacteriovoracaceae bacterium
CTAGATTTTCTCGTAGAGAAAGGTTTCGGGCTCCTGAATGCTCATCCCGTAGGTCAGGAGATTATCATGGAGGAGCTTTCTCATATCATCGGTCAACATTTCGTAAATCTCATCGAAGCTTTTCCCGGCCACCAATGCACCAGCGAAAGTTTTTCCACCAAGGGCCTCACTCAGATGGTAAGTGAGAAGAATGACCCAGTCGGGTTTTTCGGAACGTACCTGTGAGAGCTTCAACAGCGGAGAGATAATTTCTTGCGGAAGACGGAATTCGAGAAACTTATTCCGTTCTAGTTCCTGAGTGCGAATCTGGGCGAGTTTCAGGTAAAAACCCAGGAGAAAAGTACGTGAAGTACCGCTGAAGGCAATGTCACTGTAAAGAGCTTCAAATTTCTGGATATCTTCCACCAGACCCATGTCTGTTTTCAGCGGAAATTTTCCGTGGATTGCTTTATAAATGTAGAGACTTGCCAGGCGATCGCGGAAATTGGCCCAGCCGAGTGCGACCATAGTTTTCTCAAGGCCTCTTCCATCGTTAAATTCGCTGAAGGCAACAGCGAGAACTTCATAAAGTCCGCGATTCGCCTTAAGGGCGGCGAAGATCACTTCGACATTGTTTCCCGACGAGAGATTACTCTTCAGGAGTTGCACGAACTCCTTCGGTAGAATGATGTGGGGAAAATGCAGCTTCTTCATATCTGACCAGTTTGATCTGTTCGGGGGAATAACTCTTGAGAATATTTAACCATGGGGGAGCTTCTGACCCAAGCCCTTCTTGTAGTTTTCGGCCTTTTCTCGTTAAATAAAGTATGAGTTTACCTGTCTATCAGATGATCCATGTAAAGAGCGGCTCCCTTGAGGATCTGAACTCCCTTTTGCAGAAGGATATGAACCTCCGTCATCCGGTGGTTTTGAACCTTCTTAAGCTCGACATCGATACCCAACGGGAATTCATCGGCATCATTGAAAACTTTTTTGTTTCAGAAAATGTCTCTTTCAAGTTTCCCTACGCCATCTACCTTGTAACGATCCATGAGCCCAGTATATCTCTCATGCCGATAGTTTCTGATCCTTCCCGCCTGCCGCGATTTTTTATCCAGAAAGAAGGGCGGATGAATGTGAAGGAAAGTCATCTGGCCGGGAAAAATAAACTTCTCCAGCAAGAAGTTTCCAATGCTGACTCTACTCTTCACCAAAGTGAAGTCAGAAGTTATGCTCTTTTCCACCGCAGAATTTTTGAACTTGAGCGTGAACGCAACTTTTGTCTCGATCTCTTAAATAAGCTCACGAAGAAGGCAAAAAGTGGATAAGAAAAAAATTAAATCCATGGACCCGGAAGGGATTAAGGGATTTGAAGATTTCATTGAAGGCCAGCCGAATGATTCGACCTTCCTTCCTCGCCCTACCGGTAGTGGAACCAAGAAAGAAGTCTCTTTCGAGCACTTTACCTTTCTCACCAACGACAGTGAACGTCTGACCAATCTGAAAAATCTTCTTTCGACAAAGATTCCTTTTTCACGCAGATATGAGCAGGGAAAAAAACTGATTGAAGAAGAAATGGAAGAAGTAACCCATCTTAAGAAAAATCTCTTCGAAGTCCAGGATGAGAAAGGCTCTCCCTTTCGTAAATCGATGGGAGAGATTTTTATTGGCTTTTTTGGATCAGGAAAAATTTAGTTCCGCGTGAAATTGAGAAGTATGGGTCCACCCACGTGGCAGAAATCTTCTTCAGACATATTATCGATCTCATAGCCATTCAGCTGTTCAACCATAATCTGATAAAGATATTTCTCAAACCGCGGAATCGTCACCAGCCCGAAACGCTCGATGAACTGCTTCACCTTCGTGCGAAGAATCGGATCTTCTTCGCCCTTGATGAGATATTCCTGCCCGTTTTTGGTGAAGAAAGCGTGATAGAACGCTGTCAGCTCCTGAACGGTCACTCCCATCTTCCCGCGTGACGTTTCTTCATAATGACCACCGACGTGGTTGATGAAGCTTGAGATCATGATCGCCTCAAAATCAATATTATCGACTTCGTAGTTCAGATAGAACTGATCATTGAGGACACCATCACTCTTGAGTTTTTCGAGACTATGAAAGAAGGTTTCAATAAACGGAAGTGACGTCGTGAGAGTTTCCACCGCCTCCGACCAGAGATTGAAGACCGCGAGATCACGAACCTCAAGGGGCTTGGAACTTCCGTCAAACTTATAGCGGGTCTGCTCATCAAAAGAATTTTCAACAAAAGAGTTCCAGTACATTCCGAGGAAGTAAGAAAAGTCTTCGCGATCAAAGGAAGATGATGAGAGAGCTTTTTTCATCAGGCGTTTTTTGATTTCAATGAGTGAGTGACCGACTTTATAAAGGTCTGCGAAATCAAAAATCGCAAACACATCAGCTCGTCCCTTCTCACGGACGTACTCGAAACCAAGTTCAAGTCTCTGACGGGTTTCTATTCCCACCTTACCCATCGTAAGAGTTCCGCTCTTTAAAGCGTTCTCCAGAGTCATCCGGGCATTTACGAGACGGATAAAATTGAACTGGAGGAAGTGCGCGCGTTTTTCATCCTGAAGGCCACTGAGAGCGTCGCGGATGGAATCCATGCCTGACTGATAAGGAGTGAGCATCGAGGAATGAAGCCCCTGGTTCTCTGAGATAGGATCAAGGTTTCCGGTCTTTCCTTCTTTTTTACGGATGAATTCATCGATCTGGTTTTGCTGAGAGAAAAAAGATTCAAAATTCAGCGCCTCAAAATAATCAACGAAGCCATAATCACGCAAGCGCTCGACCTTTTCGCGGTAAGAGTCCTCTTCCATGACCTGATAGGAATCAACCACCATCTTGAAAAGGAATGTATACGCGTTCTCCACTCCCACATCACTATAAAGCCTGCGGATGAGTTCTCTCAGTTCATTCACCAGGGCGAAATCTTCCGGATACTCAATCATGAGAAGATTATCGTCCGTCAGGAAAAAATTATTTCCTTCAGGGTATTCCGGTTCTTGCGCCTCAAAAGTAGAAACCGTAAATTGATTTTTCAGTGTCAGAAGAAAGTCTTCACTCTTCACGTATTCAAGAATGACTTCGACATCAGGACATTTGGAATAGATCTCAAGCCAGTGGAGTGCCTCTTCGGGATCGAGAAGGTCTTTGGTCCAAAGGTCGATATCTCTTAAGGCCTGACGTTGTTCAGAGGAAAGTTTTGGAAGAATGGCAGCAATCTGGTCAGACGATGTAGTCTGAAGAGAAACATATAAAGGCTGAACCGGAATCATGGAGAGATCTTCTCCACGATCGACTAGTTTTTCTATATCTTCGAATTTTTTATAGGCCTCGCATTCATAGAGAAGCTGGCTTAATAGGTCTCTTTTTGCCGGGGATTCATTCATAGGGGCGCAGTTTACTTCGGCGGGCCCAGTTTGACCAGAAAAGATACTCTGCAGCAGGCTGGAAACTCTCCCCCACCATGGTAAAATGCCTTATGTCCAATGCCCACCCGATGCTGATGAAACAAATCCCCGATCTCGAGACCCTGAAGAAGGGCTGGCCCGCGCTGAAGGGTGTGCTCTTTGACATGGATGGGACTCTTCTTGATACGGAAAAATATCACACACAGGCCTTCTTAAAAATTGGGCGCGATCACCAGATCGTTCCTCCTCACTCACCGGAAATCGTTCACGGTCTTCTGGTGGGTCGTGCGGATCATCTTGTTTTTGAAGTTGTCCGTCACTGGACAGGATTTCCTAAAGACTGGACGGCGCGGGACTTCGTGAAAGAAAAAAATAAAAACCTCCTCTCAATTTTAAGAAATGTTCCCATCGAAGATTATCTTCCTCTCGCCATCGTCTCCCTTCTTTTGGAAATTAAAAAAGAAAAGCTCGCGCTCGCCTTAGTGACCTCGAGTGAGCGAGTTGTGACAGAAGAATTACTCCGTACCGGTAAAGTGGATCAGTTCTTTGATCTCGTGATCACCCGGGATGATTGTCCGGTTCACAAGCCCGATCCCTGGCCTTATAAGAAAGCACTTGAGCTCATGAAGCTCTCACCATTTGAAGCACTTATTTTTGAGGATTCAGAAGTCGGAGTCACTGCCGCCACGGGATCCGGTGCCCATGTGGTGAAAGTCGACTGGCACGTTACGGCTTGATGATAGAGATCTGCCAGTGTCGTCCGGTGGAATCATTATTCATCAGCTGAATGAGTTCCGGTTTTGGTTTAAACTCAGAGTCAATTTCATTGGATACATAAAATCTTTCGCCTACGACATTGATGAGATTCCAGAGTCCCTGGTGTTCATCAATATCGATCATGAATTTTAAAAATAAAAGCGGGACCGGGCCTTCTGAAGTTCCAAGCTTGTCGTAAGTCATCATCTCAATAAGTGCCTCGCGCTTCATGAAAGTCCGCAGGCGTTTGTTCAGATTATTCATCATGTTCATGGTGAAAATGTAATCGTACCGAAGCTTTTCCATGTCGACTTCCACCCGCGAGAGATTTCCCTGCGCGCGAATTTCTGCCGCCTGAAGAAACGCACTCTTCAAGGGAGTTCTGATTTCCACAATGGATGCTTTCTTCACCGGATCAGCAGTTTTCACGATAACGGGTTCAGTCCTGGCGACTTCAACCGATTTCTCGGCAGGCTTCTGAGATGGAGGTTTCACTTCAGGAGCATTCAGCACCAGAGGCTGTTCTTCAACATAAAGATCAGTAAGACCTTTCTCTTCGAACTCTTTACCGGCACCAAAAAAGAAAACCCTACCCTGAAGGAAGCGTTCTTTATGTTTTGCTTTCAGCATACTGTAAAGTGGCGGGAAGAGATTCTTGAGACCAGCATACGTGACTTCACGATGAGACATGACTTCACTAAAGCGGCGAAGGCATCCCATCGCCTCACCATTCTTATTATAGGTATTGATGATATTGGACTGGCCCAGGAGAAAGTAAGCATCTCTTTGCCAGGACAAACCCATGATCTCGTCTTCTTCGTTACAGATAAGTCCCATCGCAGTCCCGGTATCGGCACAGATTTTTTGGAAATTATCTTCCAGGGAATCGCTTGAACAGGATGCCCCGCAAACGTCTTTTACCCGGTACTGAGAGTAGTATTCAAAATCCCCTTTCCGAAATTTCTCAGCCCAGTTTTTCCGGTCCATCAGGGCCGGAATCTTGTCGGTGTAACCCGGATGAAAACGGATCAGGCGATCGACAAACTTTTTCATCTCTGTAGATTTAGGCCGGCAGGTTTTCGCCCATTCCACAATGTCGAAGGCGCAGGTATTTTTCAGCCGAAGCTTATTCGCCATGGCATTCATATGCCACTGAGCTTCAAGAAGATAAGAAAGTGTGATCAGCCGGTAAGAATAACGTATCTCTTCCATGTGCGAAGAAAGATCTTCGTTTGAGCAGAGAGATCCGCCCTGAAGTTCGGCCTTCACAAAGCGCGTGTAAGTACCCTCATCGCTGAAAATATATTTTTGAAAATATTCACGCAGGAAAAGTTCATCGCTGAAGAGAAGTCCACCGCTATAGATATCCTGAGTTAAAACGGGATCCCATCTCTCCGAATAACCGGACAGATCTTTCTCACCGAGATATCCCTCAGTATGAAATCGATCTGTCTTACTCCAGGTTGCCCCGGAGAAGACAGCTATGAGTAAAACCAGAAGAGTGTTAGCCATGGTATGTACGTTATAAGTAAGAGTGCAAAAATCATGAGAAAGAGAAACGGTATACTGACCCGGTAAAGTTCAATCACCGGTCGATTAAAGCGGAATGAACTGATAAAAAGGTTTATTCCCACCGGAGGGGTAATGTAACCAATTTCCAGATTCGTAAGAAAAACAATCGCCAAATGGAGAGGGTTCACCCCGAACTGCTCCGCAATCGGAAGGATCAGCGGCACCACCACAACGATGGCACTGAAAATATCCATGAGACAGCCCACAATCAGCAGGAAAAAATTCAGAACCAGAAGAAAGATCCACTTGTTGGTAATAAAGGTCTGCATCGCTGCGAGAATTTTCATCGGGACTTCTTCATCCACGAGATAATTCGTCATCCCTAAAGCACAACAAAGAATCAGAAGGATCGCTCCCACGAGAGTTAAGCTTTCCGTGATCACTTTCGGAAGGTCTTTTGTCGGCGAGAGATCTTTCGTAACGAAACAATTAATGATGAGAACATAAAAAGCTGACATCGCAGCTGCTTCAGTCGCCGTAACAATTCCCCCGTAGATTCCGCCGAGGACAAAAACCGGAAGTGGAATTTCATAGCGTGCTTCCCAGACGGCTCCACGTAATTCAGTGAATGAGAAGCTTCTGCGGGATCCAGGGGATTTTCTTGCTTTGAAAACCGAATATGTCCCGAGGATCACCATGAGAAGTATTCCGGGAATCAGTCCCGCGAGAAAGAGATCATCGATATCAACCTTGGCGATAATTCCATAAAGGATGATGGGAAGACTTGGGGGAAAGAGTAATCCAAGGGAGCCGCAAGTCGTGATTAGTCCGAGAGCAAATTTCTCAGAGTATCCTTCCTGAATAAGAATCGGATAAAGGAGACCGCCCAAAGCAATGATCGTGACACCACTGGCACCAGTGAAGGCCGTAAAAAACGCACAGACAAAGAGACAAACGATTGCGACTCCACCCGGAAGCCAGCCCAACAAGGCCTGAGAAAGTCGGAGAAGTCGGACCGGTGCCTTGGATTCAGCAAGCACATATCCCGCGAAGGTAAAAAGAGGAATCGTGAGAATCGTAGGTGCGCTGGCGAGGCGATAAATCTCAACAGAAACTGCCGAGAGTTCAATTCCCGCGAAATAAAAAGCAGAAAGAGCGAACGCCGCCATCACCGCAAAAATCGGCGCACCAAAAAGGGCCATGATAAAAATCGTACTATACGTGAGAACGGCCACGTGGGTCTCCCTTGAGTATGCCAAGCAGCAGCTGGTTCAGAAAACGAAGTAAGATAAGACCAACACCTACAGGGATAATCGCCACAAAGACAGACGAATGAAGTCCTAAAAGAGATGGGGCCCCGTATTCCTGTTCTGAGAGATAAAAATCCCAGGAAGATTTAAATAGGGCGAGCACAGTGAGAAAGCAAAAGAGCGAAATAATATTTTTATGAAGCCAATGAATAACCACGGAATTAGATTTTTCTAAGAGCTTGGTCAGGAGATCGACTTTGATATGGACATCTTTACTGGTAGCGAGCGATCCACCCAAAAAAGCCGAAAGAAAAACCAGATGCCTGGTCAAGGGCTCAAGCCACATGAAACTCTTCCCTCCCCAACGGAGAAAGATCGCACTGACGGCAAACGTCATAATCATCAGCAGGCAACTGATGAGTCCCCAACGGCTGATTTTCTCAAGGACATCGTCGAAAAGCTGGATCAACTTCATTTCTTAACCTCAGCATCAAACTCCTGGATCATGCCGGCCGAAATAATTTTGCCGGAGATAAGTTTCTGAACAACTGTTCCTCTAAGCGATGCGGCCGTCTTATAATCCTCTGCGGGAAAGGAAACGAACTCGACTCCGCCCTTTTTCATCTGCAGGCGGGCCGCTTCATTTTCTACCAATGATTTTTCATTCGCTTCTTTCACGTATTTCGCAGAAATTTCTTGAATGAGCTTCTGGTGCGCCGGAGAAATCTTCGTCCACACCTTGTCCGACATGAGAAGTGCACCAATAGAGAACGTTGTCGGAAAGTCGACGAGGAATTTAATTTTTGTGTGCCACTGAAGAGCGAGAATTCCCAGTGGCGGAGCATAGGCGGCATTGATAATGCCGGTTGAAAGTGACGACAGAACATCCGGAAGTGCAAGAGGAACACTGACGAGTTCCATACTCTCAATCATCGCACGCGAAAGTTCATCCCCTTCCCATGACCAGATTTTTACACCCTTCATTTCAGCGAGGTTCGAAACTCTCTTCGTTGAAACTAGATACACGAGACCCAGCTCATAAAAGCCGAGGTTCACAAAACCCTTTTGCTTAAAGCCCGCATTGAACTTCGGGGTGAGAGTCGTCATGACCTTCCCTGCTTTCTTCTGGTCGTTATAGAAAGTGAAAGGAATTTCCATGACACGGACATCCGGATAAATCTCGGCAAGAGTTTTCCCGGTGAAGATTCCCCCGTGAAGCTGACCAATTCTGATCTTACGGAGGACATCCGGCTCATCACCGGCAACTCCGCCATAATAAATTTTTACATTCACTTCGCCTTTGGTGACCTGATCCACTTCCTGGGCAAATTTTTTGATACTCATTCCCCAGCTCGTCCCTTCGGGAATAAGAGCGGCGATCTTCACCTGAGTAACGGCGAATGATAGCTGAGAAAACACGAGTGCTCCGGCAATGAGATACTTCTTCATAACTCTTCCTTAGAAAATTTTCTTCTTATTCTGTTCAATTATTTCGAAACGTTTTTTGGCAATGGCATTATATAAATTGAGATCACGGTGATTTCTGTAAGGTGACTCATCTTCCAGATTATCGCGTTTCATGCTGTCCCATTCAGCGAATTCTTTCCGAAGAATTTTAGCTTCCATGTTGTAGGCCTCTTCATCCATAGCGGGGATCAGAGAATACTGGATGTAGGTCAGGCGCATAAGCAAGTGCTGCGGATGTTCTGAAATTGCTTTCTGAAAAAGCTCTCTCGCTTTCTCAGGATTTCCGCCGAGCATCCGAGGACGGCTGGCCTCGTACTGAGCGTAGAAGATGTCGCAAATATTGTGCTCAATTTGAGGCTTGATTCCGCAGACGTGATCAAAAAGCACTTTCACTCTGGGAATTTGCGAGACTAAAGCGACGTTGTCTTTCTGAAGGTTTATAAGTGAACCCCAGGATTGGGCAAAATAGAGAAGGGCAATAAAGTCATCTTCATCCAGTTCGGCTTTCAGTTTTTTACGGAGTTTTTCTTCATCAAGATTTAAGATGTCATCTTTAGAAATGTCTTTTTTTCCTAGATAGAATGTCCCGTAATCAAGCGCCCGTGTATAAAAACGAATCGCCTGCTCTCTGGGAAAAAGATTATTATCACCCAGGAGTTCATGCTGAAGGGCCATCGTTTCTGGGACTGCAAATGCGTATCCCGCATAGGCCTTGATCACGGCGGGAAGAAGATTCAAATTATCTGGATCAGTGAGATAAACCATCTCGATAAATTTCAGATTTCCGGGCGCGGAATTATGGAAAAAAACCCATGAGTTTTCTCTGGTAAGTTGGTCGGCAGCCTTGTCGAAAACCGGAGAGGATCTTCTGACTGCCCACTTTTGTAGACTGGAACAGCCGTTCAGGAGCATCAGACATAGGAATAGGAGTCGTGCCATAGCAATGTAACCCTTCAAAATCACGTTTGATTAATCTTAACCCCAGAGGGAAGTTCGACATAGCAGAATGAGAGTGGGAAAAAATTCCCTCTCTTTCAGATAGCTACGAGCGCCGTGATATAATACTCTCATCCAGACCTACCGTGATTTTCGTAAAGTGTTTTAAGGATTTCGCCGACAGGTTTGATAGGACATTTAACAGGAGAAACGTGTTGAGTGATCATTTTGATCTCTTAGCCTGATTCCACTCTGACGATTTAATTCGACCGAGGGATAAGGCTTAAACCAACAAGCTTTTACACCCGAGGTAATTATGAAATCGAAGTCTACAGTCACCAAAACCACTACCCCTGACAACAAGATCATGGGCACTCGCAAAAAGCCTCAGAGCCTTCGCCCTATGCGCTCTATGGTTGCGGTAAGATCACTTAAGCCGAAGACTGTCGCAGCTGCGATGAAGACAGAAGCAGAAGCTTAGTCTTCCTCAAAAGCTCTACATCTCTCCCCGATCGGAAATCTCCGTGAGAGGATGTTCTTTATGAACATCGAAAAATCTCTCCACCACAGGTCTCCCTACCTGCTGATTAAGCAAGTCATCCAGCACTCCCAAGACAATCTCCACGCGCGA
Organism: Bacteriovoracaceae bacterium; assembly: GCA_046593575.1. Lineage (GTDB taxonomy): Bacteria > Bdellovibrionota > Bacteriovoracia > Bacteriovoracales > Bacteriovoracaceae > Peredibacter. Next base: position 9,963 of record JBKJNQ010000079.1, read on the forward strand.
ACATCGTTTACAGGCGAAGAGTTTTTTCTCCAGGGCCATTTCCCTGGAATGCCGGTGGTGCCCGGAGCGATGATGCAGGAAATGACTACTCAGGCGGGCGGACTCCTTCTCACTCACTACTATTCCCCCGTTCCTGATTATGATTCGGAAAAAAACCAGGGCTGGGCGCTGGGAGTTCTTCGCGCCGTCCATGGGGCCAAATATAAAAATTTCGCGAGACCCGGAGATGAACTCGACATCATGGTTGAGCTTACGGACTCACTCAATAATTTATTTCGTTTCAAAGGAAGGATTGAGTGCCAAAAGAAAGTCATCATGACCAATGAGTTTACGCTCGTGAATATTGCTGATGCTCAGCTTCGGGGTCAAGCATGAGAGTGGCCGGTAAAATATTTTTCAGTCTGGTTTTTCTGGTCGCGGGAATCGTTCACATCATGAAACCCGAAGTTTTCAACCCCGCTATCTTCTGGGGAATGGAGACTCTTTCCAACTACGCGGCAGGTATTCTGGAAATCATTCTCGCCGTCCTTATCTGGGCCTCACCAGATCTCGGAGCAAGGGCTTCCGCAATCTGGCTCATGATCCTGATTCCAGTTCACATTCATATCGCCGCCAAGGGCATCCCTATTTTCGGAGTCAGTGATCCGCTCGTTCTCTGGGGGAGAACTTTCCTGCAACTTCCACTCATCTACGGAGCATGGTCAATCAGGAACGCAGATAATTAAAAAACCCTGTGAAGATCAAGAGCAGGAATGCTCCGAGGAGTATCTTGTCGATAAGGGACATGGATTTTAGTTTCTTGATCAGTTTCTCTTTCATCAGAAATTTTTCTCGATATCAGCTTTAAGTTTTCGCTGAATTTCCGAGAGCCGGTTTTGCTGCTCATTATGAAGAAGCTGAAGATATTTTTTCTTTGCTTCAAAGATCACTTCGACGGCTTCAATGTAACTTTTTTTGAGCTCGCGAAAGCATAATTGTTTTTGATCCGCCGGAAGAACTTTTCCTTCAGTGTCGGAGGCCTCCCCAGAACAATAAAGCTTTTCCTCTTCTATTCCATTTTCAAGTTCTTTCACTGTCTGATTGAAAACGTCCTCAAAGGAAGGGTCTGTTTTTAAGGGAAGCTTCTGCAGTTTTTCAGTGAGCCCGGGAATACGGCTCTTGAAAGACTTATCCGATCCGAAGCTGAATATGTCAGCGTGCGCACTCTGAATCAGAAGACAGATCAGAATAAATCTAACCACGATTTCACTCCGGGATAATGTTGAAGAAGAAATTTTCCGGATTCCTGAACAAACCTGCTCAAGGGAAATCCCACGACATTAGAATAAGAACCATCGACTCTTGAGATGAATGTCAGTGAAGGGCCTTGGATACCATAAGCACCGGCCTTATCAAGTGAGTCTCCGGTATCAAGGTATTTTTCCATCAGAACGGGTGTAATCTCTTCGAAAGTCACCCGCGATTCATCGACAAAAGAATAAGAAAACGTTTTATCCGAGGTCATGAGAGTGAGACAAACAGCGGTGAAAACGGAATGCGTTTTCCCTGATAATTCGAGAAGAAACTTCCGCGCTTCATCCCGGTCGGATGGCTTGTTGAAAATCTCGCCATTACTCACGACAATCGTATCGGCCGAGACAATGAAGTGAGTGTCTTTGGAACTTTCTAGTTTTTCCACCACCGCCTGGTTTTTGACTTTGGCAATGTCACGCGCGTGTTCCACCGGATCAGTAGCATCCGAATGCTCTGGAACTGAAAGAGCGAGGATCTCAAAAGGTAAATTGAGATGGCCCAGAAGTTCTTTTCTTCGGGGAGAAGCGCTGGCGAGGATAAGTTTGATTTTAGATTTTTCCATGCTTCAGGAGCCACACATAGTACTGGAGTTCGTTCATTTCACGAAGTCGCATTTTTTTATCAGTGTAGCGTGATTTGAGGCCCAGAAGATAGTGGTTTAATGCTTTTTCGTAGAGAGCAGGCGCCAGTTCCTTGCGCGGACCTTCGCCGGCAGATTCAAGACGAGTCAGAAGATTTTCAATGGACCTGAGATTGGTTGTTTCAACCCGACGTGTATATTCAGAAAGAAATTCTCTTCTTTTAGCGAGCTCGTCTTCTTTCCAGTGCCCATAGCCAAAATCGAGTGCCAGAACTTTAGGATTCGTCACTGATTTGAGCATTGGTACGCTGAATTTTTCCATCCAGATTTCACGCGCGAGCTCAATAGTTGTAATTCTTTTCGTGAGAAGTTCGGCCACATCCAGCTCGCTTTTAGGAGGGGCCATCATCATAGATCTTCCGGTAGGTTCCACTTCTGTCCAGGCATCCGGTTTTTCGATATCAGTCTGAGTGATGGTGTAGCCACGAAGCTCGACAGAGAAATCTCCTCCGGATTGTTTCCGGAACCAGGTCCGTTCACCGGGCACGTGAATCATATTAAAACTTACGTCCACACCTTTCACCGTAACGTTCGGTGCAACCATCATAATCCGACCAGGAAGTTGGGAAGGAATATTGGTCGTGCGTAGCTCATTTAATTTCTTAACCTGATCCTGGATAGCGAGCTCCGAC
>JBKJNQ010000225.1:0-13369 GCA_046593575.1 Bacteriovoracaceae bacterium
TGGGAATCGAAATATCTACAGCATTATTGATGATGAGTGGCCTACCATCAAGAAAATGCTCATGACCGCATTGTCGCAACGATAGCAATGTTTCTCGGTGAAATCGGTTCGTCGAAAATTTCGATCAGCTGGGTTTCATAGCCATTCTCCTCCAAATAAATCACACGATCGAGTTGAAGGTAGAGTTCGAGTAATCTACCGAACGGATTTCTCACCATTCCGGCCACCAGCATTTTAGAGATGAGTTCCTGTCTCTCGGGATCATGGTAATAGGCGTTGAGTTCCTCTTCGGTGTGCCTCAGAGGGATATTATTTCTGGTGAGGTTATCAATGGCGTAAGCACCAAAAGATTTATCATAAAGAGTGGGATGAGAATTGCCTAAGGAGATGAGCTTCTTGATTTCATAGTGATCATAAAGCAGGAAATGGATCGAGTAGCGGTAGAGCTTCACTTTTTCTTTCAGGTCGTAATCACTTTCGTCCATCTTCCTGTGAGCGCGGGTGGCGAGAGTCAGAGCAAATTGAGTCATCACCAGTTTATCGGTCATGGTCCTGGTAAATTCTGAGATGTTCTGGGTTTCAGGAATGAGCTTGTGATAGCAGCAACCCATGTTGATGAGGGATTTTGCTTTTGCCCGCACTGTCGCTTGCACCTGATCATTCGCGAGATTTCCGCAGGTGTGAAGTCCCAGTGTCATGGTGTCTTGATCGATGAGTTCTATAAAACGGAGTTCTTCAGAACTAACTTTTATATTCTGATATTCAACTTTATTCGGACCAAGAGCGTTCTCTTCATGACGGACGCGTCCAGTTTCCTGCATGACCGGATCCAGATCCACACTCACCACTTTATGGTGATAAACATTGTTCATCGTCTGGGCAAGAAGTCCGATCCCACCGCCAATATCAACAATCTTTTTGATATTCTCTTTCTGATAAACGGAATCGATCAGTGGCCCCAGAAGTTTGGTCTCATATTTTTTCTTGGGAATCATGTAGAGCCAGGTGGAGTTCTTCGCAGGCATGGGGGGAAGGGGTGAGAGTCGTTCCAGGCGGCAAAGCTCTTCGATGCGGGCATAGAAGTTCAGGAGCTCCTCGTTTTGGATAATGCCCTGGACTTCTTTTCTTTCGAGGCGAATAAGTGCGGCCTTGTCTTTTATCGAATCCAGCTCCTCGAGCCAAAACACAGGATACTCCTTAAGAGGATCGGGATACATGAGCATGATTTCGTTTTGCCAGATTGTCTGGTAAAGTTTGAGGAAATCAATAATCTCTCTTAAGTGTTTGCGATGATCCATTGAGAGAAAGGATATAGCACAGACTATGGATAAGATAAATAAAGTAGCTGTCTTCGGGATGGGAAAGTCTGGTCAGGCGGCGGTAGCTCTGGCGAAGGAACTTCGTCAGGATCTTTATGCCGTTAATCGCGGGAAGCCTGAGGATTGGTATCACGCGGAGAATCTGGATAAGCTCCTTGAAATCTGTTCGTGTTATTCGGAAGAAGATTTCGCCCAGCATTTTCATAAGATGGATGAGATCGTGATTTCACCGGGAATTCCCACTACCCACCCAGCGCTCAAGAAAGCGGTCGAAAAAGGTGTCACGATCCTTTCAGAAATTGAGTTTGCGTGGCGACAGTGCCGGGACGTTCCGGTTATAGCCATCACTGGCAGTAACGGAAAGACAACAACCACGACGATGATTGCTGAGGCCTTGAAAAAGGCCGGCAAGAAAGTCTTCTGCGGCGGAAATATCGGTATCCCTTACTGCGAACTGCCTTTATCAAAACAAAAATATGATTTTGCAATTATTGAAGTCTCGAGTTTTCAGCTCGAAACGATTCATGACTTTCATCCGATCATCGGTCTTATTCTGAACGTTGTTCCCAACCATAGTGAGCGCTACGATGCGGTTCACGATTATGCAAAAGCCAAGTTTCGCCTGCTGAAAAATATGACGGCGAAGGATCATCTGATCCTGGGGCTAGAGAATCCTTATCTCGCCGATGTGAAAGATCATCCGGTTCAAAAGAGCTACTTTACGAAAGGAAAGCTTCCGGAAGAGTTTCGATTTGATTTCTCGAAAGCCAAAGTAAAAGGTGAGCATAATGAAGCGAATTTCTATGCCGCTTGGAAAGTTCTGAAGGAATTAAACGTTCCGAATCTCCAGAACCTCTATCAGGAATTCATCAATGAGTTTCCGGGTGTTGCTCATCGTCTGGAGTACGTTCTTACAAAAAACGGACTGAGTCTCTATAACGATGCCAAAAGTACCAATCTCACGGCGACAGAAACGGCGATAAAAGCGTTTCAACATGATCCCTCGCCACTTCACTTGATCCTGGGCGGGAAGCTTCGTAATGAGTCAGACCGCATGCTTCCGGGGTTACTCCCTTACAAGGATGAGATCGATACCATCTTTACGATTGGTGACGTTACCGAAAGGCTCTTTGAGGAATTGAAGGATCATTTTCTGGTCGTTAAGGCAGAGAATGTGAAAGCAGTATTCGATTATGCCAAGCAAGGAGCATTAAAAGGTAACTTGGTACTGTCGCCGTCGTTTCCGTCGTTCGATCAATTTAAGAATTATGTGGATCGCGGAGAGAAATTTAAGGCGTGGGCGAAGGAAGCGTTTTAGCGCTTCATCAGATGATCGTGGTAACTCTGATCAATCGAAGCGGGCGAACGGTCGCTGATTCTTTCTGGGATTTTTTCCGCCATGGCCGTTTCAAAGGATATCTTCGCAATGAAGAACATCATGAGCACCATAACTACTGAACCGAGTTTGATTGACATCGTTGTTTCCTTAAACAATCAACCTTTACTGTACGGCTTTACTCCTCGGTATAAAAAATACGGAACTTTAGGGGATTCTCTCATTTTCCTAAAGTTATTTTTCGCCCATTTTCTGTGGCAGGTTTAAAAACGGTAACGTTCAGGAGTCAACCCCTGGGCCTTGAACCAAGGAGAGATTTTCTGGTCGATCAGCTTCTCTGCATGGGAAAGATTTACCTCGTCAGGACTTGTCATCCCACGACAAAGCTCATCGAGGACTTCATCCTGAATCAACCCGATCTCTTTTACCTTGTCATAGGGGATGAGAGTGTATGTTACGAGTCCATATCTTGAACGGAATTTTTTTGGATACGCCGTCTCGAGCTTGTTTTCGACCTTCTTGCGAAGTAGGAATTTCTCGTCTCCGACTTTTTCACACATTTCTGTGAAGTTTTCCCGGGAGATGCCGGCGATGGCATCGCCGCTTGGCTTCTGGAACTCATTGTAGTTCTGGAAAATTTGTAGATAGTCATCTGGATGAGCATTCATCTGATCGAGAAGAAATTGCACGTCAGAGAATCCAGAGTTCATGCCCTGGCCGAAAAAAGGAACCATGGCGTGGCAGGCGTCGCCTAAAAGAGCAACCTGATCTTCGAAAATCCAGGGTTTCATGCGGACAATTCCCAGGAAGCCCGGAGGATTTGAGCCATAGTCCTCAACGTAATTGGGCATGAGTGGGATGGCATCGGGGTAATACTTGTTAAAATAGTTTTGGAATGCTTCGGGAGATTTGAAATCTTCAAACCATTCTTTTGGCATGTAGAGAGTCATGGTGAATGAGCCTTCGCGGTCCGGAAGTCCCATCATCATGTGGTTGCCCCGAGGCCAGATATGAAGGGCATGCTCATCCATGGCGAACTTTCCGTTCTTCATGGGCATGGTCATTTCTTTGTAATCAGTTCCGAGAGGTTCAACTTTATATTCGGCTTTGTCCCCGAGGGCATCAATCATCGCCTGCCTTGTGGCAGATCCTGTTCCGTCTGTTCCGAAAAGAAGGTCGTAGGAAACAGCTCCTAGATTTTCGAACTGCGCCTTTTTTTGTTTGAGGTCCAGAGATTGCAAGGGTCTTTCAAAATGGATTGTGACTCCGGCTTTTTCGGCTTCTGAAATGAGAAGTCGATTGAGCTCTCCGCGGCTGACAGAATGATTACACTCCGTTTTATCTTTTCCGTAGGGCTGATAGGCCAGGTCACCCGAAATCGAATGCATCGATCTCCCTTGGATCGGAAGGGTGATCGCCTTTACCGTTTCCCAGAGTTGAAGATCCTGAAGGGGTTTAATTCCTTTGGCGGTAATGATGAGGTTGATGGATTTTCCCGCCCCGAGTTTTTGTTTCCTCATGTCTGGGCGTTTTTCAAAAATCTCTACATCATGCCCGCGCTTTTTGAGTGCAATAGCAAGGAGTGAGCCCACGAGACCCGCACCGGTGACAATAATTTTCTTTGGCTTATCCATTACAGTGATTCCTTCATGATTTTAACCAGGTGCCAGCAGTCCTCGAACGAATTATAGAGGGGAGCGGGAGTGACCCGAAGAATGTCAGGCTCACGGAAATCGAGCATGACTCCTTTCTCAGAAAAGATTTTTACGAGAGGCTTGGGATCTTTTTTCATTTGAATGGAGAGCATCGAACCACGGGACTTGGGTGTGATGATGTCGAGTTTTCCTTCGCAGTTTTCTTTCAAAAGGAATTCTAAGTATGAAGTGAGCTTATCACCCCGAGCGCGGAGATTTCCGATTCCGGCCTCATCAAAAATATTCATGGAAGCACGAAGAGAAGCTAGCTGAAAAATAGGAGGATTGGATAACTGCCAGGCCTCGACTGTCGGGATCGGCTGAAATTTGGGGCCCATCTTAAAGCGCGAAGTTTTGTCATGACCCCACCAGCCTTCAAAACGTGGAATACTTTCGTCCTTGAAATGTTTTTCATGAACGTAAGCTCCAGCAAGTCCACCGGGCCCAGAGTTAAGATATTTGTAGGAGCACCAGACCGCAAAATCCACATTGTCATCGTGGAGATTCATGGCGAGATTTCCCGCACCGTGAGCGAGATTGAAACCGCAGAGAGCACCGTTCTTGTGAGCGGCAGCGGCGATATCTTTAAAGTTGAAGCACTGACCGGAAAGATAATTACAATTTCCCAGCATCACGAGGGCGAGACTGTCCCCCAGAGCATTGATCTGAGCGATTACTTCTTCCGGCTCAACCGTTTTCTTTCCGGGCGATGGCTTAAGTTCGACGATCGCCACATCTGAATCAAAACCATGAAAGCGCGCCTGAGAATCAACTCCGTATTTGTCTGACGGAAAAGTATTGTTCTCAATCAAGATTTTAAAACGAGTTTTGGTAGGGCGGTAGAATGAGACCATCATGAGGTGAAGATTCACGGTGAGGGTATTCATTGCCACGACTTCAGACTCTTTTGCCCCAACGAGTTTGGAAAAACTTTTCGTGATGTTTTCGTGATACGGAAGCCACGGATAAGGGCCTTCAAAATGTCCTTCTACTCCGTATGTCGCCCATGAATCGAGTTCAGTTTCAATCGCCTTCCGAGTATCTTTCGGCTGAAGCCCCAGCGAGTGACCACAGAAATAAAGCCCCTGACCTCCGGGAGATTTAGGGAAATGAAAGCGCTCACGGAACGCCGACATTTTATCTTTGGCGTCGAGGTCGCGAGCTGAGTCGATATGGTTGTGGGAAGAGGTATACATGTTATTCCTTAATCGAGACTGAAAGGTGAGGGAGGGATTCCACCTCAAGCGATACGGTCATCCCAAGCTCAAGAGAAATGGCGGCAGTGGCAGCACCGGCCAGAACAAAACATCCGGCGGGTATGCTCTGCCCACGGAGAGAGAGAAGTTCAGCGAGCTGAATGATGGAAATAACTGGATCATCGGAGATCTCTTTCGAGTTGCCTTCCATCTTTGTTTCTCCATTCACTTTCATCTGCATGCGAAGGTTCGCGAGGTTTATTTTTCTGAAGTCAGAAACCTTCGGGCCTAGAATGTAATGAGACGAAGAAGAATTATCCGAGATCACATCTTCCATCGAGAAATATTTGAAGCCTTCGTAGCGGGAATCGAGAATCTCAAGAGCGGCACAGACTGAATCGGTTGCGTTCAGTACATCTTCGCGTGAGATTTTACCTTTCAACTCCGACTTGATGTAAAAAGCTATCTCCGGTTCGATTTTCGGATGAATCGAACCCTTCAGTTTATACGTTCCCAGATTTTCCACTCTCATTTTGTCTGTGAGAACTCCATAGAGGGGAGCATCGAGGTTCATCTGCTTTCTTTTTCCCTCAGACGTGAGTCCCATCTTGAGACCGATAACTTTTTCCCCGGCGCTTTCACGCATGCGAATGCCTTCTTCCTGGATCGAGTAGGCGGCTTCACGCTTGAAATCGGTGATGTCCTTCGAGAATTGCGGGAGAGAATGAGCATTTAGTCTTGCGTCATGAAGGGTCTTCGCGATTTTCTGGATGAGGGCCTTTTCCATAGCAATATGCCTTTTCTAAGATGACTCGAGAGGGATAAGATTTCGAAAGAAATCATAGGAAGTTTTCATGGATGTGACAGGCCCATATATCGACATTTCTCCGGTCTTGCGCCCGAGTATAGCCGTCTTTCCAGGCGACACGCCCTTTAGTCGAAACATCAACATGAGTTTTCAGAATGGACAACATCTGGATCTCTCAGAAATGAAGACCACCCTTCACGTGGGCGCTCATACGGATGCTCCAAGTCATTACCACAGCGACGGAAAAACGATCGAGCACCGAAGTCTTTCGTACTACATGGGTGACTGTCAGGTGATCGAAGTTCCGGGAAAACCTGCTCGGATCAAACCAGCTGACTTGAATGTGGAAATCAAAGCCGCCCGGATTCTCTTCAAGACAAATTCTTTTCCCGATCCGGAAAAATGGAATGATGACTTCAGTGCTTTAAGTCCTGAGCTGATTCATTTTCTAAAAACTAAAAATGTCGTGCTCGTTGGTATTGATACTCCGTCGGTAGATCCCGCTACTGATCAGACACTGGTTTCCCATAAAGCGATTTATGAATCGGATATGGCGATTCTCGAGGGAGTGGTTCTCACGCGGGTGAACCCGGGTCTTTACCAGTTAATTGCTCTTCCGCTTCGGATTGAAGGCGCGGATGCTTCTCCGGTCAGGGCGATTCTTCTTCCGGGGAAAAATTAATGGAAAAGATCCTGAATTATATTGGTGGTGAACTTTCTCCCGCCATCGATGGGAAATTTCTGGATAACGTAAATCCTGCAACTGGAAAAGTGTATTCTCTGGTTCCCGATTCTAAAACGGCTGATATTAAGAAAGCTGTAGACGCTGCCAAAAAAGCATTTCCGGTCTGGAGCGCTCTTTCAGTAAATGAACGCTCAAAATATCTCGCCAAAATTTCAGAACTCATTACAAAGAATCTCGACTCGCTTGCGATGGCAGAAACCATCGACAACGGAAAACCGATTACAACTTCGAAGACTGTCGATATTCCCAGATCGGCTGAGAATTTTTCATTCTTTTCAGAAATGATCAAAGAATTCGCTTCTCATGATTTTGATGATCAAGGGAAGGGTAAGAACACGGTTCACTATTCTCCGGTAGGAGTGGTCGGATGTATTTCGCCTTGGAATTTACCACTTTATCTTTTTACCTGGAAAGTTGCTCCGGCACTGGCCAGTGGTTGCACAGTTGTCGCGAAACCCTCGGAAGTTACGCCGATGACGGCGTACCTCCTTTCTAAAATCTGTATCGAAGCAGGGCTTCCTCCCGGAGTTCTCAATATCGTTCACGGCACTGGTCCCAACGTGGGAAGTTCGATCTCGAAAGATCCTGAGATCAAGGCGATTTCTTTTACCGGATCCACTTTCACCGGAAAACTCATCGCCAAAGATGCGGCCGAAACCATGAAGCGCCTTCATCTCGAAATGGGTGGAAAAAACGCTAATATTATTTTCGCTGACTGTGATTTCGAAAAGACTCTCGAGACCACCTTGAGATCCTCCTTTGCGAACCAGGGGCAGATTTGTCTCTGTGGCTCGCGAATTTTTGTCGAAAGACCACTGTATGAGAAATTCCGCAACTCTCTGGTTGAGAAAGTAAAAGCTCTCAAACAAGGAAATCCTGAACTACCAGAAACTCAGCAAGGTGCTGTGGTCTCGAAGGTTCATTTTGAAAAAGTCATGTCCTGCATCGCGAGAGCTAAGACTGAAGGTGGGAAAATTCTCACTGGTGGTCATGATGTGAAAATCGGTGAGGGATATTTTATTGCACCCACATTGATTGAAGAACTATCACCGTATTGCCTCACAAACCAGGAAGAAGTCTTCGGTCCGGTTGCGACGATCACCCCTTTTGATACTGAAGCTGAAGTGATCGAGTGGGCCAATTCCACTCAGTATGGACTGGCCGGCACGATCTGGAGTCAAGATGTCGCTAAAGCAGAACGCGTGGCTTTGAAAATTGATTCGGGCATTGTCTGGATCAACACATGGATGCTTCGTGATCTCAGAACACCATTTGGCGGCATGAAAGAATCCGGCCGTGGTCGCGAAGGTGGAAAATATATTCTTGAATTCTTTAGTAACTTAAAAAATATCTGTAAAGGTTAATATGACGTCGATTGATTCATCCCGCGCCCCTGAACCAGTGGGAGCATATCCTCACTCGAAAAAAGTAGGAAATCTTTTATTTCTGTCGGGAGTAGGTCCACGTGAAAGAGGGAAGAAAGAAATTCCTGGAGTGACTCTCGATAGTTCCGGCAACATCACTTCTTACGACATCGAAAAGCAGTGCCATTCTGTTTTCCAGAACGTGAAACATATTCTGGAAGATTCTGGTGCAAGCTGGGAAAGTCTCGTCGATGTGACTGTTTATCTCACCAACATGAAAGATGATTTTTCGACCTACAACCGTTTGTGGAAAGAATACTTTGGCAAGAATCCTCCGTGCCGGACCACTCTTGAGATCAATTGTTTACCAACACCGATCGCCATTGAACTTAAGTGCATTGCGGTTCTCCCATGATGCCACCTATGAACTTCCAGAAATGGATTGATGAAAATCGCCATCTCTTAAAACCACCGGTCTCAAATAAAGTTATCTACAAAGACAGCACGTTCATCATTCAGGTTGTGGGTGGTCCGAATTCCCGCACCGACTTTCATGTGAACCAAAGTGATGAGTGGTTCTATCAGCTCGAAGGAACAATTTTTCTCAGGACGATCAATAAGGACAGCAAGTTTGAGGACATTCATCTGAAGGCCGGAGATATTTTTCTTCTCCCAGGTGGAGTTCCGCATTCTCCGCAACGAAGTGAAGGTTCTATTGGTCTGGTGATTGAGAAAACAAGAGACGAAAAAGATATTGATGGGCTCCAGTGGTATTGTAAAAAATGCGGCAAGAAACTCTACGAAGAGTTCTTTCATCTGAAAAATATTGAGACGGATTTTCCGGCAGTGTTTGACCGCTATTACAATTCGGAACATGTGAACTGCACTTGCGGCACTGTGAATGGACGGACCTGGTGATGAAAATTGATATTCACACCCATATCCTTCCTCCGGAAATCCCGAAGTTCAAAGAGAAGTTCGGCTACGGCGGCTTCATTGAACTGAAACACAATCATGTTTGCGGCAAAAGCTGTAGCGCCGATATGGTCGATGATTCCGGAAAGTTCTTCCGGAAGGTGGAACCGAATTGTTATGAGGCCGAGGCCAGAGTCACAGATACGATCCAGGTACTCTCAACTGTGCCGGTGATGTTTTCTTACTGGGCAAAACCGAATGATGGCGAATATGTTGCTCAGACGCTGAATGATCACGTGGCCGAAGTGGCGACTAAGAATCCTAAAAAATTTATCGCCCTTGGTACGCTCCCGATGCAGGCACCGGAGCTGGCGGTGAAAGAGCTATCACGCCTGAAGAAGCTCGGTGTGACCGGGGTTCAGATCGGTTCGCACGTGAATGACTGGAACCTGGATGAGAAAAAACTTTTTCCGGTTTACGAGGCACTTGAGAGTCTCGGTATGTGTCTGTTCGTTCACCCATGGGACATGATGGGACAGGAGAAAATGCCGAAGTACTGGCTTCCGTGGCTGGTGGGAATGCCAGCGGAAACAAGCCTCGCGATCTGTTCCATGATTTTCGGTGGAGTGTTTGAGAAGTTTCCGAAACTCAGAGTCGCCTTTGCTCATGGTGGCGGAAGTTTTCCGATGACGATCGGAAGGATTGAACACGGATTTAATTGCCGTCCGGATCTTGTCGCCGTCGATAACAATGTGAATCCAAGAAACTATTTGGGAAAATTCTGGCTTGATTCTCTGGTTCATGATCCCGATGCTTTAAAATATATTGTGAAGCTTATGGGAAGTAATCGCGTGGCACTTGGTTCCGACTATCCTTTTCCTCTCGGAGAAGATGTGCCGGGCAAGCTCATCGAAACGAGTGATTTCGCTCAGGAAGTAAAAGAAAAGCTACTCTATAAAAATGCTCTCGAATGGTTAGGTATTACGGAAGAAAGGTTTAAATAATGGATCTGAATCTTAAAGGTAAGAAAGCTCTGGTCCTTGGCTCTTCAACGGGTCTGGGGCGAGCGGTAGCTGAATCCCTGATCGCGGAAGGTGCCGAGGTTTGTATCGTGTCCAGGAATGTGGAAAACATCTCGAAGACAGCAAAAGAAATCGGGGCCACTCATTTTGAGACAGCTGATCTCTCTCTCAAAGGCGAGACAGCGAAGCTCACTGAACGTATTCTAAAAAAAATGGGCCGCATAGATATTCTGGTGAACAATACTGGTGGGCCTAAAAAGAATAATTTCCTAGATGTCACGGACGAGCAGTGGAGTGAGGACTTTCAGTCACTCTGGATGAGTCCGATCGAGGCGATGAGAATTCTTCTTCCGAAGATGAAAGAAAAAAACTACGGGCGCATTCTTATGATTACGTCTCTTGCTGCAAAAGAACCACTTCCGGGTCTTACGACATCGAATGGATTTCGCGCGGGGCTTGCGGGACTTTCAAAATCGATCGTGAATGAATATTCCCCCTATGGGATCACCATCAATCTTCTCCTTCCCGGGTATACGGATACGGATCGTATCAAGGCCCTGAATCTGTCTGAAACAAAGATTAAAGAAATGGTTCCGGCCGGAAGATTGGGAGAGCCGCGCGAGCTCGCGGACCTTGCGGCCTTTCTCGCTTCACCCAAGGGTGCTTACATCACCGGACAAAGTATTGCCGTTGATGGTGGAGTTCTTCGAAGTCACTAGCTCTGGTGGGAGTCGTAGACGATATCGAGCTGTTTTGTGATCGTGTCCGGAAGTTTTGGTCTCATCGACTTTGGAATAAGAAAGGTCGCGAGATTAAAGAGATCGAGGAACGCGCGATTTCTTTCGGTTGTTGAGCGAAGATATTCATGTCCGGCAGATCCACCCGTTCCGATTTTTGTCCCGAGAATTCTCTGAACCATAATCGCGTGCCGGTATCTCCATGTGGTAAACTTCTCATCAACTTCAGTCAGATTGTTCAAGATCTTGAACGGCATCTGAAGGGCAGGGAAATCGCGGTAAAGATAAATGAAGACTGCCGAAAGCATCGCCTTCTGAGAAAGATGAACTTTTCCTTCTGACTTCCAGGCATTGAAGCTCGAAGGGTCCAGGAGTGTGTCGAAGGATTTCCTAGTCATCTCAAGGTTCGCAAGCTCCATTCCGCGAATACGTTCATCGAGACTCGGATTGGTTGAAATGATTTCTTTATCATTGGCGAGCATAGTTTTCACAGCTTGACTGTAATCACCCCAGAAATCGAATCCTTCAAACTTAGAGAACGGCATGCGCGCAAGCCACGCCTCAATCAGTTCAAGCATGGACGTTTTTGCTTCCATGTTCTCAAGAGTTTTTTTGTCTTCCGCCTTCAGGCGCGAATTGAAGAATTGCTTTTCAACTTCCATCCGGTGATGGGCCTTGATGCCAAGTGAGGCTTCAATCAGGCGAAACTGAAGACTCTGAAATCCGGATGCAGGAACGAGATAATCTCTGAATTCCATGAAATCGAGACTGGTCATGGTTTCCATGATGTTAATCTGGTCAACCAGAAGATCCTGAATCTTTGTTACTCGTTCAAGGCGACGATTGATGACGGCCAGATCTGTCGAGGGAATGAAGGGCTTTTCCATGATCGAGCGAATCGATGCCAACTCGTGCAGAATCTGCTTAAACCAAAGCTCATAGGCCTGGTGAATAATAATGAAGAGAGTCTCTTCATGAGCTTCTTTGCCATCTTTGCCACTTTCTGTTTCCTGAGCATTCAGGATTTTTGAAAGTTGCAGGTAGTCACCATAGTAAACAGGGGCCTTGATTTTCATAAAACTCTTCCCAAGAATCCGGAGGGGGGGTATTTTATCAGGACAAGGATCATTCTATGAAAAAAAGCTTCACTCTTACAAATCAAACCATCAGCGGCAACATCGAAAAACTCAGAAAATTGATGGCCACCCGCAATCTGGATGGGATGTATATCTCGAGCTTTGACCCATTTATCAGCGAATATGTCCCTCTCGAAGATAATCACCGCTTCTATTTCACAGGATTCACAGGGTCGATGGCTGAAATCCTCGTACCTGCCACCGGAAAAGTCCGGCTTTACGTTGACGGGCGTTATCATGAGCAGGCGGACCTGGAAGTGGACGCTAAAGACATTGAAGTGATGAAGATTGGCTCCGATACCTCAACAACCGAAGAACTCGCGCGCGACATAAAAAAACTCGGAATTAAGCGTCTGGGATATGAAGCTGATCGCACGACCCTCCGATACTTGAAACGCATTTCAGAATCCGCTCAGGAAACTATCGCCATTCATACGGGAGAACTTGGGAAGTCAGTTGATTTTCATCCCCTGGCGCAACTAAAGCCGGTGAATTTCATTCCTCGTGAGCAGCGAGGCCGCGACACTCTTGAGAAAACCCGCGCCATCCTTCGCTCTGAAAAAGAAGCGATGTATGTCACGGCCCTAGATTCGATTGCCTGGATCACGAATTGCCGTGGGTACCATCTTCCCTTTTTAAGTTCTTTCTACGCCAAAGCTCTGGTGACGAAAGAGAAAGTTTACGTTTTCGTTACTCCTGAAACTACTATTGATCCCAAGGCGAAAAAAGAATCGGGTCTCGAGTGGATTCATCTTTCTTTTGCGGATGTTCCTAAGGAACTTGAGAGGCTTCAGAATACGCTTCATCTCGAAAAAGTTTTCTTTGATCCCGGCATGATCAACTCTGCTGACTTTGCGACATTGGTAAAAACATTCGGCACAGAAAAACTTTCTGAAAAAGATGGCGGGCTTTACGAGTACCAGTCAATTAAAGAACCTGTTGAGCTTATGGCGATCGAAGCCTCGTTTAAAAAATCTGATCAGGCGATTTTTAAAACGATGAAGTGGCTCAAAGATTCGATTAAGGCCGGCAAACGCGTGACCGAACTTGATCTGTATCTCGAAACATCAAAAAAATATCAGGCCGAAGGTGCTGTT
>JBKJNQ010000130.1:0-9894 GCA_046593575.1 Bacteriovoracaceae bacterium
TCCGAAAAAGGCCGCTCCGAAGAAAGCCGCCAAAAAGAAAAAGAAGTAAGCTGATTATAAAAAAGGCCGGGGAAACCCGGCCTTTTTTTATTCAGGGAATGGGATTTAAGTCGCCACTAACGGGTTTCATATTGTGGGTCAGGTAATCATCGGCGAAGTACTCGTGTGAACCGCTGATGTTAAAGTTATAAACCTTATTCTCATAAGGAATTCCTTCCATCGTATAGATCGGCTCAAGACCATATTTCGTGATGACGATGTCACCCTCTCTCAAAAGACTCACAAAAATCTTCGACTCTTTCATACTCGTCTTAGGATCGAGTGACTTCCACCCTTCCAAAGTTTTGAACGGATGGTTTGGTGTGAAGAAGTGACGGCCACCGTTGAAGTTATAAACAAGTCCATTGTAATCGTAGATCACCCGACGAATGACTTTCTCAGGTTGCTCATCTCCGTTAAGGACAAAATCGCCCTGGAGAACGTCTTCGATATTTTTCTCAGATCCATCACTCATCCGAACGCGGGTTCCAGCAACAAAACAACCGGAAGGACTGGAAGGTGAACCACAAGCCGTAGTATCTCCGGTACATTCATCCGTACAAGTCGCAGGGTCATCCACACAACACGCATACGTGTCACCTGTACATTCGTTCACGCACGTCGCTGGATCGGGATCGGAAGTTATCGCCACAGCATTACATTCGTCATAACACTGAGTCGCGGGATCATCACCCGGACATGGGTTACCTGCGGTTGTACAATATGGCCCTGGCTTGATGTTGTAGGGAGGGCAATCATTGAGACAGAAATTTCCGTCGAGACCACCTTCATGAGAATCCGTAGGAGTTCCCATCGGACCTGATGGAGGCATACTTGGATCATCCACACAGCTCACAGTTGTCGCCTGACACTGGGCCAGACCTGCACTCGCCGACGTATCTGCTCCCGCATCTGTGACGACAGCATCACCATATTCCTGCTGAAACTTAAAGGCCTCTACACCCGTGTATTGCGTTCCTACGACTCCGGTGGAGTCACAAGTGAGCCCTTCGATATCTCCGCTGTAGAAAGCTTGCAGCTGCGCCAGCACAGATCCTGGAATGGGATTTTCATTACACCAGGTGCAGAACTGAGCAGTTTTTCCGATCTTCAAAGGAAGGTAAGGAGCTTCACACGGCTGTCCGGAATCCAGCACTCCGCCTTTGGCCTGGAAACACTGAAGGTCCGGCTGACAACGAAGTTCGGACGGGATGTTCGAGTCATGGTTATAGGCTCCTTTCTGAACTTCTGTACAGAAAGTGGCGTCACTTGCCGGATCAAAGCACGAATAAATTTCCGAAGAAGTAGCGTCGTAATAAGCGAAAATAGGAATGAAGAGATTTTCGTTGATGTATTTTCCGGCAGCATCTTTCTTCCAGACGTTAATACCTTTATGATCGGGCTCGATGATGATTCGGAAATAACCAGCTTTAAGAATTTTTGTATTCCCCGGAGAAAGAGTCAGGCGCACATTGGATTCAAGACCTGAAATCGGATCTTTTCTTCCTGGCTTCACGAGCTGAACCATGATTCGTCTAATGGATGTTCCGGTTTTTGCTTTCCAGTCGGGGCCGAGAAGCATCTGCTCATCACCAAGCTTTATTGGGATATCGATGGGAGCGCCTAATCCAGGAACCAGGGCAGCAGCAATCGTTCTTCCTGAACCACTCGCAGAACCAAGGGCATTCGTACAATTATTACCTGCGAAGAGATTTTTTTTGACCGATCCAACAAGATGACGATAGGCCTCAGTCCGTGCGTCTTTCCGCAGAACTTCATTGTTATTGATGAAAATGTCCCCGAGCATGAAAGCACCCGCGCCCATCGCCGCGAAGGCCATCATCGCAAGGACCATTGATCCCCCACGGGAATTTCGGATTATGGACAATATAGACATGAGTAATATCCTAGACTGTTGTTACGTTTATCATCACACTTCTTACCGCAGTATGGACTGTCATCCCAGGAGTCTGCACCGGTCGAAACTGGTTGAGACGGAAAGGGACATGAATTGCCGCTCGTTAAAGGGTTTACCGTTCCGATTCCGCGAGATATATCGCATCCACCATTCACTCTCGGCGTACACGTCAAGTCGATATAAGAACCCATCGTCTGACAAGTTTCTTTCAGTTTACATTCCCCTGTAACCGGATTGTACTGACCACTAAGTGCCGCACAAGTTGCAGCAAGAGTCTGGTTATCGCCACAAAAACGAAGATCGTTACTGGAAGTCATAAGAACTGGAATTAAAAACTCGTGAATGTATTCACGTTTTTTCATTTCAATCACGGCCCTGACTTTCAAAAGTGTTTTATTAAGATTTTCTGTGACTGTGGCATTGGCCGCATTGAGATAGGTAAGATTCACAGTAGGAAGTGCGGTTGCGGGCGGAATAGGTGTCGTCTGAAGAATGGCCGTGAGTTTTTTCAGATACACTTTATCTTTGAGCTTTTCACTGAACTGAGTTTCTGATTTCCAGGTTCCTACGCCCAAATATTTCCAGCGATCGAGTTTGATCTCCTGCTCGGCGCCGGTAAATGAGGCCGTCATGGGAGCAGACTTCAGGTCATTACAACCAAATGAAGAATTGAGATAAACACCCAGAGAACTCGCGAATTGAGTTTTCTCCACAATGAGTTCGGCATCGTTTCCTGTGCCGCCGATACTTCCCATAAGACTTGCAAAACCCAGTGCACCGATACCGGCGATGGTGAGTCCCACCATCATCTCCATTATGGTCATACCAGACTGATTTTTTAAAAAGCGATTCCATTTGGTCATTCACCTATTGTAAGGCCCTTTGCCTATTTTGGTGGCAGATGAAGATTTTGCCCGCTAATAGGTGGAAATAACTCGGGAGGGTGTAAAAGAAGTGTGCCGAGGAATCTCGGCACTAAGAAATGATTAAAATGAAGGTGTCGTGTTATCTGGGCACTTAAGACAAGCGTACCAATTCATGAGATTGGGAACATCTGCACTGCCCTTCTTTCCCACTTTCACTTGAGAGTTCCAGGTGAGTGTATTAGTCAGTTTAAGGACGGCGTCTGCAGGACAACTCTGTCCACCTGTGTACTGGTTCCGGAAAAGATTGGGATCACCACTGAAGCGAGTCGTATCGCACTGATTGGCCGCATAGGGATTGCAAGAAATCGTGGCGTAGGTACCGCGTAGAAGACAACCATCTTCCATGTCACAAGTTTTCGTAATCGGATCGAAGACTCCCCGCATAGAGGCACAAGTTTCTGCGATCGTTTTATCATCAGAGCAATAGCTGATGGAACCATCATCTCCCGCTAGAACCGGTATGTTATAAATAAACTCGGCAGGTTGTTTTCCGACTTTTAAAACCGCGCGGATTTTCAAAATCGTTTTGTTCAGTTCAAGGACTGCTCCCCCCGACATAACTGATTTTACTTTCGGAGCACCGACCAGAGTTTCAATGTAGGCCTCGAGTGTTTCAATCTCAAAATATTTTGTACCAGTGAGCTTAGTTCCTTCATTATTAGTTCCACCCTCAAAACGTTCTATCCCCAGGTACTTCCAACGGCTGATAGCAATCGGTCCGGGAGTAACGGAGTAAGTCGCACGGGCCGACTTCAAATCTTCGCAACCCATGCCGGTATAAAGATATGTTCCGAGTGCAGCGGCAAATTGGGAGCGGGCAACGATCCCTTCAGACTTCTGTGCTTCTGTCGACAGGTTACCCGAAAGAGATGCAGCCGCTAGTGCGCCCAAGCCGATGAGGCCAATGGTCAGCGCTCCTTCGACCATCGACATTCCCTTCTGGCATCTCTTAATTAGAGTAAAAAACATCACCGTGATTTCCTTTTTATGTTACTTTATCATGGTAAGGTCGAGCATGATGAAAGTCAAAGAACCCTCTGGAAATCCTCGTGGCCCCAAGAAGTTAGCGCCTTATCTGGTAGGTGCAGTTGCCACAATTTTCTTGCTCATCCTGATAAAGGTCTTTTTGGTAGATGGTAAAGAACAGGGACCAGTCACTGTCGTTCACGGCCCTGGCACTGTCACAACGGATCCGCAGAATGGTCCGGCACCTCAGGGACCCGTCCTTAAAATTCTCCAAGACGATAAATTTAAAATCGCCTCTGCGGGAAATCTTCATATTCTTCGCCCACCAATCAATTCGCCTCAACACCCCTATGCGATGAAGCAACAAAAAATCATCCGTGCCTTTAAAAAGAAAATTCATCTGGATATGAAGCTGCCGGAAGCTTACTCCTACCTTGAGTATGATCTCGACGACGACATCGTAGCACTTACGGGTAAAACATTTAGTGGTGACCAGAAAGTTGCTGTACTGGCGACGACAAGAAAACCAACGGCACAGGAAGCAATCGATTATCTGTCCACAGCGAAAGAAACTTTTCCCTATCTGGCCAATCACACTTTCCAGCCGGCCCGCATGCAAACGATTCCCGCACCTGCAACGTCGGGTCTCAATGATCTCAAAGTCATTCCCTCCACAGACTACAAGGGAAATAGCCTCTTTGCTGCCATGGCCTCTCGTAAAGATGGAAAGGGAACATATCTTTTTATGATGGAAGCTCCCCGGGGAACATTTTTCGAGAACGAAGAAACCCTTGATAAAATGCTTCAAAGTCTTTCGGCCAAACCATGATGTCTCTGACCATCTACGGATTCACATTCCTCCTCGCTTTTTGCAGTCTCTTCTATGAATTTGCTTTCGCCCAGATTCTTTCTGTTTCCATCGGCGGAACCAAGATTCAGTATCTCGTGATCATTTCTCTTTTCACTTTCGCCCTAGGACTCGGCTCACTCGCCTTCTCCCGTGTGAAAAATGCTTACTCCACGCGTGTGATTTTTTTTCGCGTTGAAGTTCTTCTGACTATCCTCGGAATGGCGGGCCCCTTTGCGATCACGGGTCTACTTCGCCCGGATGTTTTTCCTGATCTTTTTCTTATGAAGGTGATCATTTCTTATCTTACCGTTTTTCTGATCGGATTTTTATCGGGCTTTGAAGTTCCTTGCCTCTTTGCCATGAGCGGAGAAGGTCGGGGAAAAATTCTCGGAGTTGATTATCTCGGGATGCTCGTTGCCAGTGTTGCCTTCCCTCTTTTTTTTCTTCCCCAGCTTGGAACTGCACCATCAGTCATGTCTGTCGCCGCACTCAATGCCTATGCACTCATCTGGCTTCGCGCAGATCGGCCACGCAAGGATGTCACAATCATTCTTAGTGTCTTGGTCACTCTCTTTATCGCGTGGACTCTCCTCCACCGCGCTGAACTCAATTCTTATCTCAGTCAGCTTTATCTCGGAGGTGTTTCATGAAACACGCCTTCGTTGCTCTCACGAGTTCTGCCACCACCATGTCATTTTCCCTTCTTCTGGCCGTCGCGATGATGGATTTTACTGGTGAAGAAGTGCTCACTCAGTGTCTCGCTATTGGTCCTTATCTTTTTGGTCTTGGGATCGGCAGTGCTCTGGCCGATCGGGTGAAAGAAGTTCATTGGTACAAGCGCTTGTGGTTTCTTGAATGGATTTCCGTGACTGTCCTTCCGCTTCTTCCGGTTATACAGCTTGTCTGCATATTTATTTATCTGCAGGTTGCGGCTCCGGGTGCAGCTCTCGATCGCCGTGAAGGTCTCGTGTACTGTCTCACCGTTACCGGAGTGCTGTCTTTTCTGGGGGGTATCCTCGGAGGTGCTCAGCTGCCACTTCTCCTCCAGCTGGAAAAAAAGAGGTCACAGGAATTTATCCTGATGATGAATTATTTTGGGTCTCTCATTGCCGGGATCATCCTGGTCGTCATGATTGATCTCGCCGTTCCTTTCGGTCATCAGCTTTTCTTTGTTGGTATTCTTCAGATTGTTGGACTCTACGTTCTTATCCTTGATCAGAAAACACGCTCACGCCATCTTGCTTTGATTTTTGTCCCGCTGCTTGTTCTCTTTGCTGTTGCCCGCGTCTATCCAAAGATTGAGCTTCTCACGGTGAAAAATTCTTATAGCCGAACACGGATTGATAGTTTCAGTGACCTTTTCAACAGTCATCTTTACCGTGTGATTGATCGTTACGGAAGTCTCGAACGTTTGCGGACTCCTTATCAGACAATTGATCTCATGATCGAACCTCCGTTCCCGGAGCTAGCGGTTCCTGGAAATGCGACTTTATACCTGAACCGCAAACCTCAGATCGATCTCCATTCAACCGCTCTCTATCACGAAACCATGGTACATGGGTCTCTGAATCTCCTGGGACGCTCGCCAGAGTCCGTTCTTATCCTCGGGGGTGGTGATGGTCTTCTCCTGAAAGAACTGAAAAAACTTCCGTTAAAAAAAGTAACTCAGATTGAACTTGATTCTGTCATGCTCAAGTGGGCCTCTGAAAATAATGTGATGGTGGGATTAAATGAAGGTGTCCTGAAAAATCTTCCTCCCAACATGGAAGTCATTATCGGCGACGCCATTAGTTTCCTGCGCACTCACAAAGGCAATCGTTATGATCTCATCCTGATTGATCTCCCGTTTCCCAACGGGCCGGATCTCTCACGGCTTTATAGTTTGGAATTCTATACCATGGTGAAGCGCATTCTCTCCCCGGATGGAATTGTCATGATCGATCTTCCGCTTTATCTGGATATTGAAAATAATCTCTCACGTGAGTCACTTACGATTCTCCGGACACTGAAAGCTTCCGGCTTTGCACAACCTCTGACTCTTGGTCCGGTCGCCTCATTTGTCGCAGCGGCCGGAGACGGGAGAATGCTCAGTTTTCATTACGACAAGCTCCCCGCGAGTCTTCCGCTTTCTACCGTGAGTAATCTCGTGGATGCCTATCCGGAAGAAGACCTTCCGGAAAGTGTATGGGCAACTATCCCGGTCAATACCATGTTCTGGCCAAAGGATCTTTGATGAAAAAGATTCTGCCACTCCTCATTTTCTTCATCTCGCTTCAACCTTTGTCTTCGATGGCGTTATCTGAATCGTATCTCCGGATGAAGCCGGCCCCCGAATTTATTCCCTATGTTCTTCACCGCTACATTGTGTGGCATGCGAAGACTTTCAATTTTCCCTCGCTCACTCCTTTTGAAAATGAAATCGTTAACCGCCTCGATCACTTCCTGCTTGCCGGTGAGCCGGATTATTTTCAGCTCTCGATGGGTCATGAAGAGGGAGCCGAGGGTGGTCAGTCTTTGCGTCTTTTTATTCCCGCCTCGTTGAGAGAGAGAAAAGAGCTTAAAAGACCGGGAATTCCAGAAGCCTTTACCGTGTGGTTCGTGGAAAGAAATAATAAGGGCGAGTCTATGGTGATCGGTTGCAAGGGTTGCAGCTCTCCCCGCAAACTGGATGTATGGGTAAAAGGCCTGAAAGATAAGGCCTATCACTATTCTCACTCTGAAGAACATGCGACGAAACATATGCCCTGGAAAAATCCCTTTATCCATCGCGGAGACACAGAAATTCGTCACATACGGGACAACAAAGTCATCGCCATCGTTTACGGAAATTCTTTTTCGCAGATCATGCAGATTCCCGCGAGCCTCAGAGTGACGATGAGCCTTCACGTTCTCGATACCGTTTTTAATTTTGATCGCTACCGCATCGACGCCGACGGAAAAATGACCGTCCTTTATCCATGAGCCGCATGCAAAACCGGCTCCTCCTTCTTGATCTTCAGAAAATCATGATGCTCTTCTCGATTCAGACTTTTCACGTCTGGGAATTCATCGTTTATACCGATACTTTTGTCATTCCAGGGTCACGCATCCTTCAGACATTTCAATATTACTCAAGAGTTTTTCCCCTCGCTGGTCAAGTTCTTGTCGCGGCGATTTTTCTCCTTTTCGGAGTCAGGGAGAAATCCCGGAATGCTCTTCTTTCAGTCTGCGCTTTTACTCTCATGGGACAGGTCGCTTTACTTCTGGCCTTCATGGAGAATGGATCCGTCTTTTTTGAGTGGGATATTTACGCTTATCTATTTACGACCACACTTCTTCTTATTTTCATTCCGAGAAAGAGTTTTCCTATTGCAGTGGTTTCCTTCCTTCTTTTGTGGATACCGTCATCAATGTGGCAGGAACTCTTCCCACCGGGTATCCCCGGTGATATCCTGACCGGGCGGACTGGTGAACACACCGCGGGGGCCTGGCCTCTTCTCCCATGGTTTTTTCTCGCCCAATTATTCTTTCAGCTGGGAACTCTTACTGCGGCCGGGAAGTTAAATCTCTCGCGCTGGCATCAGTGGGAAACATTCTTCTGGCCGATTGCCGTGGGATTCTCACTTCCGGTCTTAGGTGCCTATTTCGTAACTCCTATCGGGCCTAAGTATTATCTGTTTGCTTTCCATCAGAACCCTTATGTCTTCTGGGGAAATTTTCTTCCTTTCATCATCTGGACCCGAATTTCATTTCTGGATGAGGTCATCACATGGGCCGGAAAGAAAAAATTTCTGGTCTGGATTTCCACTCTCGCCTGGACCAGACACCTTGGGCTTTCTTACGTCATCGCTGTCCTTTACGTGGGTCTCGCAGCACAGTTTGATCAGTACATTATCCGCCATCCCTTTGTCCTGGATACGTTCTATCTCTCCGTGATGCCAGTGACAGAAATTATTGCGCGGATAATTCTGAAGTTAAAAAAGAAGCTTTGATTCGCGATGATTTCGCTTCCAGATGATGGCATCAAAAGCGTAATGACAAAATAATGGAGTCAGTGACAGGCCAATAATGACGGAGCTGAGAATGGGCTCACCATTATGGGAATGGCTAATGATATTTTCTTCAAACCAGGATTCCGTAAGCCCGAAGATAAGTGCCGTCATGATAATGACAAAGATCGCAATCCCCTCGCGCTGGAAGCGCTTTTGCGTTTTTTCCAGAGCTGAGGCCATGACTCCAAAGTAAGCAATGCCGTGGAGAAAAAGTAACGGAAATAAAACCTGCGTAATGGTCGTACCAACCAGAAAACAGAACGCATAAATAACAGCAGGTACGGCGACAGAAAATAGCCGGTTAGTTTCCTGTATTCCCGATTTCCAAAGTTTCCACTCCCGAAGGGCCCATGAAGCCGCCACAAAAAAGTACACGAAAAGTAATACATCCCTCAGGAGCGGCATCGGAAACAGGAAAAGATCTTTCTCTGTGTAGTACCCAGCAGTCGCCTCAGGCCGGAAATGATAAATCAACATGGGTGCCAGGGCAAAAAAATACAAATAGTAATCAGAGACTCTGTCAGACCGGCGGTTCAGTTTCTGATACCACTTGGTAAAACCATAAACCTGCCGGATATGGTGATAGAAAGTCGCATAGACCACAAAGGCCCAGAGATACGGGGCACTGAAATAAAACCAACCGAAGAAAAGGGAAAAGAACAGAAGCGGAAAAAACCAATAAGCGGAACTGGAACGAACTTCTTCCGGGTGAAGCCAGGTTCTCCACGCCGTCGTGTAGACGTGTCCTGAATCAATGATGCCCATGGCGAGAATCCCGTAAAGAAGTGAGCTCTCGCCCAGACCGGGATAAAAAATCGCTACCGCAGAACTTAAGAGTCCCGGAAAATAGAGATAAAGAAATTCCTTACGAAATGATCCGAGAATCCACATCTCTTTATTATAGGAGAATTCACGATGTTCGCTTCTTTTTCCATTCCCGACTGCGCGAATCGGTTAAAGAAATTTCACTCTTACATTACCGAACTTCGATTGACAGACATTCGGCTTGAGCGGGAACCTAAGGGATATCAATCCCGCTCATGGAGTAGAGCCAATGAAAAATATCGTCACCGGCGTTCTTTTCGCCCTTCTTTCTCTCAGTGCTTTTGCCGCCGAAGATTACGACAGAGTTCTGTCTCGTCTGAATGAACTCGATAAACTTCC
>JBKJNQ010000126.1:0-16357 GCA_046593575.1 Bacteriovoracaceae bacterium
GATAAGAGTCAGCAGGATCGTAATTACGTTTCGATGCTCAGAAATTATTTCAACAGAACTACCAACTGGAATATTTTTCAGAACAATACCACTCCCGTCGCCGGTTCACAGGGTGGGGGATACGGAAGAGACTGGTGGTACGATATTTATCCGAACCTACTCTTCTATGGAATTTTTGATCTTTATCCTGAGACTCCGGGATTCTCTGAAATGGCCCGCAGTGTGGCGGATAAATTTTACGAAGCTGATAAAATCCTAAAGGGAAATTACCATTTCTCCTATTTTGATTACGAACTCATGGTTCCGGTCCGGAATTGGATTTGTGCCCAGCCCGATGCGGCCGCGGGCCACGCCTGGGTTCTTTATTCTGCTTACAAAAAATTCGGTGATCCTAAATATCTCACTGGTGCGATGTCTGCTCTCACTGCCCTTGATAAAAACGAAATTAATCCCAGCTATGAAGTCCTGATCCCTTTCGGTGCCCTCATGGCCGCCAAGATGAACGCCCTCCATGGGACGAACTACAACGTGGAAAAAATCCTCAACTGGACCTTCGACGGAACCGCTGTCTGCCGCGAAGGCTGGGGTGTGCTCACCGGAAAATGGAATCGCCTCGATGTTTCGGGAATTGTCGGAAGCACGGTCGATCATGGAGGCTACGGCTTTCTCATGAACACTTACGACATGGCCTGGCCGCTTTTGCCGCTCGTGAGATACGATCAGAGATTTGCCGATACGATCGGAAAGTGGATGCTTCACGCTGCCAATGCCGCCAAACTTTTTTATCCGGAGTACATGCCGGAAAATCATCAGACTCTTCCGGAGCTGGCGAACATCACCAAAGGTGTGATCGCTTACGAAGGAATCGCAAAAGTCTCGACGCATGAAGAGTACGCGAATCTTCCGTCACCCGTTGCCCAAGGTGATGGTCCGAAATGGATCAAGGGAAACCCAGAGGTCACTCAGTTCAGTGTCTACGGAAGTGCGCACGTCGGAATTTTCGGTGGGACAATCGCAAAGACCAATGTGAAAGGTATTCTCGGGCTCGATCTTTTAAAAACAGATTTCTTCAAGGACACAGCGTATCCGACATTTCTTTATTATAATCCGTGGCTGCGGCCGCAGGCAGTTTCCCTCAGGAACGGAAATTACTACGATCTCATCACGGGGAAATTCTTCAGTGGCAATTCTATCAAAATACCTCCGACCTCTTCGGCCGTCCTGGTTTCTCTCCCCCCCAATGGGAAAGTGACTTTCGAAGGGAAGAAAACTCTCGTGAATGGAATCGTGATCGACTACCGGACAAAGTAATTTTTAGATTGAAGCAGACTTCGCTTTCTCTAGGCGATTCCAGATCCCCATCCACTCTTCAGACTGATGGTCTGGATTTCTTTTCGCGATAATAACGTCACCAGTCTCGTCGAAACGTCTTAAAGATTCATAAAGTGCTCGGGCGGCGAGCTCAACCTTCAAAGGCTGATCCCAAATCACGGGACGATTGAATTTTTTCTTCAGAACTTCTTCTACCTGGGCAGAGTCTTGTTTCCAGTCGAAACTGGCACTCACGATCACGAGTGGGATTTTCGGCATGTAGTGATGTTTCAGCTGACCGGGTGCGACCGGGCTTTCAGCATACCGGACTTCGATCGTGATCCCTTTTTTCTCCAGAATCTCTTTCAGCATAAGTGCTGTAAAAAATCCCGGCCGGTAAATTTCTACGACGTTACCTTTTACTCCCGCGACGGTCGATTCAATCCCAACCCGGCATGGGCCGCCGTCGAGGATGGAGACTTTGTCGCCAAATTCCCCGTGCACGTGCTGTGCAGTTGTCGGTGACGTCTTTCCGAATTTGTTAGCACTCGGAGCTGCTACTCCGCCAGGAATCATCCGGAGAAGTTCGAGAGTGAGCGCATGATCCGGACAACGAAGACCTACGGAATCGAGCCCGGAAGTAATCAGCGGATCGATCGATGGGCCTTTATCGGCGATGAGGGTAAGGGGGCCAGGCCAGCAGGCAGTCGCCAGTGCCTCGTGAATGTTCGTCCAATTGGGAGTCAGGGCCTTGGCCTCTTTGATTCCCGCGATGTGAACAATCAGGGGATCAAAAAAAGGGCGCTCTTTCGTGGAGAAAATTTTCTCGAGACCTTGATGTGACCCAATCCAGCCGCCAAGACCGTAGACGGTCTCTGTCGGGATAGCGACAACTTCTCCCGAGAGGAGAAGTTCCGCTGCTTTTTTTAATTGAATAAGACTCGCATTCATCAGATCTCGTTGGAGCTAATACTCGCAGGATTCTTGCCGTTACTTTTTCGAAGGAAATTATCAATAACCCCATTGCCCCGGAATTGTCCATTGGCAAATGGAATGGAGCGGATAACCCCGTCAGAGAATTTCCCGGAGAGTCGTCCGGAGATGAAGGTGTTATCAATGCCGAAGAGGTTATTGAGTGCTGTGATGCTCTCGGTAGTCTTATAATACTGAGTCAGGAAGTCTTTAAGTTTTCGAAGCGATGGTGCCTTGAAATTGGCGGCATAATCTTCGCGGAAGGCGAGGTAGTTTAGCCCCACTTTACGCACGCACTTATCTTCTTCGTTATCCGGAGTTTCTTTCAGAAGTTTTACCCGCGTCGCCTCGGCCGTCCAATCTTTTAATTTTTTCGATTTGCAGACACCCACGATACTTCCAAAGACATTGTCCGTTGTGAGGCCAACGAAATAAAGGAAGCCCGCTTTTTCAACTTTAAGATCAGATTCCACGCGCACGGGACCTTTCACATCGCCATTCTTGATGCGCGTGAGCCAGTCCTTCGGAAGGGTGGTGAACTCATCAACAAACCACAGAACATCCTGCTTATACTGTTTCTCATTCCACTTACTGATGCCGTAGGCTTCGTAACTTTGAGCAATGGAGAAGGAAAATTTCTCCTCATTTGCGACCCGGATAATATCCTGGTTGGTTGACTGAGGATGCGAGTCTTCAAACTGAAAGATGACGTTTTTTGAGTAGATCGCGACGTTCTTAGTTCCCATCGGGAGCTTCAAGAGCTTGTAGATGATCGCCGTAAGAAAACGCGACAGAAGGTTCTGAACAAAGCGCACATTCGATGCGTAGCTCTTATAGAACGTGAAAACCTTGGCATCCTTGATGATTCGTTTTTGTTCTGTTTTATTTTTGGTGATTTTTCCCCAGAGAAGAACGGAACCGTAAGTTTCGATGGCTTCCGTCGTCACTTCATCAAGACGCACGACGAACGGCTCAAGATGCTTCACTTCGCGTTTTCCGCGAAGGATACCTTTCCATTCATTCATTTCTTCCGGATTGTTTTTCACGTGATTCATGTCATTAGTGTTCATCGACAGAACGTAGTTTTTTCCGCTGGCGTATTCATAGTTAAGATCAAAACGAAGAAGAGTAATTTGAATGAGCTTGAAAAAATCGAACTGAAGTGAAGCGGTAGCACCGACAATCGTTGAAGTCTTACTCCACACATTCATGACCATCGCCTGGGCCGATGGATCGGTATTCTTGAAGGCCTGCATGCTGGTTTCAGCTTCGAAAGCGTGCTCGGCCAAAACTCCAGCAGAGAAGGAAAAATTATAAAGCGGCGGAGTCGTGATGAGACCCCCCGCCTTCGCGGTCCAGAGATCCTGGCGCTTGATGATTTCTTTATCACCCATCAGGGCAACACCCTGGGCATTGAAGATGAGGAAGGGGAGAAAGAGTTTTGCGAAATCTACCGACAGACCTGTTTGATAATCTTTGGCGTAGTGATCGTAGCGGTACACGCGCTTGAACGTGAGACCGGCGAAGGCGCCGATATCCATTCCTGCATCAACCACACCCGCTTCTTTCAGTTTCTCTAGGAAAGTTGTCGCCTCAATTTCTATCGTAAATGTATCTGACACGAGCCAGATATCATTTTCATCTTCCGTGAAGGCGTTCGGTGTCACCTGGCGATCGGCGTACACCTGAACTGTGCCGATGGGTTTCTGCCAGCTGAATCCGGCAAAGGTCGATGTCCCGAGATTGAACTGACGGTTGATGCGATCGAGCTGAGTGACTTCTTGAATTCCGATTTGTTGGTGAGAGGCTTCGAGTTGGCTTCGAATCTGTTCATAGAGAAGAGACTCTTCGCCATCTGCGGGAGGAAAAGGGGAAAGACCTTTTTGTGCCGAGACGGGAGCCGCTTGATTACCGAAGATAGCGGATTTTAATTTTTGCTTGAACGGATCTTCCGCAGTCAGTGCACTCTTTGAAAGTGTGCCGAGCGTTTTCATCTGCGGTTTTGCGAGGTATTGGGCAAAGGCCGGTGTGAGCTTGATGTGCTTGAAGGTCGTTTGCGCTTGGGCGATCGTTCCCACGCAAAAAAATACTAGCATCCATACTGTTTTCATACACACTCCCTGTGTAAGACTGACCATAAGTCGTGATATCTCTCTTTCGGACTTTCGAGTGGGAATAATTAACGAATTAAGCCTTGGATATTGTGGGGGAGTGCTTCGAATACGGTGACTTAGGCTATAATGTTTTTTGAGGAATTATCATGTCAGACGAAAAATTCAGAAGCTTACTCGACGAATCTTATCAGTGGCCCGACTACTACGAGTTTAAGTTCATCATAAAAACAGATGATCGGGAGCAGATCCTTAAGCATCTCGATGCTCACAAATTTACCATCCTCGAAAGACCGTCCGGAAAAGGCAACTATGTTTCCATCTCGGCACGGAAACTGATGAAGTCGACGGATGAAGTGATTGAAGTTTATAAATCGATGGCGGGCATTAAAGGTCTGATCTCCCTTTAACGATACCAAATATATGAAATACAAAACGGCATTAGTCCTCGCAGGTGGGGCCTTCGGCACCTCCATCGCTTTTGTTCTGACTCAGAACTTCGAGAAAGTGATCATCAAGGTCCGCTCGAAAGAAAACTTCGATGAGATCAATCGCGGTGAGAACACGACTTATCTCCCCGGTCAGAAACTACCTCCCACCATTAAAGCTGTTTTGAATTGGGCCGAGGTGGATTTTTCTGAGATTGATCTCATGGTCTCAGGCCTTCCGATGTCGGCGATTGATTCCTTCTGCTCGGAAAATAAAACCGAGCTGACATCACTCTTTGAGAAGAACGTTCCGCTGGTGAGTCTCGCGAAGGGTATTGATCACGAATCTCTGAAATTGCCGGATGAACTTTTCAATTCGCATTTTGATAAATTCAGAAACCAGATTATTTATCTCTCAGGTCCGTCGTTTGCGAAAGAAATCGTGGATAAGCAGATCACGATGGTGACGATCGCCGGGTCTGACCGCGAGAACCTGCTCAAAGTCTGCAATATGATGTCGACTGATTTCTTTAAGCCCTTTCCCACACTCGATATTAAGGGTGTTCTCTTAGGCGGTGCTTTAAAGAACGTCATCGCCATTGCGGGCGGGATCATGGAAGGCCTGGGTTATAACCATAATACCCGCGCGGCCCTTATCACGAGAGGGATTACCGAAATGCTCCGCTTCGGGGTTAAGTTCGGTGCGCGTCCTGAAACATTTTATGGACCGTCCGGCATGGGAGATCTCATTCTCACGACGACGGGAGAGCTTTCGCGAAATAAAACTTTCGGGATGGAACTCGCCAAAGGTCGAAAGGCGGAAGAGATTATCGCAAGTTCAAAATCGGTAGTAGAAGGATACAAAACGGCGAAAGCTGCTTATCTACTCGCGCAGAAATTTAATATCCGCGCCCGGGTCTTCGCGGGTGTGTACCACGTGCTCTACGATGGTCTTGATCCGAAGGAAGTTTTGAAGGAGCTAATGAAGCTTCCTCCGAGATTCGACGACGAAGGTTAAAAAAATTGAAGAAGATAATCCTGATTTCACTTTTTATCCTTTCCAGTGCCATAGGTAAATCCTCCACGCGCTTACTCCTTACTTCTGAGGCAAATGAAGTAGAGAAAAATTTTCTGGCAACAGAACCCAAAAAAGATTCGACTTTAAAAATCTCCAGAGCGCAGGCCTTTGCCGTTGAACTGAACCCAAAAGAATTAAAAGACGCCGTGTTTGCCCCCTTCGTGGATGAAATCACCAGTCAGGTGCAATTTGTTCTCCTTACTGAGAAAGGAAAAAAGATCATTCAGGTTCTTCCGAAGTCAGAGCTCGCTGTGACAGGGATCTTCGCCTTTCAGAAGGTGGAGGCCGTGTCCTTCAAGGACATAAATCGTGACGGAACCCGCGACATTCTGATCCTCACGACCTATTTCGATTCCCGGCCTGTGCAGGGAGAAGGCGTTGGCGGGGGAAGCATGAAGATAGGTTTTGTTTTCCTCAGCAAAGACGGGCGCTTTGAGATCAATGACGATTGTGGTGAATCCGATTCGAAGGACATGTCCACTCTCGAGAAATGCGCCAGAAAACTTACTCAGCTTCGTTCGAGTATTTGAAGAGAATGAGTCACACCCGCACAGACTCTCGCAACAGCATCATCAACCGTGTAGTAATCCGGTTCCGCAAGAGCACTGACAAAAGCCGCTGCGTCGTTTTCAAAACTCAAAGGCGGAAGACCGGCCGAAAGTAAAACGGCGTCGGCGATTAATCTGCCAAGTCTACCGTTAGCATCTTCAAAAAAATGCATCGTCACGATCCACTGATAAATACTCGCTGAATAGAGTAGGGGAGATTCTTCAACTTCGGAAAGCTGGTCGCCAAAGCGCTCCCACAGGAAATTCAGGCTGTCGACTTCCGGATACTGGGAGTTTCCCCCTTGGACAAACGACTGGCGAAGTTCCCCATGAGACTCAGGCCGCAGAATTTTGTGCGTTCCGAGAACAATCTCAAGGTTTATCCCCTGACCGGTGCTGATCTTTTCGACGACAAACTGATTCGCCGCTGCCCATTGCTCGAGAGCTGGACCTTGTACATAAGTCTCTTTCAGAAGAGTCGTCGAGGCCATGAGTCTTGCGCGTGCGAGGGCGGGAAAGTTTCCCTGAGATAAGTCTTTTTCTTTAAGAGAAGTCTCAAGCTCCAGGGCCATCGCTTTCATCGCCGGTGATACTTCAGCACTCAGCCGAATGATCGCCAGCGAGGCAATTGGCCCGGGAGAGAAAATCATCGTTTAAACGTAAGCTTCTTGGGAACTTTAACCGTTCCGAAACCCGAGATCGAAATATCTTGCGGCAGATTGCTGCTATCAACGATAACGAGAGTATCACCCTGGATAGTCAGGTCTTTGCTCTCTGGTAAACAACCGTAGGTGCTTGACACCTTGAACAGATCCGTTTGCCCGTCCTTCAAAGATCCAAAGAGTCTGAGGCCCACAGCGAGAACTTGTTTCGTCTGATCATCGAGCACTTCGATCGTGATCGAATCCGGCTGATCTTTAGCTTCGCACTTGTTGTATCCAGAGACTGTGTTCTTCGTAATGCGAACTGCAAGCAAAACTTTGCGAGTGAAGCCCTGGCCGCCGACAGCGATAAAAGTGGTATCACTGATAAAAAGATTCGTCGCCGTACCGGTAACAGTGTTCGGAGTTTGCTGAGCAAGCTGAGCAAACGTCGGAGTCGCGAGCATAAGTGATGAGAGGAGTGTGATTCCCGAAGTTTTCATGAAAAAGTCCTTTGTTAATGAGGGTGTCTTAACATAAGGACAGATTCATGGCAGCGACTTTTGTAAACATTACAAATTGGGTATCCACGCATTTACTGGCAATCCAAAATTTCCATATTTCCACTGTTAGCACGGCCATCCCAGTTGTTTCTAAAACGCGCCTGGATTTTCCCTTCAGCTTTGGTCAGCGTGATGATCACGGCTCGATCGACTATTTCTCCACGCTGATTGAATGCCATATTCCACAATCCCACGCAGCTTGCTTGACCGGCTTCTAAAGACCAAATGGCGTCGTACTTACAGGCGATGAGTGCACCGTTATAATTGTGATTCATTCGACCAGTGACGACTCCATCACTCGCCACTTCGAGCTTAAGGAAAACCGATTTTCCGGTGTCACAAGAAAGAAGAGTTTTTCCGAAAGCGATCGGGGCCAGAGTAAGGGAAAGGGCAAGGATAAAAAATTTCATGGTATCTCCTGTTGTTCGTTCTCAGGAGACAATAGCTTCATTTGGGGCATTTAAATATCCTATAGTCGGTATAGTTAGTATAGGTGATCATAAATGAGTAGGGGCTCTTGCATACTTCTGGAGTTGTATGCGTTAAACGCACCCTTAAGCGGAAGTATGCTGGAACCTTCTTGGCGGAGGGAGACGGCTTGGTTAGACTGAGAAAAAGGATTTCTATGAAACACCTCCTCATTCTTTCTGTGATCTTTGTTTCCTCTTTCGCCCATGCCAAGGCAATCGAACTCCGGGACTGGGTATCATCGCCAATGAACGATTGTTTGGTCGAAAAGACTTCCGAATTTGTTCGTCCCCAAGGTGATGACATTTCTTTTCTTCTGGATTTTCATCCTGGAGATAATGGTCCCATCACTACCGTGGTCGCTCGCTTTCTTTCGAACCGTCGACACGTCTATTCTTTGGATTTAGTGACACTTGATCACTGGGTTCCGATCATCGAAGAAAATAATACGAAGCTCGGGTACAAAACCGATGGTCTCCAGTCTAAACCCGTCATCCACGAATTATTGAGCGACTCAACTCTCGGCACTGTGGATGTCTCGGACTGCCTCTAGTTTTCTAACCGGCAATCCAGCATTTCTAGGTTTCCGCTTTGAGTACGGCCATCCCAGTTGTTTCTGAATCTCGCCTGAATCTTTCCATCCGTTTTAGTCAGCGTGATGATGACTGCTCGATCTACAGATTCTCCGCGCTGGTTAAACGCCATATTCCATAAACCAACACAGCTTGCTTCTCCGGCTTCAAGAGATTCCATTGCTCCCTGTTTACAGGCGATGAGCGCACCATTGTAATTGTGATTCATGCGACCTGTGACAGCTCCATCACGCGAGACTTCGAGAGTCATAAATACTGAATTGTGAGCGTCGCAAGTCAGGATGGTTTTTCCGAAAGCGATGGGTGCGATGGTGAGAGTGAGGGCGAGGAATAAGAATTTCATAGTTTCTCCATTGTTAGGTTCTGGAGAGACAATAGGTCAGTTTTAGGTATTTAAATATCCTATGACTGCAAAAGGTCACATAGGTTATTACCTATAGCTTATTGTGATTTCAGTCCTTCCGCCATTTCCTCATAAAATGATCTCTCAGAAATAAGGTGAGTTGCCAGTGACGCGCAGAGAGCTGCGATCATGAGGGGAAAAACGACCGCATGCCGGTCCGTCATTTCCAGCACCAGAATGAAGGAAGTAATGGGTGTGTGAGTAATGCCTGTGAGAAAACCCACCATCCCGGCGAGCCCGAGAATCACAGTGAAATCAGGATCGATCAAACCAGCGAAAACTCCTCCGATGGCCGCACCTGCAGAGAGTGCGGGAGCAAAGATTCCGCCCGCAATTCCACTCATGGAAGACAGGACAGGCATGATCGTTCTTGTCACCGCCTCATACCATGGAACTATTTCACCCGGAAAAAGAATCGCCTGAATCGTTTCTTTCCCTGAATAAAGATGGCGGGGCCCCAGCCATATGAAAACTGCTGCAAATAATACTCCGAGACCAATGACAATTCCGAGCTGGAAAGGAAATGAGCGCGAGCGTCTCCAGTGAATGAGTCTTATAAGTAATTTTGCACTTATACTGCCTGAGATTCCGGTGAGGAAAGCACAAAGTGTGACGAGAAAAATTCCCCAGCTACCCAGCGCCCCGGGCACCGCTGGATATCCCAGGAAGAGGTAATTTCCGTTTATGAGCTGGGCCGTGAGACCCGCAATGACGACCGAAAGAAGAAGAACATCTTTGAACGTCCGAACATGCTCCTTACTTAATTCTTCGATTGCATACACTACTCCACCGATCGGAGTATTGAACGCTGCCGCCAGTCCTCCGGCCGCACCGGCGACAAGAAGCTGTTCCACTTTAACTTTGATACCAAAAAAACGTTCAAAAAACTTTCCGGTATTGTAAGCAACCGCCGCAGCGATCTGAATAGATGGGCCTTCGCGACCGATGGCGGCCCCACCGATCACGGCAAGAAAACTTGAACCAATCTTAACGAGGATGACGCTTTTTTTCAGGAAAGGTCTGATGAAATTTTCCTGACGACTTTCTATACTGGCAAGGACCTGGGGGATACCACTACCCGAAGCTCCGGGAGCGAACCAACGGACAAGTATGTAGGCTCCCGCCATACAAATCGGAAACACCAGTAAGGTCAGCGCCGTGTGCTGACTAAAAAAACTTAAGGACTGGAGTTCTGCGAATTTAAAGACTCTTGCATAGATTGAGCATACAACTGCACCTAAGAGTCCAGTTACGACAAAAAGAATTCCTTCGCCAGCATGATGCTGATGAAGGCGCTGCCTCATTTTAATATAAATTTCGCTCTTCATACGTGTCCGTAGTTCCTGATGTGCTTAACGAGGGGATGAATTTCGAGCTCTTTTTTTGGCATGTTCGCATAAATATAGACGGAGTGTTTCCAGAATCCCTCCCGGGGGCCAATCAGCTGGATGTGGTTATGATAAAGCGAGGATTTAATGTAGGGGAGGGGAAGGAAAGCACAACCCGCGCCACTCGCCACAAAACGTACAAGGCATGAAACGATATTGGACTCCAGAACGACATCGTTTTTAAGACGATTCTTTTTCCGAAATGCCACCCATTCCTGTCCCAGTTTAGTATCTGATGTTGGAACGATGAGATCTTCTCCATAGTAGGCAAGAATTTTTTCCACATCGGCAGGATCATCAAAAGCCGGACGCGAGGGAGTTTTACTGGCCGTCGCAAAGAACACCGGAAAATCTACCCTTACATGCGGAAAAGAAGTGTCCACTTTCTCGTGTGATAAGAGAATATCTGTTTCTTTATTTTGAACCAAACTCAGCGCTTCCTCAGTGGTCGATGCCAAGATCGCCATTTTTTTACGGTCGCGTCTTGAGAGCTTCGATACGACTTCCGCGACAAACGGACGCTCCACCTCGTGCGTGACAAGAATTCGCAAACCTTCCACTTCTTCTTCCGTTTTTTCTTCAGCGAGATTAGCGACTTCTTCTTTAAGGTCGGTGAGTAGCTGTGATGTTTTGAGAAGTTCTCTTCCTTTAAGAGTCAGGCTTATCGATTTTCCATTTCGCAGGAATAATGAGGTTCCCATTTGCTGTTCAAGATTTTTGATCTGCATGCTCAGGGATGGCTGACTAATGCCTAAAATCGAAGCGGCCTTCGAAATATTGAGATGTTCGGCACAGACAAAAAAAGAGTATAAGAAATTGAGATTCACCATATAGCTAAATACTATAATACATAGTTTGATATAGGTATTGCATATTTTGATGAATTCTTTATAATCCGATTGATGAAACTATCTCTTCGCTTCATTTTACCTCTGACTATTGTGCTGAGCCTCCTGGCGTATTTTACTGTCCCTGTCGTAGATGGCCTTACGCTAAAATGGTTTAAGAAAGATCTCGATCTACGCGCAGAACTCATTGGCCGCTCTCTGAATGGCGCTCTTTTGAACATGCCCCCGGGTCTCAAAAGTAACAGTGTTCTTAATCTTTTTGAAGAATACACAAAAGATGAACGTCTCTTTGCTCTTGGTTTTTGCGACGGCGTGGATAAGCTTGTAGTTCGGACTTCGCATTTTCCAGATGATCTGAATTGTCTCTCAATTGGCGGCGATTCTCTGGTGACTCTTAGCCGTGGGACAGTTCACCTCGCCTCAATGCCTTCGGTTGTTGGGGGGAGTGTCGGAAAACTTATCCTGATTCATGATCTGAGTTTTATACAACGGCGTTCCGACACAACAAGAAATTATATTTTCATATTCTTTGTCGTTCTCGTCCTTCTTATTTCTTTTCTCACCGTACTGATTGTGCAATTAAGTTGGCGCGGGTGGGTCAATAGTATCCGTTCCCTTATTCGAGGCGACGGTCTCTTCAGTATCATGTCGATAAGGCCCGGTTCTGACATCAAACCGATTGCGAAAGAATTACGTCTTCTTGTGCGCGATCTTGAACGGGAACGAAGAATCCGCGACGAATCCTCCATCACCTGGTCTCCGGCAACATTAAAAGAAATTCTCACGAAGGAACTTTCAGGAGATGAAATTCTGATTCTTTCCAATCGTGAGCCTTATATTCACACGAAACTGGCAGGAAAAGTGGAAGTGCAGGTTCCTGCCAGTGGCCTCGTCACGGCACTTGAACCCATTATGCGGGCGTGCTCAGGGACATGGGTCGCCCATGGCAGCGGCAATGCTGACCGCGAATTCGTCGACAAAAAAGATCACGTCCTGGTACCTCCGGGAAAACCTGCTTATAAAATTCGCAGAGTCTGGCTTACGAAAGAACAGGAAGAAGGTTATTACTACGGTTTCTCCAATGAAGGGCTCTGGCCTCTCTGTCATATTTCCCATACGCGACCGACTTTCCGCACCTCCGACTGGAATCAGTATCGTCTGGTAAATGAAATTTTCGCGGACGCTGTAGTTAAGGAATCACTTACGGATGATCCCGTCATTCTCATTCAGGATTATCACTTTGCGCTTGCGCCGAAACTCATTCGCGAAAAACTTCCCAAGGCCACGATCATAACGTTCTGGCACATTCCGTGGCCCAACGCTGAGTCTTTCGGGATTTGTCCCTGGCGCGAAGAAATTCTCGAGGGGCTTCTAGGAAGCAGTATCCTGGGCTTTCATACGCGCTTTCATTGCAATAATTTTTTGGACTCAGCCGATCGCTATCTTGAATGCCGGATTGACCGCGATACTTCTATCATTTCTTACCAGAAGAAACTTTCTGCCGTGAAGGCCTATCCCATATCAATTGAATGGCCATCCCGCTGGATGGCAGAGCTTCCGTCAAAATTTGATTGCCGGAGCGAAATTCGGATACTGAACAATCTTTCTTCTGAGGTAAAAATTGGAGTGGGTGTGGACCGTCTCGATTACACCAAAGGTATCCTCGAGCGCTTCATGGCGGTCGAGCGTTTACTGGAATTATATCCGCAGTACCGCGGGAAATTTACCTTCATTCAGATCGCAGCACCTACGAGAAGTGCGATACTTCAGTACCAGCATTTTGAAAGTGAAGTGCGGGAGCTTGCCGCTAAAATTAATCATAAATACGCTCAGGAAGGATATCTGCCGATTCTTCTTCATATACAGCATCATGAACCGAAGGACGTCTTTCGTTACTTCCGTGGATCTGAGCTTTGCTTTGTCAGTAGTCTTCATGACGGCATGAATCTGGTCGCAAAAGAATTCATCTGTGCTCGAGACGATGAGCAAGGTGTACTGATCCTGAGTCAATTCGCTGGAGCTTCGAAAGAGCTGCCGGAATCGCTCGTAGTAAATCCGTATAATATCGACCAGTGTGCGAATGCCCTCGCCATGGCGCTCAGTATGCCCATCTCTGAGCAAAAAGAGCGCATGCGGAATCTTCGCGCGCAGGTGAAGGAAAACAATGTATTCCGCTGGGCCGGAAAAATGCTGATCGACGCCGCTCGAATGCGGCAACGTGAGCGGATTGAAGACCGCTTTCAGCAGGAGCTCTGATATGGAGTATCTTCTGAAGGAAAAAAATCTTCCGCTTCTCAAGTCGTTTTGCCTCGCCAATACTCTTTTTGCTTTTGATTATGACGGTACCCTGGCACCGCTCACGAATAATCCTGATCGTGCCTTCATGAGAGAAGAAACATCTCAACTCCTAAAAGAGCTGAGTGGAATTTGTCCCATTGCCATCATCACTGGGCGTTCAGTCGCTGATGTTGAAAAATTTCTTCCGATAAAACCGGATCATATTATTGGTAATCATGGAAGCGAAGGAACCCAGTCACCTGCTGATCTTTTCATTATGTCAGGACTATGCCAGGAATGGCTGAAAACGATGGAATCCTTTGCACCCATTCTCGATAAGCTTGGCATTACTGTCGAGAATAAAACGTATTCACTAACGTTACACTACCGTAAGTCGATGGAAGCTGAGATCGCTGAAGCGACGATTGCTTCAATCTTATCCAGATTGCCGAAATGCCGGGTCTCTCCAGGAAAAGCTGTGATCAATATCGTTCCGGAAATGTCCCTGAATAAAGGGGAAGCACTGGATATGATTCTCAGAACTTCTGGCCATCGCTTTTGCATTTATTTTGGGGACGATCAGACGGACGAGGACGTCTTTCATCGCAATAGCTCGCGCCTTATGACTGTGAAGGTTGGACCGGGAACGACGAGTGCGAAATATTATCTCCGTCAACAAGTGGAGATCGATATCATTCTGTCTTATATCTCCCAATTCACCAGAGTCTGAGCTTTAAATCTTTTCGACTGAAATCCTAACTTCGTCCGTGTTCATGCGGACTCTCAGCCATTCTG
This sequence comes from Bacteriovoracaceae bacterium, assembly GCA_046593575.1. Lineage (GTDB taxonomy): Bacteria > Bdellovibrionota > Bacteriovoracia > Bacteriovoracales > Bacteriovoracaceae > Peredibacter. The sequence goes on from JBKJNQ010000126.1 coordinate 14,425, forward strand.
AGAGTTTCTTCACGTCACTACTGGAAATTCGCTCTTTGGTGATGGCAAAAACCAGAAGAATCTTTTTATTTTCCAAAGTCGTTCCGGAAACGAGGAACCTGCTCACCTTAGGATAGAGCACGGCGAGCTCTTCATGCACCTTCTGTGGGACTTCAAATTTTCTCAGCTCACTTAGTTCTGCTTCAAGCAGGGCAACTCGCTTGTCTTTGAGGTGGTCTTCTGAATTTGTTTTGCGGAATTCATCCCTAAGATTATGTTTAAGCTGAGAAATATCACTGGCATTTGTTCCTAAGAAATTCAGCTTCAGCGTGGAATGTGGAAGCCCATAATATTTGAGTTTTTCAGAAAGCTCGTTCCTCGATTCCGGGGTGGATTCGTCTCCGAGGACCGAGAGCTTGATCTCGGTGCCATTTTCCTTATCGGTGAATTTTTGCTGAAGAACTACCAGACCCAGTGATGTCACTTCCTGCACGATGAATTTCTCTATTTTTTGATCTCGGACTGTCCGCCTGATTAGCTGGTAGGCAAGGTACCCACTCGGGAGAAGGGTCACCACAACCGTGATGGCAATGATTCGCTGAATTTTTAGTCCTAAGAATTGATCCGTATTTTCGGAGCGATGAAACCGAAGGAAACTGACAACGACAAAAGTTCCGACCAGGATAAAGACGCAATTGATGAAAAAAAGATAGAACGCACCTAGAAAATACTGAATGTTTCCCGAGGCAATACCGAAACCCGCGGTACACAGAGGCGGCATCAGAGCAGTGGCAATCGCCACCCCCGGGAGAACGTTCCCACGAGTTTTTCTGCTCATGGCGATCATTCCTGCGATACCACCCGCGAAAGCGATAAAAACGTCGAAAATTGTAGGGGTCGTGCGATTGATGATCTCGTTTTGCGGTTGATCCAAAGGCGTCAGAAGGAAATAAATGGTCGATGCTGTGAGACTCGCGAACAGAGCAAAGCCGAGACTCCTCGTCGCAATTTTGATCAGGTTAAAATCCTGAAGCGAAAGTGCAACACCGAGAGCAATCAATGGTCCCATCAAGGGAGAGATAAGCATGGCACCAATGATGACAGCAGTGGAATTTACGTTGAGTCCAACGGAAGCGATGATAATGGCGAGGATCAGGATCCAGAGATTCGCACCTTTGAATTCAGCGTCCTTCCGGATATTTTTAAGAATTTCTTCTTCGCTTTCCATGTCGGCACGAAGGTTAAACTGAAGACTTAGTTTTCTAGGCCAGTTTTGAATGTTCATGCATTCAGTATAAACAGTTTGATAACTTCTTGCATGATATGATGAGTTAATACGTGAGAAGATTTTTGGAAGGTAAAAAGGTCACTCTTCCCCATAGCTTCGCCTGAGAGATTCCCCATTCGGTCCTTGCTCATGCATCTCAAGAACCGAACCATCCGGTCCGCGAAAAATATCCACGCGCACGATCGGAATAATTTTCTCCGCCTGCTCGCGAGTCTTCACTTCATGACCATCTTTCAAGAAAACAAACCGGTGCTTCAATGGAACGTCCTCTGCGTCTTGCACAGATTCTTTTCCACTCGGAGTTTCCACAGTGAGTATTTTTCCCGGATGCTCTTTCTTCCCACCGGCAAACAACTTGATGATGTCCCGACGGAAGACCACTCCTCCGATCATGAGAACAATGAGGAACGAACTTAAGGCGATATAAAGCTTCTTCATCAGAGAAAATATTTCTCAATTTTAGATAAGGAAACGGTCTCTCCCAGATTGTGAAGCTTGCCATCTTTATAAACAAAATAAACCGGCACACCGACAGCGCCATTCTTCCGGAGGAACTCCGTGATCTTGTCATCGCGTTTGGTCCAGTCAGCGCGATGACAAGATCACGGAGTTCCTCCGGAAGAATGGCGCTGTCGGTGTGCCGGTTTATTTTGTTTATAAAGATGG
>JBKJNQ010000238.1:0-6808 GCA_046593575.1 Bacteriovoracaceae bacterium
CGTTTACATACTATTTTCCTGTTATCGAACCCGGATAACGCTATTCCTTCAGTTTTCTCAACTGTATCAAAACTCCTGTACATTCTGTCCAACCCAACAATATTGCCCACGGGCAAATAACAACGGAGACAGAATATGAAAAAGTTAACCCTACTGACCCTCGCAACACTCATCTCAGCACAGGCCATGGCAGCGGACTATGTCTGTAAAGACGCTTACGAGACAAAAATAAATAAGCTTCAAAGTACAATGAACAAAATTGAATCGGTAGCGGTGCCAGGACTTTTTGGAGCCATGGGAGTAGGAGGGGCCATAGCTGTTGCAGGGGCAACCGTGGCGGCACTTCCAATCATTTTTGGACCATTTGTCGTTGGTATCGGAGGAATGTTTGTTCTCGATCATAAACATCAATCACTCGTGGAAGCCAGTAGCGTGATCATCGAATCGGCGGAATCAGAAAGTGAATCGGACGCTTACGCAAGTTCGTTACTGTATAAGTACTATTTGTCAGTAAGAATCAGGGAACTCGAGATCATCAATGACAAACGAGCGAAGATTGGTCTACCTAAACTCTCATTAAATGAATATCTCGAGCAGAACCCAATTCTCGATTCACAAATTGGAGACGATAAAATTGATACGATGATGGAAGTGCTCATCAGAAAAATTAACAAGTCTACTGGCCGTAGCTACTCCTATGGGGAAGTGGAAACATTAGTCAAAGCGCTCGCAATGACGAATGCTTTCTGTCCGGACAACAAACCAGTAGGTTTCAGAAGATTGGTCAAAATTGTAAAAAAGCATCTGTAGTTTTTGGGCCCGGAGAAAACCCGGGCCTTTTTTTTCATCCCTCATATCGAACACCTGTACCAAATGAAAGGTACACTAAGATTCCCTCCCCCCTTCCGCTTCTTTTATCTATTGGGTAGTTGAAAGCTAATCGAATTAGCTAACATCGAGGAAGCATGAAATTGATAAAAAAAATGATCTGCAGTTCTCAAGTCTTACTATTTTGTACCGCTGCTTTTGCCCGGCAGGGAGCACCATCCTTTGAATCGCTACAGGAAAAGATTGTCTACGAGATCCCAGCGGAGCAAGTCGTGATCGTAAGAAATCAGTTAGCACTCAACGCTTGCACATATTTCACAGTGACTGATCTCGTGATGGAGTCGTATTTAGCAAAAAACCAAGGGCTTAAAGGCAAGGCATTGTCCGTGACTTGTTTGATGGGCCTTAGAGATTGGATGTATAAAGAGCCAGGCTACGTTGAAATCGACAAACCAACAGAACTCCCCTCGACCAAAGGAGACGGAGTTAACGTCGCAGTCACGGCTTCCAGGTTAGGAGTTCCACTGGCCATGAACTACCCAGAGCTAGGTATCGACTGTCGCGATAGTGCACCAATCAGAGATATCAGTTTGCGGGAATATAAAGCGCTATTATCCCACCCATCAAACCCGAAAGAGCCGTATGGAAAGGGGATGAAAATCGCGATTGATAAGCTTCCGAGTTTCGAGCGAATACATTCTCTCCTGGATAAAGACCTGCCCCTCGGTTTAGGGGTACCTATCTACTATGAGACAAAATCAAAGCCGGTTTGGTTCTGGGGCACCAATCCTTTTGATACGCCCTTTCTCTTCATCGGCGCCCATGCCATCCAAATTGTGGGATACACATCAAACGGCTATCTCAAATTTAAAAACTCATGGGGAAGTTCTTGGGGAGTGAAGGGATACGGTTTCATCCAGGAAGACTACCTTACTAAGGCGTGGTCGAAAATCCCGCAACTTAAGTACATTGGGTACTCGGATGAACTTAGTCCGTAACTTCGCTAAGCTCTTTAGTTTTAGCGCCCAGGGGAAACTCCGAGTATTTTTTTCCTCTGGGCTGAATGTTTGTTTTCCTTTGTAACTTCAGGCCTACACTAAAAGAAAGGAGTTTAATGAGAAAACTCACTATCGTAAGCGCATTCCTTTCAACATTACTTTGTACATACCACGCTGCTGCTGACTCCACTGAGAAGTTAGAGATCCGTGCCTCACCACTAGCACTTCTGGTACATTGGTACTCCTTAGAGACGGCGTATAAAATTAACCAGAGCTTCGACCTAGGAGTAAATTATACCCACTTTAGTGACAGGGTTAAATACAGCTCGGGCAACATGTTTTTTCCGACTTTCAACGGTGATTCTTTTGGTTTCAATGTGAATCATTATTTTTTAAAAAGTTCTATGGGTACGTCAGCGTACGTTTCAATGAAACTGAATCGTGACGTATTCCGAAGCGTTGGACACGCTTCCCCTTCAATATATTCCTACGATGGCATGAGTTCTACCTTGATAGGAGGGGTCCGTTTTTCGCTTGGGGAATTAATTCCCGGTCTGGGAATTCTTTTGGGAGCTGGAGCAAAGTTTTACATCTACGATCAGAAAAAAAGTCAAATAAGCCAAGGTGGAATTTCTACAGATCATGGGCGACGACAGGGGGCCTTCCCTGTTGTCGAGGCAAAGCTCAGCTATACGTTTTAAATACCTGGCACAATTTATGTGTTGTCACAAATTGATGAAGTTGCCCCATTTCGTGTATATCCAATGGAAGTGGGATGAACGAGGAAATGCACACGCATGTGGGTAATTCAGATTCTTATCAAGCTATTTCTTAACGGCTTGAATTTCTCATTCTCTGGCAGCTTGTTCAAAAGAAAGTCTCTGAATGCGGCAAAGATGTGAGTTGAGTCTTTGTGACTGGCGATGTTTTCGACTTTTTCAAAATCCGGGGATTCAAGGAAAAGAATAACTAATTCAAAACATTCACTGTCAGCTGGAAACAGTTCTCTCCAGATAGTCAGTGTCTCTTTGAACTTAGCCTGAAAACCCAAAAAATCTTCATCTCCCAAAAACTGCCGGATGATCAATTGAGAAGTTTTTTCTAGATTTACGATGTCGATTCGCCCAATATCGGACACCACTGCAGATGAAATGTTGAGAGTCGCAAAGTCATGGGCGATGAAAGCGTTGCGAAAGGAACGGTGATAAATGAGTCGATAAAGAATCGTACTGAGATCGGTCAACGGTTCCATGCCTGAACCTTTGCTTGGAGGGCATGGAAATTGGGGAGAGATTTCTTGATGAACGCTCCATCAGCGGTGAATTTAGGATCCTCAAAGGTCACTGCTGATAGATTCGGACACTTTCTCATTAAGTAGTCTAGAATCGTGAGTTGCTCGTCCAAGATAACACCATGATGAAAGTCTATGAAACGTCCTTGAACAATTGAGCAACCAGACAGATGAATCTCTTTGCAGCTTTCAAATGGCAAAGCATCATCAAGGCCCTCGAGAAGCTTTTCGGCAGTGTTGCCTTTTATCCATTGATAGCTAAGAATGTGCCCGGTATCAAGGACAGCATAGGCCCCGGTTTCTTCGATCACTTTTTTAAAAAAGACAAAAGCATCCATCGTGCCAAGACTGAAATTCCCACTTTCAGAGAAGCCAGGAAATTCTACGAAGAGAGGTGCCTTAAGATATTTTTTGAAAAACGTTACGTTATGAATCGAAGCCTTTAATCCAGCATTGGTAAAAATCGGAGGCATCGGATAAGGAAGACTTTTCCCTTTCAAATTCCAAATGCCCAAGTCTTCGTTCACCCATCGGATATTGTATCGTTCAATGATTTGATTTGTGAGTTCTATGATGGCCTCACGAGGATAGTGATCCATACTGCCTAGATTCATCATCGTATGATGAAGGGCCACCTTCGTTTGAAGCTCGGGAATCAGCGCCAGGATTTCATCGTAAAACCGGAAGTAATCTTTGATTCTATTTGGATTTAATAAAAGATCGTAGTCGTTAGGCTGTAAAGAGAAGAAAAAATACTGAAAGGCTTCAGCATTTTTCAGAAGAAATTTTTCGAGGCCTGAACTTACTTTATAGGAAGTACCATGTCTTAAAAACCCAAAGTGGGAATTCCACTGTAGGTCCATACCAAGGCCCAATCCTAATTTTTTAGCAAGAAAATCCAAGCCTCAACCCGCCTTATCTTAATAGATCTGCAATCTCTGCCAATTTCTCAGCTTTTAAGCAATGTTCTTTGATTGACGCCGCAAGAGTCTCTCCGCATGGAAGATGGTAGCAGTTTGGCACCGCTGGAGTTCTGGTCTCACTGAGCCCACTTGTGCTCAGAACTTTTTGTAGCTTCTTGATGTTAGCAGCTATGACTACAGGATCACAGACAGAACCATCATGCGGAAGGTTGCGATCAGAAATCACGAAATGCTCCGGATTACTCTGGGCCTGTGCCAAAGATGAAGCGATTAGTGTTGAAAGAATAAAGGCTTGTGAAAATTTCATATGTTTCCCTTTGTTTGTAAAAGTGATTCTCTGGCCTAATCTAACCCATTTGATCATTGTAACAATCAGGTCCCTTCTATTATGAGGATTGGTTATTACCTATGACTCTTTTTTCAGGCCAGAGCTGTTTATGGCGATTCCACGAAGAACCCATGTTGTCCCTCTGGATGACTCTATCTTTTAGATCAAGCTTTAGGACAGATAATATCCGCCATCATTTCGCTTACTCCACTCGCTTTATAGAGAATATTTCCTTTCTTCGTTCTTTTGTTAATAGCAATAACAAATTCTTCACTCCTGTTATTCGCCTGTACTTTTACCAGAACCTTTTCTCCTGATGTTCGAATTGAGATAATGTCCCCTAAAGAAGTGCCATACGCAGAAGACCCCATTTGAACGGAGCCTGGAGAGATTGAGATCTCAGGATACTCATCCATACTAAAGCTTTCTTCCAGTGGACCTCCATAAATACTTGTTGCAACACAAGCGAGGTTGGTAGCGGAGTGAGCTTGGCTCGAGATAAGCAACAGGAAAGTAAGAAGTAATTTTGTTTGCATAAAAAGCCTTTATTCTTTTTTATTCATTTTCATAACTTAAAGTTTTTCTTCAAAATTAAGCCGAAACTCAAGTGGAGACTACTTATAAAGCTGGGCCGTCACTTTTTGCATGGCCGAGAACGCTTCTGGGGAAATTGCGTCTTTAACACCATTCCAAATAACGACCACTTCCTCAGAAGTCGGTTTTTCCATTTTGGCGGCTTCACTGCTGACATAGGATACGAGAAAATTCACTTCATCAATCTCATTGTTAAAACTAACAATTTCATCAGGGGTCAATGCGAGTTTTGCTCCATCCGCAGCGGAGATTCCGGAATATGAGAATTCCTGCTCACTATCGAGAATGATCATCCCAACCGCTAATGGGATCATCATCCACCATGGAACTCTGGGGATTCCATCGGGTGTCGTACCATGGAGATGAGTAATGGCCACCACGCCAATACTTAGCATTGAGACTTGGGCAATCGCGAGCCCCACAGCGTACCCACCAGGGACGACGAAGGCTTCAGCACGTTTCGTTGTTGCCGTGAAGAGAGAGAGACAGAGAGCAAGTGAGAGCAGTAGCTTTTTCATTTTTGTTCCTTATGTTGATTAACTTACCAAGAAAGGTACTCCAGCTTTGGGAGGCCAGAGCTCAAGAGAGGTGAAAGTGTTTTCAAGGCCGGAAAACAGATAAGAAGAGGTATATAGAGGAGATGCTAGAGCTAAGCGAACTTCGCTAATCTATTGAAAGCTCGACTTTGGTGACTTTAAAACCTTCTTTTTCAAGCATGAGAAGAAGGCTGTCTTTTCCAACAAGATGCCCAGCGCCGACAGCAGCGAACATGTCTTTTTCCAGCCTCCACTTTAACTTCGAAAGCCATTCTTGATTTCGCTCGCGAATCTGGAATTCCTCAGGGGCTTCTTTTCCCATGATACTGACGAGGGCGGCCTCATTACCTTTTTGATAGTCACTCCGGTTAGCTTGAAATTTTTTCGCCATGAGGGTGTTATCACCGAATGTGTTTTCAAGATTTGTGAGCGTACTTTTTTCAAAATCCGATAAATTCTCGAGAATCTCATCGCTAAAGCGATCAAGGATCATAACTTCTTTTTGATTCGACCGGGCGGAACTAAGAATTTCCTGGTCAACGCGGTTGAAGGAATCAAAAAACATCCAGCGAAGATCTTGATTCTTCCAACGTTGTTTCACAACATCGCTGAAGGCGTACCACTGCTCTCGCTTAACGAGATCATCGACTATGACCTGAATGAGAATCGGGTTAAGTTCTAAAACATCCGTCGTAACTTTCGCTTTCTCGAGGCTCTTCCTGACATCATCCATCGAGAGTGTGTAGGTGAGATTTTTCCACGCCTCCGCTGAGAATTTCTTTTGAAGACCATGGTAAGGGGTAAGAGCATGCTTTTGAACATACGCAAGGTACTTCCTGGATATTCCTTCCCGGTACATCTTGATAAGATCTTCGTCGGCTTCTACTGCGACGACTTCTGTCATTGAGAGGTCTTTCTGAATCTGCTCATGAAAGTCTTTCAATTGAAATCCCACGTGCATCGTGCCAAGGATATGGATGATTCGATCTGCTTTCTGCGCTTGATAGTAAAACGGATTTTTGATTTTTGAGCGAGAGCTGCATGAGAAGAGAAGGACAGCGCCAAACAGGAAAATGAGCTTCACTTAAGCCCCTTTGCCGGGGCTGTAAATGAATCGCAAAGAGTAGTCTGAGATCTGAAGGACGAAATTCTCTATCGTCACAAGATTCTGGATGAGTTTTGAGAGCGAAAGATTTGAGATATTAAGTTCATGAAGCTGAATCTGGATCTCATGCGAGCTTTCGACGATTTCGCCCTTAATCACTTTCTCAATCTGATTCTTATTCGCCACCAGGAGCTGGTGAGAATAA
>JBKJNQ010000054.1:0-24671 GCA_046593575.1 Bacteriovoracaceae bacterium
TGAGAAGTCAGGGGAACTCCCAGCTCATACGATACTTTACGAAGAGCAGAGGAAACTTCCTCTTTCATACGTACACCGTGAGCGAATTCAAGCTGCATACAATCGAGCGCTAACTCGTGGATGCGCTTAACACCTTCAACGGGATTGTTTTTCTTCACAGTACTGTTCGGAACACCCGCAGTACCAAATAACAAACGGTCAAAAGCCATGATTAATCTCCTAATAAGGAACTAAAAAATCTTGTTAATCCATTCTGGAGCTGCTTTTATACAACTCGTACAACCCTCTCCCATAGAGAAGCGCTTCCGGAGCAAATCGAGGTTCACCTCGCCTTGCTCAACGCAGGCTTCGCGAATGTCTCTGACGTTTACACAAAAGCATTCACAGATGAGTGTTTCATCTTCCAGTTTTTGATCCGAACCTTGAGTCAATAACTCACCGGCTTGATCAATCTGTCGAAGAAACTCCTTATCCATGTTTTTCACTCTTGTATCGCTCAGCAAAACACCCGCTTTCATTCTTGAAAAAGAGTTGCGCTCTTATAGCCCCCGAACCCCATTCGTGTCCACGGTAAAGCCTTAAGGGTGTAATAAAGTAATGCAAATAAGATTTATGAGATGGTAAAATGAGGATAACGTATCTAAAAAACTTGGTTTTTCACCTATGCGAGTCAACCTCATTCTGTTGCTGTCTACGATCGTTTTCGGGTTGTTCCTATGGGTAACCCTAAGCGGTGCGTCATTGTTCCTTTCAGGCCTGATTTTGATCTTTATCATCGTCATCACCTTGGGTTACCCCGATAAGGCCATCCTCTTTTTCCTTGGTGCCCGCGAAGTTCGAAGCCGGGACGAAGCCCTCTTCTATAAGACTGCCGCCCAGGAGGCCTACAAGCTTGCTGTCACCATGCCGCACCTCTATTTCTACAGCGGAAGCGTTGAAAGGGGCTTCGTACTCCAGAATAAACAAGTCACAAGTATTATTCTCTCCAAAAATATTCTCCATTCTGTGAGTGAAACTGAGTTGCACGCGATCTGTTTTGAACTGCTTCTTCAAGTGAAGAAGGGGATGGCAGGCAAGCGCACGAAAGTCATGTTTATGATGGGTTCTTGCTCCTGGATTGCTCACTCAGTGGTGGCCTTGATCACTAAGATCATCCCCTCGCGCGAAATTCGGGAAGCATTGAACTGGGTTTTAAATTATCTTCTCCATCCGGCATTGGATTTTTTATTCTCATTCACCCTGGGTCAGAGCTATTTCCGGAAGCTCAGTGGCTTCGTTGAGGAATATCCCTATGAAAAAGAACTTATTTTGAAACTGGGTTTGAAACTGCGTGAACCTTCAGGGCAGTATTCACTTCCCTCACGAAAACTTCAGGAATTCTCATCGGCATCACGCTCTCGTCACTTTCAGAATATTCTTGCAATGGAATTTCTTCCTCATGAGTGGGATTATTTCTTCGGAAAAGAAGGATTAACCCGTGCTCAATAAGTTCAAATCAATTGAGTTTGGAAAATTCGCTCCCCTTCTCGTCACACTCGCTTTCATTTTAATTCTTATCCAATACGCCTTTCACCCGTTGGAATCCATTTTCTATGATTTCTGGGTGAAGAACGATCTCTTGTCGAAAACTGTAAGGACTCCGATCGTTCTCATTTCACAGGATGAAGAGAGTGATCAGTTTCTGGGCGAAGCCTATCCTTATACCTACGCTTCACACACGCGTCTGATGAATCGTCTGGCAAAAGACGGCCCTTCGATTATTAATTATTTTATTTCTCTACAAGAACCGGATTCGGATGTTGAGCTCCGCTATCAATTGGAATTCCAGGAAGCGATTAAGTCGTTCTCTCAGAGCGGAGATCGGTTTAAGTTTGGGACCGAAATCGACACCATGGGAGAGATCATTCCCCCAGAGGATCTGCGGGACACAGGGTATTTCCTGGGTCAGCTTTTTAAAGACTCCGTCGTTTTCTCTAAGGATGAAGTTGTCAGGCGAGCGATCCTGAATATTTCCGGTGAGGATTCGATCCATCTTTGGACCGCGAAAACCTACCGGGCGATGAAGGGACTACCTCCCATCGATGCGACGGCTTACAAAGGTGCTTACTATAATTCTGAAGCGGATGCGAACTTCGCGCTCTTTAAGTATTCTGGAAATCCACTCGACTCAGAAATTCAGACCATTCCTTTTCACCGAGTCGTGGTGGGACATTTTCCCAAAGGTTTTTTCAAGGACAAGATTGTACTCGTAGGACCTCAGTATCTTTCCAATTCAAGTGACTTCGTCCTGACACCTTTTGAAAAAGACAGTGCACGCACACCAAAGCTCGCCGTCCACGCTCAGATTATTGAAGCCTTCGCGTATGAAAAGACGATCTTTGACGTGAAAGACTTCACCACACAGGTTGCCTCCGTTCTCATCGCGATCATCCTTTCGTTTATCATCTCCCGGGTTCAGCCCGTGAAAGGATTGATGATCACCATTGCCCTCATCATCGGTATTCTGATCACGAGTTATTTTGCGTTTATGCTCTTTGGCTGGTGGATCAAGCTGTCGCATTTAGTTCTTTCAATCTTTGTGGTCTATTACATCTGGGTTCCGTTTCGTGCAATTGAAGAATATCAAACACGCTACGCGATTCAGGAAGAATCAAAACTCCTGAAGCAGGTTGATAACCTGAAACAGAATTTCATCTCTCTCATGAGCCACGATCTGAAAACTCCGGTCGCTAAGATCGCGGGGATCGTGGACATTCTCAAGATGAAGTATGGGAACACCAATACGGCGGAACAAAACGAGCTGATTGAGAATATTGTTATCTCGACGAAAGACTTGAATAGCTTTATTAACTCGATTCTCGACCTGACCAAGATTGAATCCCAGAATCTCACACTCAAAATGGAGTCCCGGGACATTAACAAGATCATTGAAAGCATCATTGAGAAGCTGGAATTCGAGGCTGGCTCTAAGCAAATGCAGATTGAAGCAGACCTCTCGCCCCTCTATCCCATTCAGGTAGATACCGTACTAATGAACAGGGTTATTTCTAACCTCATTGAAAACGCCATTAAGTACGCCGGTAAAGGAAAATCCGTTTTTGTGAAGACCTGGGATGATGCCGAATGGGTCTACCTCGAGATCAAGGATAATGGAGTGGGTATCGGACCAGACGATCTCGCCCATATCTTTGATAAATTCTATCGGGTGAAGAATGATAGTACCCATGCCATTAAGGGCTCGGGACTAGGCCTTTATCTGGTAAAATATTTCATTGAGCTCCATAATGGAGTTATTACTGCCTCCTCTCAACCTGGAGAGGGAACATCGTTTATAATTAAGCTGAAGAACGTATAGGAGAAGGTATGCATAAGGTTTTAGTCGTTGATGATGATAAGGTCCTCCAGCAGTCAGTAAGACAGGCGCTGGAATATCACCATTTCGTTGTCGATGTTGCTGACAACGGCAAAGAGGCCGTCACCAAAGTCTACGGTCAGAAATATGATCTCGTCGTCATGGACGTGAACATGCCGGAGATGGACGGAATTCAGGCCCTCACTGAAATCAAGAAACATGATCCTTCCGTTATCGTTCTGATCCTCACTGCATATTCCAACGTCACCGACGCAGTCAAAGCAGTTAAGGAAGGCGCTTACAACTACCTTGAAAAGCCGATTAGCTCAGAAAATCTTGTTGCCCTCATCAAGCGCGCTCTCAAGGCCCGCTCCATGGTGGAAACACTGACTTTCTCTTCACCCACGCTTTCCATTGGTGAAACTGCCACTTCAAACGATAAGTTTGTAGGTGAATCCAATGCGATGAAAAAAGTTTTCGACGTCATTTCGAAGCTCGCCAAAGTCGGAACTCCGGTTCTGATTCGTGGTGAATCAGGAACTGGTAAAGAGCTCGTAGCCAAAGCGATCCATTACAATTCACCAAGAAAAGATGAGAAATTTGTCACCATTAACTGTGGTGCAATCTCTGAGAATCTCATTGAGTCAGAACTTTTCGGTCACGAAAAAGGTGCTTTCACAGGCGCTGATGCCAGAAAGATCGGGAAATTTCAATTCGCTGAAGGTGGAACAATCTTTCTTGATGAAATTGGTGATATCTCACCAGGCATGCAGATAAAACTTCTCCGCGTCCTCCAGGAGAAAACGTTTATGCCGGTAGGTTCCAACCGTGAAATTAAAGTCGATGTGCGGATCATCGCCGCTTCTCACAAGCCATTTGAAGAAATGATCAAGGAAGGTTCATTCCGCGAAGATTTATTCTACCGTCTGAACGTTCTTCCGGTTTACCTCCCACCACTTCGTGAGAGAAAGACTGATATCCCACATCTCGTAAATCACTACATTGGTTACTTCAATAACGTTCACAATCTGAAAGTTAAAGGTGCTGATCCTGAAGCGATGGAAGTTCTTTCGAATTACTACTGGCCAGGGAACATCCGCGAACTTCGTAACATCATCGAGCATTGCTTCATCATGGAATCATCTGACATGATCCATGCAAGCTCACTTCCTTCGATCGTCTTCAAAGATAATAAGAAAGCCGAGAGTAAAGACCAGACAGCCGAAGACAGCGTGATCGATCTTGAGGACATTCAAAACTCAGTTCTCGATCACACTGTTTCAACTGCTCATAAGTCTGCTGTCAGTGGCAATGACGTTCAATTCTCATTCGGTGCCAAACTGGGTGAGGGTGGGAAGCTCGATTTCGCAGTTGCGAAAGATCTTTTTGAAAAAGAATTTATTGTTCAGGCGCTTAAGATCAATAAAGGCAAAATCAATCAAACTGCATTGAATGCCAATATTCCCAAGAAGACACTTTTAAGAAAGATTGAGAAGTACGAGATTACTCCAAAAGATTATTACTAAGATGACTCGTTTTTTTTCACTGGGGGCAATTGCCCTCATTCTTATTCTCGTTGACCAGGTAACTAAAGCCGCTATCGTTGATGCCATTCCCTATGGGGATTCCATGACGATCATTGATGGCTTCTTCAATCTCGCGCATGTCCGGAATACGGGCGCCGCTTTCGGAATGGGTCAGGGATCGCCTGAAATAATCAGGCAGCTACTTTTTCTTTTTCTTCCCGTTGCATTTTGCATCTGGATCCTCGTCATGTTTTACAAAACAGCTCAGGGGCCGATGCATAATTCTGTCGCGTATGCGCTGATTCTTGCAGGAGCGATCGGGAATCTCATTGACCGCTTTCGCCTGGGATACGTTGTGGATATGTTCATGTTTTACTGGAAAAAAGAAGAGAATCATTTCCACGTCTTCAATGTGGCCGACAGTTGCGTCTCTATTGCTGCCGGACTTTTGATATATGATTTCATTCTTCAGCAAAAACAGAAGAAGCTCGTGGCCACAGGTGAAAACTGATGGCGCGTTTCTGGAGACTTTCGTTACTCATGTCCGCACTCATCATTATCGATCAAATCACCAAGGGTGTCATTCAATCGAGTTTCGCTTATGGTGAAACAAAACCCGTCATTGAAGGGTTCTTCAGCCTCGCCTATGTAAAAAACACTGGTGCTGCTTTTGGTTTCGGCGCCAATGGCCATGAAATTTTCCGCCAGGTTTTCTTTCTGGCGTTGCCCGTCGTATTTTGTTTCTGGATTTTTATAATGCTCGTAAAGACCTTGCAGGGCCCTTTTTATATGTCATTGGCCTACGCTCTTATTATCTCCGGCGCAGTTGGAAATCTCATCGATCGTTTTTCACTTGGATACGTTGTGGATTTCCTCATGTTTTACTGGAAAAATGAAGCGAACCATTTCCCGGCATTTAACGTCGCTGATAGTTGCATCACCATTGCTGGCTTTCTTCTGGTATTTGATTTTTTCGTTCAGCTGAAAAATAAAAAAGAGAAAGAAAATGTTCCCGATACTGTTTCAAAGTAACAGTTTCGTTCTCTACTCCTATCCCTTGTTTATGGGGCTGGGTTGGGGAATTGGTTATCAGATCCTCTTTGAGTTTCTTCCCGAATCATTTACCAGAATGCGCGCTCAGATTTTATTCTGGGGACTCTTTGTTTTCGCCTGGCTTGGGGCGAAGATTTTCTTTCTCTATACTGTTCCACATGACCTCTCGGCTTCTCTTCTTCAGGAATCATCCTTCTGGCTTGGTGGAGGATTTGTTTTTTACGGTGGCCTTCTTGGGGGACTTTTTTATCTCCTCATTTTAAAAGGCATGAAGTTTCCTCTCGACCGGAAAATTATCTTCTCTCTCATTCCGGCGCTCACGATCGGGCACGCAGTGGGTAGGTTTGGTTGTTTTCTGGCGGGGTGTTGTTACGGAAAGGAAACATCATGGTGGTGGGGCATTCCCCTTCAGGGAGTGCATCGGCATCCGACGCAGCTTTTAGAATTTCTTCTTTTATTATCGCTGGGATTTTTTCTGCTTCGATCTAAGAGCAAACACCTGACCAGTATTTACCTCGTGAGCTATGGGCTGATCCGCTTAGGTATAGAGTCGTTGCGTGGGGATCTCATCCGCGGCGAGTGGGGCCCTCTCACTCCTTCTCAGTGGATTTCTCTCGTCTTTATTATGTCTGGAATCTTCATTTACGTTCGTAATACCAATCACTTAAAGAGATTGGACTAAAAAAATCAAGTATCTTCTCATTCGTCCGATAAGTCTCTGGCATAAACCAGGAGACCGACTTGGAATCATTACCGAAATTTGAGCCTATTCAGCCCAGATTCTTGCGTTACCGGAACCACTACAAGATTTATCTTATGGGGTTCCTGGGAATTTCATCACTATTGATGAGTTTCTGGGTAGTGCAGCTCTTCCAATACGGACCAAAGCATCTCTGGAACATCAATTCCAATGAGCTGGTGCTGACATCAGGTTTTTTGATGTCTGGGATTATCTTTTATTTTTCGTGGATGAAAGATCGCCTGAAGCGCGCCGTACAAGTTTATCCGACACATCTCATGATTCATCAGGGTAAAGAACCACAACAATTAAAATTCGAAGATGTTGAATCAGTCAGCCGTGTGTGCTGGTCACTTTTTTATATCAAGATGAAAGACGGGAATAAATTTTATTTCAACTCAGGCCTTGATCGTGTTGACTATATCTGGGAAGGACTCAAAAATGCCCGGCCCGATCTGATTACTTCGGAAGCTTATGAAGATTTCCGAATTCTCCTCGTGCAATATGATCATCACCAGAAAAGAAAAGAATGGTTCTTTCGTCATAAAATTCTCGATGCCTTGAATTGGTTCGGGTTACCGGTGTTTTTCCTCTTCGGTGCCTACTTGATCCAGGTACGTGAAGTAATGATTCACCAGCAAGGAATGTACTTCTTCCGTCTTTTTATGTTCTCACTCTTGATTATTCTCATGACGACTTTCCTTTTCTCCATGGCACTCAAGAAACTTGTCTTCGACAGGAAAATTGCTGAACAACTTGATGATGCTTCAAAAGAAAAAGCGCGTGATCTCGAGTTTGAAGGAGTCATCCTTCATCGTTCGAAACTTCTCCAGATGGTTTTCTCGTGCTTCCTGTTCACTTTTGTTGTGTATTCAGACATCAATCTGTATTCGATCACCAAAGTGAAAGATGATGTCGCTTCCCTTAATCTCAAGAAAGGTCGCTCGATTGTTGTCGATAACCGCTACAACTGCTTTAACTGTCGTTACGAACTTAAGGATGGAGATCTGGTCATCTTCGGAAAGGGTTATATCGGACAGGTCGTGGCCAAAGGCGGGGATATGGTAGGAGAAGTCTCTCAGGACAAATCCGGACGAATGATTGCCAGCGAAAATATCCAGGAAGTCCCTGTAGGGTTTGTG
Organism: Bacteriovoracaceae bacterium; assembly: GCA_046593575.1. Classification (GTDB taxonomy): domain Bacteria; phylum Bdellovibrionota; class Bacteriovoracia; order Bacteriovoracales; family Bacteriovoracaceae; genus Peredibacter. The sequence continues at coordinate 7,813 of JBKJNQ010000054.1, forward strand.
GCCATCAAAGCCGCCAACGGAAAGGATATCGTTTTTGTCAGGACTGTTGAGCTGATAGGTAAAATACGCCGAGATTAAGCTTCTTTTCGCAAATTTTTCATCTCCCGGTATAATTGAGCAACACTCATTTTACCGGGAGTTTTTATATGCAAAGGTTTCTCGGATTTTTTCTCGTCACATTCTTTTTCATTGCAACCCAGGCGAAGGCTGATCTTCTGATCGAGCCCGTAGTTGGCTACTCTATGGGGCTCAATGGAGCTTTCCAAAAAGGCACAACTTCGCCCGGTGGTTTATCCACAACCAAAGATTCATTCTCCGGCGGTGGTGGAACTTCTTTTGGTGGTCGACTGGGCTATCAGAAGCTCGGGTTTCAGATCGGCGCTGATTACTTACACAGTTCCATCAACCCGGATGACAAAGCTTTTAAGGGCAATCTCTCCGTGGACGAATGGGCAGCCTTTGTAGGATTTGAATTTCCCATTCTTCTACGCGTTTATGCTGGATATATTTTCTCAGCAGAAGCTCAGGGGAAATACGTTTCTGCTGGTACGACTCAAAAACTTACGATGAAAGATGGATCCGGGATGAAAGCGGGTTTGGGTTTTACGCTACTCCCTTTCCTCGATATCAATCTGGAATATCGTCGCGGAACATTTTCCGAATGGAAGGCTGGAGCGGTTAAGGTTAATGGAGATGTGGACTACAACATCTACATGATTGCTCTTTCTCTCCCTTTTACAATTTAATCAAAAAAAAGGGCCCCGTAAGGGGCCCTTTTTTTATCCAGCATCTTCTTTTATTTTTTCTAGTTTTTCTTCTTCCACATAAAGCTGAGAAGCAAGGGTTTCATTCCCCCACGCGGTGAAGGCATCGTCGTGCTGATACATGGTGATCGTTTCCCAAGGGCAATCTTGAGAACAGTTCTGACAACCGATACAACGTTGAAGATCAATCTCCACCATTTGTTGATAACCCGGATTTTTAGGATCAGGTCCAGCAACGAGTTCAATACAATCTACCGGACAACCGGCGATACATACTTCACAACCTGTACAACCTGACTGGTGAACAACTGCGATTAGCTTAGGTGGTTTTTTACCCTTTCTTTGCGGCTTAAAGCGGGCCGTATGAAACGGGTTCTCAACCTTGATATCTTCACTCATAAAATTCCTCAGAGTTTGAACAAGCTCGATTATACACGGGCCGGCAAAGCCTATAAAGGGTTTCCGTTCGATTTCGAGGAGACATTAAAGGCTTCTAGAGATAAAACTTAGTCGACAAAACAGCAACCAAATAATAAGTATTTACAGCCTTTTTACGGGGTAATATTCCATGACAACTCGCAAACTCCGCTTTGTTACCGCTGCCAGCCTCTTTGATGGTCACGATGCTTCTATCAACATCATGAGACGGCTTCTTCAATCCAAGGGCGTTGAGGTTATCCATCTTGGACATAACCGTTCCGCTTTGGATGTGGTGGAGGCGGCCCTCGCTGAAGATGCTCACGCCATTGCCCTGTCGTCCTATCAGGGTGGGCACATGGAGTATTTCACTTATGTGCGCGAGCTTCTGGATCAGAATGGCGGAAAGAATGTTCGGATCTTTGGTGGTGGTGGTGGTGTTATTACACCTCCGGAAATGCATGAACTTCATAAGCGCGGAATTACCCGCATCTATCATCCGAATGATGGAACCTCATTGGGTCTTAACGGAATTATCGATGACATGATCGCCAAGTGTGATTACTCAACGATCGATGAATTTGATTTCAAAAAACTTCCGGGTAAAAAACTGACCTCTTACGAGATGGCAAAAGCCATTACCTTCATTGAAGACAAGCGCGAATTTCCATTCCCGGTTATAGCGGCCAACATTCCGGTCTTCGGAATTACCGGTACAGGTGGAGCAGGAAAATCATCTCTCATTGATGAACTTCTCCTTCGGTTTCACAGATATTATCCCAATAAAAAAGTCGCTCTCGTTTCTGTTGATCCCACGAAAAAGAAAAATCAGGGTGCTCTCCTTGGTGACCGTATTCGCCTGGGTTCAGCCAGCTATGACAACTTCTACGTAAGATCTCTTGCGACTCGCGACTCTTCCAATGAACTCTCACCTGAGATCCGAAAGGTTGTTCAGTTCCTGAAATCTCAACCCGTGGATCTCATCCTTGTTGAGACTTCCGGCATCGGTCAGGCCTCCGACGAAATAACCAAGGTTGCTGATAAAACTTTGTATGTAATGACTCCTGAATATGGTGCTTCCACTCAGCTCGAAAAAATCGAGATGCTTGAGGTTGCAGACTTTATCGCCGTCAATAAATTTGAAAAACCCCGTTCTGAAGATGCACTCCGTGATGTGAGAAAGCAGTACCGCAGAAATAAACAATTATTTGCGGGGCATCCGGGCTCGCCGGAAGACTATGACCTTCCGGTCTTTGGAACCATGGCCTCAAAGTTCAATGATGTCGGAGTCAATGCTCTCTTTCAGGAAATCGTAAAGGCCGTAAATTTCCCGGTCGTGCCTGATCTCGCAAAAATCCCTGTAGAAAGAGCTCCAACAAAAAAACAATCCATCATTCCAGCTTCCCGGATCAACTATCTTCAGGGCATTTCAGATACACTTAGAAATTATAATAAGAAAACTGTTGAATCCGTGGAGAAGCTCCGTCGTTACGAAGCCCTGGTGACAGTTGAGAAAATTCTTCCGGAGAAATCCGTTTCAGAAACAAAGGCGACTGTTGAAGCGGGCCTTAAAACTGAACTTGAAGCACTTCGGGAATTCGACCACCAGGTTGATCAGTATACTCAAGGTGAATACACCTACGTTGTTCGCGGGAAAGACATCAAGGTTCCCACAAAATATGAATCACTTTCTCATTCCATGATTTCCAAAGTGGGCTTTCCGAAATTTCATTATCCGTCGGAAAAATATGCGTTCGTGAGAAACCAGAACCTTCCTGGCTTCTATCCTTTTGCCGCGGGTGTTTTTCCTTTTAAACGCGCCGATGAAGATCCAAAGCGACAGTTTGCAGGCGAGGGTGGTCCTTCGCGTACGAATGCCCGTTTTCACTATCTCTCGAAAAACGATACGGCCAAGCGTCTTTCAACCGCCTTCGATTCCGTCACACTTTATGGTGAGGATCCTGCAACTCGACCGGACATTTACGGCAAAGTCGGAGAGTCCGGCGTTTCTATCTGTACACTTGAAGACATGATGGATCTCTATAAAGGATTCGATCTTCTCTCACCTTCAACTTCGGTCTCGATGACCATCAATGGTCCGGCGCCCATTATCCTTGCGATGTTCATGAACACCGCTATCAACCGTTCTCTGCCTGAAAATGATCAGGAGAACAGAGAGAAGATGGTGGAAGTGATGAGACAGGTAAGAGGAACAGTTCAGGCCGATATCCTGAAAGAAGATCAGGCACAGAACACTTGTATTTTCTCTCTCGAATTTGCTCTCAAGATGATGGGAGATGTTCAGGAGTTTTTCTGTAAACACAAAATCAGAAACTACTACACCGTTTCTATTTCCGGTTATCATATCGCTGAGGCGGGTGCCAATCCGATTACTCAACTTGCTCTCACGCTTTCTAATGGATTTACCTACGTTGAATATTATCTCTCGCGTGGACTTCCTGTAGATGACTTCTGCGAAAACCTTTCGTTCTTCTTCTCAAATGGACTTGATCCTGAATACACAGTCCTTGGACGAGTCGCCCGTAAAATCTGGGCGGTGGCGATGAAAGAAAGATACGGAGCATCCGATAAATCGCAGAAGCTCAAGTATCACATTCAGACTTCCGGTCGTTCGCTCCATGCTCAGGAAATTGACTTCAACGATATTCGCACAACCCTTCAGGCCTTTATCGCTTTGTCGGATAATTGCAATTCTCTTCACACCAACGCCTACGACGAAGCGATCACGACACCGACCGAGGAATCTGTCAGACGTGCCATGGCGATCCAGCTCATCATTAACCGTGAATTTGGATTAAACAAAACGGATAATCCACTTCAGGGCTCTTATATCGTAGAGGAGCTTTCAGATATTGTTGAAGAAGCGGTCCTCACTGAATTTGAAAGAATATCAGATAAGGGCGGCGTTCTCGGATCTATGGAATCGATGTACCAGCGTGGGAAAATTCAGGAAGAATCTCTTTATTACGAAACATTGAAAGACACTGGTGCCTATCCCATCATTGGCGTGAACACTTTCCTCCCGGAGAAGCTTGCTGAATGGAAGCCAATTGAGATGTCGCGTGCTTCCAACGATGAAAAAAATGAACAAATCAGAAGACTCGAGGTTTTCAAGGCCAAAAATACAAACCGTTCGCCGGATTGCCTGAAAAAGCTCCGGGACACTGCCCTTGCTGGTGGTAATATATTTGAAGAGCTTCTCACCGCAGTTCGCTATTGCAGCCTCGGTGAAATCACGGCCGTGCTTTATGAAGTCGGTGGCCGCTACCGGAGAAACATGTAATGAAAAAGATCTATACCAAGACAGGTGACAAGGGTGACACGGGACTCGTGAGTGGGACCCGGATTTCAAAGGCCGATCCTCGAATTGATCTTTATGGTGAACTGGATGATTTTAATTCACGTCTGGGTTTTGCTATCGCTCTTATTGAAAATGAAAAAGAGCTCACATCTTCAATCTCTGTTCTCCATCATCTTCAATCCGCTGTATTTGATCTTGGCTCCAACCTTGCCTGTGAATCAGCAAAGAGACTTGAATACAAACTTCCTCAAGTCACAGCGGGATTCATTCAGGAAATTGAAAACGAGATCGACAAGCTTGAGAATCATCTGCCAGCACTTAAGAATTTTATTCTTCCAGGCGGAACTCAAGCTGCTGCCGCATTTCACGTCGCACGTACCGGGGCGAGGAATGTCGAAAGGAAGTTAGTGAAATTTACTGAGGAGACTGGAGAAGAAGCACCGATACTTGGGCTCATACTTCTTAACAGGACTTCCGATTATCTTTTTGTACTTGCCCGCTATGTGAATAAAGTTTTGGGCGGCAGTGAAAAAACCTGGATTCCAAGAAAGTAGTTACTGCTGTTGTTTCTCGTGCAGGTCTTCTATTCCAGAAATTTTCTCTCCCACTGTATATCGCATAAATTTCTGAGACATCAGGTAGAGAGCAATTACTGCTACTTCCATAATCGTTAGAATGATTACTTTGCCCGATGCAATGTTAGCCGAAGAAATTCCGAGAAGACCACCGCCATTGATGGCCCTGTTTACAAAATATACCGGCAACAAAATCATAGAAAGAAGAATTGAGAGATCAATAACAAATGAAAAAGCGGAGAGAACAGGTGACTTTGATTTAATTTCATCTTTTGAAAGTTTGATCTTGGTTCTTGCACGCTTCCTCAGGTCTACTTCCTGAGAAGAGTATATGGAACTTTTCTCGCCCGGGTGATTCTTGTTCCATGTTTGGTTCTTGTCTCGAGCCCCGGTAAAGTCCGCCTTGAGTTCGTACTGGATCCGGTCTTTAAATGGACCGGGAAAAGTCAGGACTTCGATCATTTTCTGATCCATCTTTGATGCGAGCAGGGTGATAAAAGTGTCGCCGATTTTTATTTCATCTCCAATGAAAATTTCAGAATGATCAATCCTGATACCGTTGAGGTAAGTTCCATTTTTAGAATTAAGATCAATAAGTTCCAGTCGGTCTTCTTTTAAAAGCAGGCGACAATGCTTCCCACTCATCTTGCTATCCTCAAGTACGTAATCCACTTCGCTACTTCTTCCAAAGGTAACGTATTGAGCAAGGCTCACAGTAATCTCTGATCTGAGGTTTAGTCGGGTGTTGGCCATTTGTAAGACTGCTTTCAAGTTAACTCCAAAGATCCTGATGATAATTAAAATGGCACGATTCTTTTACTGTCTGCAAATAAGAGTGAATCTTTTCCGAAAACTGATATTCCGGTACGACATATAATCCCCAGAGGTGAGCAGCGATCATGATGTCTTTTAATGTGAGAGTCGAAGACTCAAAATAAGGTTTAAGCTTCTGTTCGAGGGAGTTCAAGAGAGGTTTTAATTCTTCTTTATATTTTCCGGAATTATTTATGAGGTCTTTAAATGGTCCGCGCTTTTCTTCTTTTTGTTTCTGGAAATAAGCACGCGCTGACGGTGTGAACTCAGATGTCTGCATCCAATAAGGCATCACAAGTGAGTGGACGGAATTGTTTATGTCTTTGATGAAAGATTCTATTGAAGAAAGATCCAGATCACATTTCAGTTTATTCGTCTGATCGATTTTCCTGATAATATCTAGGCTCTCTTTCATGGGTACTTTATCAAAACTCATCACAGGAAGCATTTTCACACCGATCAAATCGGTTGGCGTTTTACTGTCGTCGTAAGCTAATGGCCGTGATTCGTAAGGAAGATTGAGATATCCCAGTGCCATCCGGACCCGTACGCAGTACGGACAATGCACATAATGATAAAGGATTAACCCCATAAACTTCCCTGTTCCTTGGTATTATACGGCTAAGTGCTCAGGAATCCAATCTATAGGGTCCTTTTGAGCGGTTCAGAACGTTGTATTTGTGGTAAACTGGCTGTACAAAAGTCTCAGATTTCGGAGAAAAACTCATATGGAACAATCACTTATCTCAATCACACCGAAGGCACTGGAAGAGATCCAGGTCATCGCCCGGAATGAAAATTCTGATGGCAACAAAGGTTTGCGCTTGGCCGTTACTGGTGGAGGTTGTTCAGGTCTTTCTTATAAGATCGAATTCAGTGAACTAAAGCCTAAAGATAATATTCTTGATTTTAGCGGCGTGAAAGTTTTCGTTGATCCAAAATCTCTCATTTATCTTAAGGGTATTGTTCTTGATTTTAAAGATGGTCTTAATGGAAAGGGCTTCGTCTTTGATAATCCGAACGCCAAAAACACCTGCGGCTGCGGAGAGTCCTTCTCCGTCTGAAAATGATTAATAATTATCGCTATTCCCAGGGTCAGTTCACCATTCCATTCGAAGAGCTGCTCCTCAAGGGTCATGACGTTGTTTCTTTTCTTGATTCACAATCCACCTTCAAAATAAGTCTTCTCACTCCAGAGCATTTTCATCTGGTTACTTTTCTTGATCCTCAAGGGAAAGTTGAAACCTATGGCTGGCTTGTTCATAAAGCTGATCATTTTCTCTATCTTGTACCACCATCTCTAAAAGAAAAATCTCTCGCACGGCTGAATCGGTTTTTGGTTTCAGAAGATGTGGAGATTGAAGAAAATGGTTTAAAGAACTGGTCATTCATACTGGATAAAAATGAGCAGGGCGTGATTTTTGATGAACCGGCATCACTTTCTCCGCACCCGGAGAAAGATGTCATTGTTATTCCTGATACTGATCGTGAATTGTGGAGAAAGCTCAATGGATGGCCTTCTTTTGACGGGCTGGATTTTACGAGTGAGCTGGTAAATAATCTCAGGCTTTTTGATCTCGCCGTCGTGATGAACAAGGGGTGTTATCCGGGGCAGGAAACTGTTTCAAAGATTTCGACTCATAGAGGTGCCGCCTATTCACCAGTTTTGGTGGAGAGTGACTCTTCCATTTCTGCTGGAATTTTAACTATTGAAGGTAATCGGATCGGGACTGCCATTGAGTCTCTTCCCTGGAAGGGGAAATTTTATATTGCTGCTAATCTTCTTCGGGATTTTCGCGTTGAAGGAATGAAGATTACTTTCGATGCGGATGGAAAATCATGTCACGGTGTCGTTCGCTATTACCCGCTTTTGCCGGGTGACAAGAAAACGAAGTCGGTTGAACTTTACGACGACGCCCTTTCTCATTTTCGTGACAACAATCTTTCTGAAGCAGAAACACTCCTCAAAAAATCTCTCGAACAAGATCCCTCGCATGCGGATGCCTATGAAGCTCTGGGAGTCATGTTAGGCCGCCAGGATCGTTATGCTGAGGCGATAGAGATCATGGAAAAACTCACGAAAGTGGATCCAGAATCCCTGATGGCGCATACCAATCTTTCACTCTTCCTTATGAAAACGGGAAAAATCGAAGAAGCTGAAAATCACAAGTCTCTAGCTACCCTCAAATCTTTTTCTAAATTTGGTTCTGAAGCCAAAGAAAAAGAAATGGCCGTACAAAAGGCCAAGGCTGAAGCTGAAGAGTTTGCCCGCAGAGAAAAAATGTTTCTCGAAGTTCTGGAGATTGATCCGGAAGATGCTCTGGCCAATTATGGGCTGGGTTCCCTTGCTGTGGAACGTGGGGAATGGGCAAAGGGGCGGGAGCATCTGGAGCGCGTCTTGATTGAAGATCCAAAATATTCCGTCGCCTATCTCGCACTTGGAAAGGCCTACAAAGGGCTGGGGCTAGTTGATGAAGCAAAGGAAACTTTCCGCAAGGGGATTAAGGTCGCTGCCGGTCGGGGAGATCTCATGCCGGCAAACCAGATGCAAAGTGAACTGGATCGAATCTAGGACTTCTTAAATTTCTTTTTCGCGACGGTTAGCTCTTTTTTCAATTTCAGCAATTCTTTTTTATTCTTTTTAAGTCTTCTTTCCCAGAGAGGGATTTTCTTACGGAACTTTGTAAGTTCTTTCTGTTGCTCAGAAATTAATTTCCACCCCTCATCATGAATTAATTTCTTCCGGCGCGCCCACTTGAGTTCCTGGAAACTAAAATCCAGCATGTGGAATTCTTCCACCGCTCTCCAGTGAATTTTCTCTTTTTCTTCATCCGAGAATTTATACCAGATATTATCAAGATCAGAGTTTGCCAGATCACTGAAAAGTTTAAAGGCCCAGAAGAAAGTGAAGTACGCGTGGTAGATTCCGCGAAGAGGCCTTTGTGATCTCCTCCAGGGGCTGTAGTAGATCATCTCAGATGGCTCTTCGATCAGTTTTTCAAGATTCAGATAATGGTTCAGGTGATGGTGGCCATTTTCATGAAGGAGATCATCGGAAAGATCGAGGAAGTCCCGGTCATAAAGATTGATCATCGAAGCGCAGGGGAAATTCTGGTGGGAGTAGCTGACGAATTCTTTGTCACGGATAGGAATGATGACATCTGTAAAATTGATGAATCTTTCCCAGGATGTTGGTGAATATCTTCTCACGAGCTTGAGCGCCAGTTCAATTCTTTGAGAAAAGACATTCATCTCTTTAAGGGAGTGAGTCTTGAGATCAAGTTCCTTGCCTTCTAGGTGAAGCGTTGTTCCTAGCATCGGAGAAATTTTTCCCTTTCTTAGTCTCTCACCCAGCACTGTCTGAACACGATAAGCGGAGGAGCTCGCCTCAATTTTCTCAACATGTCTTTTACCGAGAGTGATGAGATGTTTCTCGAGATGCTTCAAGGTGAATTGTGAGGCTGTCGCAACCGATTTCCCCTTATTCAGTTGTTTGAGAAAAATATCGGCAAATTCTGAATTGTTCCAGGTTTCAAAGATAAGATCTTCGTCTTCGCTTAATGACGTTTCTGATCCGGCGACAGGTTTGATGTTCTGGAGAAAAAAATAGGTTTCTAGTTGAGTGAGAAAAAACCAATTGAAATTGGTGTACGTGGCAAGAAGCTCATCGTTATCAAGCACCCATGTCTTTAATAGACCTGGTGGAAAATGACGGAGATTAGTCCGGATTTTTTTCCACTTAGTTTGGTAGCGTTTGCGAAGTCTGGATTTAAGTCGACGAAATTGTCGTTGAGTGAAATTCATAAAAAGTGGCTGGGAAGGAGAGATTCGAACTCTCGACCAACAGATTAACAGTCTGCTGCGCTAACCAACTGCGCCACTTCCCAACTCATAGTCAAAAGGTCTGTACTTTATAAACCTCCGGATTATTTTTGTCTATAACCTTTTTGTAAGACCTTACGCGAAATCAATTGATTAAAGCGCTCAAGTTTTAAGCCCTCCCGACCGATATGGTCAACAAAGGCAGGCCTTCTTGGGCAATAAACCGTCACCCTACGTTCTTCGCGCACTTTGTATTTTAGGACCAGAAGAGATCCTAAAACTTGCGCATGTTCTCCATCGGGAGGAAGTGAGCTTTAAAAGGGCTTCGGGCGATGACGTAGTTGTCTGGAAACAAGAGAGATCCCAGGCACCTAAAAAGAAAGAGCCAAGCTCGTCTCCCGAAGGCCGCGTTCTTCCTTTTACCAGACCCTCGTCGATTCCAGAGCCTCAGGTAGAGACTATTGTGGAAAACCTTGATGAGGCCCAGATTCTGAGTTCTGAAGTGGTATTACTTCAAAGAGAAATTGCCCGGGAATCAGGAACCGGCGGTCAGAAAGCAGCAGCTACTCTCGGGTATCAAAAAGCGACAGAGATGTACGTTGTAAAATCTCAGACTCTCGATGGGAAAGAAAAAATGCGCATTGCCTCGACCAACGGGGTACTCGTCGACAAGAAGCAAGCTTAGGAAAACGGGATAGCCGTTATTTTCTGAGGCATTTTAATCCCAAGTTCTTTTACCACCTGCGGATCCATCGAAACCTGTCCATCTCCATGCACTTGAAGTGAAGTTCTGAGTGCAAAAAAATCGTACTCAGAATGTTCGAGTGAAATGATCACGTCGCGTGCCTCAGCGGAATTATAACTTTTATTCGTGATCAAAACGCCGGTGATTTTTTCTTTGATCGGCTTGATCTCTTTAAGGGGAGCGCGATAATGAGGACCGCCGTCAAAAGGATCCACTTCGAAAGTATATTTGAAGCCAATACCTTCCAGCATTTTTTTAACTGGTTCTGTTTCTTTGCCGACTTTACCGATGGACTCTCTCGCCTCAAGCGGGAGAAGTGTCTGGTAAATATTTTCTGACGGGTAAAGACTCAAAATGAATTCTTTATTGCTTCTGCTCAGGATGTCAGCTTCGACATAATTCATATTAAGAAATTTTCTTCCAATCGCTTCCCACAGAGGAGAGTTTCCGTGCTTGTCGAGGGGAGGCATCAGTTCCGAATGTACCATGGGCTTAAATCTTTCTGGATTTCTGGCCATGAAAAGGAAGCGAACGAAGGAAAGTTGCTTACCAAGTTTTTCTTTGTGACCGCGGAAATCCGGATTCAGAATTAGCCCACCAATTTCTGTCGGACCATTTGTATCGAGACCAAGCTTGAGCGTTCCGTGAACAAACCCGGTATTGATAGTCTGGGAAAATTTGGATTCCTGACCCACGCTGAGATAAAAATGCGGCTCATCTTCAGTTCCATGTTGAGCATGGATCATTGAGACCCCGAGAATTTCATTCGTCGATTTGTCTTCAAGAACGAAAATATAATAATTCCGAAAAAATTCCGGACTCGGATTATGAAAACTCTTCATGGAACTTTTAATCTTAGAGCTGATGAGATCTTCATCCGCTGGAAGATTGATAAAGACCATCATCGTACTTAGCTTATAAAGATCTTTCAGGTCTTTGGGCTGGACCGATCTCAGGATAAACATCAGGGTACCTCATTCAACAACGACTCGAGTTTCTTCAGATCTGAAAGGGAAAATGCCCACGGAAGAAGGAGAGAAAAAGTACTTCCGGATAGATCACCCTGAAAGGGCATCTCTTCCCAGGATCTGGCGTCTGACTTCAGGGGATAATAACCCGGAAGGGCAGGGCCATCTAATAAATTATATTTCTCGAAAAGACTCATCAATCTTTCATGAAAACGCGGCCATTTGCCTTCAGTTCCCCAAAGCTCGGGACTCAGTGCATAATTCAACCATCTGGCCATTTTTTCATCGTTCTGGTTCTGTTCATGAATTTTTCTCGAAATTCTCACGCAGCCAAGCTGTTCAAAATCGAGCTCGATATCATTCATTCCTGTAAGAAAGCGATGAATCTCAACCGGACGACCTTTCCGGACACTGGGCGTTTGAGGAACAGGTTCAAATGAATATTGCGCTTCCTGCAGGGAGCTAGAAACAAAGTCTTTCAGAAGAAAGGGTGGAAGGAATTCTAACACCGGCGCATTTGCGGAGAGATTTAAGACGTCAGATTTTTTTTCTATCTGCTCGAGGAGCTTTTCGGGCAGAGACTGATCTTCTTTCATGGCGTGTTATTCTTGATTAAGTTCCGGGAGCCGGGGGATAATACCCTGACCTATGGGAGGATACTATCAACGGTGACAACTTGAAAACCTTTCAAGGTTTTTATGCTAGTGGCGACTACGCCAATGCCCTCCTTGAGCTTGAAAAAAACAAGGATCAGCTTTCTTCGGGCGTCTGGCATTTCAATATGGGTACAGTGAAAGCAAAACTCGGGCAGAATGCTGAGGCACGCTACCATTATCTCGAATCTCGCTGGAGCGGATTTCAAGATGAAAGACTGACGAACAACTTGAGTCTTGTTGAAGACACTCTTGAAGTAACGAAACTTGAAAAGCCTCTTGAATTCGCCGATTACGCTATCAAGTTCGGAATCTGGGCGCAGAATGGTTTTTTCACCATGCTCTCACTTATCACTTTGTTGATTGGCTTCCTTATTTTAAGAAAACAAAAAAAATATTCGATCCTCATGCTCACAGCTTTTCTGGCCGCTATTCCACTCGGTGTGAATTGGTGGGTGAAAAGCTGGCATAAAGCAGTTACTCTCAGCGCTCATCAGGTGCAGGATGGACCATCAGTGATTTTCGGATCACGTGGTGAACTTCCTCCGGGAATTATGGTTGTGACCAAAAAAAGCGGAGAGTGGGTGGAAGTTATTTTTCCCTCACGATTCAGGGGCTGGATTAAAAACGCAGGTCTCAAGGAACTGGAGTAAGACATGAGTTATGAAAAAGAAATGATGGAAAAGATGTCGCAAGGTGAGACCACCGCTGACAGGCTTGATATTCCCCTTCTCAAATACCTTTGGGAGGCGAGCCCTCTGTCCTTCATGGCCAAAGAGAGCTATCACGAATTCTTCAAGAAAATTTCGGTACTCAGCTCTTTCTCGGATAATGAAGTCAGACTTTATACAAAATATCTTCACCGCAGAGAGTTCACGACCAATGAAGTGATCTTCCGTCAGGGTGATTCCGGTTATGGCTTTTATTTCATCTTTTCCGGATCTGTGAATATTTATTCCAATCATCAGACAGTGAATAATGATGATCCCGGGGACCTGATTGTTCGTCTTGAGAAAAGACAATACTTCGGCGAGATGGGACTTCTTGAAGAATTCAATCGCCGTTCGGCCACTATCATTGCCGCTGAAAATACTGTTCTCCTGGGAATTTTTAAACCAGATCTCGAGCGCATGCTGGAGGTTCATCCTGTTCTGGGGGCAAAATTCCTCCGTGAAACGGCACTCATCATGGCCAACCGTATGGGGCAGCTCACTCGCGAAATTGTTTCGCTGAAAAAGAAAATGAAAGAGCTGGAGCAGAGGCTTTAAATGAGCAAGATCCAGAAAATCAAACTCTACCTCTTCATCTTTTTTGTCACGACTTCGATCGTGTTTGCGATCCTTTTTCCCAGACTCACGCTCCCTTTTGGATTTGCCTACATCATCTATATTATGGCCCATCCGGTAACGATCCTTCTGACGAAGGGAACTATAAAGCAGCGTGCTTGGTATTCTTTCCTCGTCTTCCTCGCCTTTCTCTTTTTACTCTTCCCCCTGTTTGCCACGATCTACAGTACCAATGCTGATCTGGGAGAACTGTCGACTCAATTGCCACTGATTCAGAAAATCATCCAGGATAAATTCTTTCTCTTTAAGGTGAACTTTTTTGAGAAGTACGGCATCCGGGTGAATCTTGACCCTGTGAATTATATGATGTCGCGGCTGGAATTTTTTGGATCTGATTTCGTCAGCCGTTTTCCGGATTATCTTTCTTCAATTTTTGAATGGATCCTTCTGGTTCCGATGTTTCTCTATTTCTTCTTCAAGGAGAGTAAGAACTTCGGCGATAAACTCATGGAAGCCATCCCGAATCCTATCTTTGAAAAATGCTACGTCTTGTTTTCTCATTTCAACACGAAGTTTGGTGAATACATCATCGCTAAATTCGTCGAAGCAGCGATCCTTGGAACTTTAGTTACCATTGGTCTTCTCGTGATTGGTTTCCCGTATCCTTTTCTTCTTGGGTTTGTTGCGGGTACGACAAATATTCTTCCTTACATTGGCCCGATTATCGGATTTATCCCGGCCTTCGGAATTGCGCTTCTCTCGAAAGATCCCAATGTTTCCATGTGGGGTATGGTCATCATTTATACGATCGCTAATCTGATTGATATGATCCTGGTTTTCCCACTTCTGGTTTCCAAGATCGTTAATCTTCACCCTATTTTAGTCGTCGTCAGCATTATCATTGGCTCTCAGTTGGGTGGCATCGTCGGAATGATCGTGATCATTCCATTCATCGCTTTTTTCAAAATTCTGTTCAAAGAAATTTATAAGGATCTTTCGGTAAACATATGATGAAAGCTCTCGCTCTGATTTTTGTCATTCTCTTTGCTTCTTGTTCATCGGATGCCCCGAAGGGAAAATCTGAAGCCGAGTCTCTCTTTCGTGAAGCAGAAGAGCTGATGGAGGCAGAACGCTTCATTCTGGCGACTGAAAAGCTGAATCAGATTAAAACCCAGCACCCTTATTCATTTTACGCGACACCTGCCGAGCTTCTCCAGGCCGACGTTCTTTTTAAGCAGGATAATTTTGTAGAAGCAGCGGCAGCTTATCTTCTGTTTCGTGATTTCCATCCTAAGCATGAGAAAATTCCCTACGTCGTTTTCAAGATTGCAGAGTCATACTATAAACAAATTCCGGATACGATTGATCGCGATCTGGAACCAGCGATCGAGTCCATTAAATATTACGATGAGGTTCTCCAGAAATACGGCGACTCCAGTTACTCCAAGGACGCTCACTACCGCATTGAGCGGGCCCAGAAGATGCTGAGAGAGAAAGATCAGTACATTGCTGACTTCTACTTCCGCACCAAAGAATGGTCTGCTGCAAGATACTGGTATCTCGATATGATCGAGCATCAGCAAGATCCGAAAACCAAAAAGCATGCCATGGTTCGCACTGTGGAATCCTCGCGCATGCTGAAAGAATGGGATGCCTGCAAGGAATACAGTGAAAAGTTTCTCCAAGAGGTTGATAAAGAGGATAAGAACGCAATAAAATTGTCCTTAGATAATTGCGACAAGAAGATTTAAATTTTTCTCAGGAGATCCGCTTTGGAGAATGTGAAACTCAACGACCTGTTGAAAAAAGCCAAAGAAGCCTTTCAAAAAAACGACCTGAAAACATCCAGCCTTTTCCTCAATGAGATCATTGACCAGAATCCGAATGCGACTGAAGCCTTTTTTTATCTCGCTAACGTCTTTCACGTGAGAGGCGAACTGGGGAAAGCGATTAAGGCATTCCAGCGCGTTCTGGAACTCGATCCCAATCATACTGATGCTGCTATTTCCCTCTCAGTCATTTACAACGATATCGGTAAATACGAAGAGGCGAAGGCAATCTTCGAACGTGCTAATAATCAGGTGAAAAATTCTCAGGGTCAGGGACTCGCCGATCCACACCTCAATAAAAAGTTTTCTTTGAAGCATTACGAGATTGCAGAAATGTATGTTTCTTATGGTCGCTGTGAAGAAGCTCTTTTTGAATACAACAAGGCGATCGCTCTTGATCCGGATAATCTCGAAATCCGCATCAAGGTCGCAAAGGCCTACACGAAAAAAGGTTTCTCCTCGAAGGCCTTCGATGAACTTCGCCGCTTGAAGAATGAAAATCCTGGTTATATGCCAGCGAGAATTGCTCTAGGTCTTCTGTATTACGGAAACGGTAATATCATTGAAGCTCAGGCAGAGTGGCAGAACGTTCTTTCCCGCGAGCCTAGTCATCCTGAGGCCGTGATGTATGTGAACCTTTCACGTACTGCGAACGAAACCACCGTTCAGATGTAATCTGAAAATTAAATACAAAAAAAAGCCCGCTTTTACAGCGGGCTTTTTAGTTTTAAATCTAAGCTAAGGATTAGGCTTCGAGAGTTCTTGTCGTCGCAGGACTTGTGCCCTTGAGATCACCGCTTTCGAGAGTGATAGGAGCATCATAAGTTGTTCTGCGAGCATCGTCAGAAGAGAAGCTTACGATGTAAGTCTTCAGCTCTCTGTACATTTCATGCTTAACGGAAAGTTTTGAATCCTGAAGAACGATCTGTTTACCAACTTTCTTCGCTGAGTTCACAACAACTGGTGCTTTAAGATTTGCCGACATCTCTGTCACGTTCGCAGGGATAGTGAGGATGCTGTAAAGCTTAGCAGTTTGAAGGGTTTCGAGTTCGAGACCATTCAGATCAGCTGGGAGAAGTTTCGCAATATAGTCTGGCTTGAAGATCTTAGGTTCGATGATCGGGAAGGCAACCTTCTCATCCTCTGTGCTCTGGAGCCAAAGAATCAGTGTGCTATCACCTGGATCAACAACGAAGTATTTCTTGAGGTTTTCAAAACCGAGAAGACCTTCTGAAAAGGTGACGACGTCGTTTGGGTTAACTTCCAGTTCCCCAAATCTAGTGGTTTTGACTTTCACGGTGGATCCTCCAAAATGAAACGGTAAGGTATTCTTACCATAGCACTTTGATGGTATCAGTCAACGGCTTAAATCCGCAAGGGGGGAATTTATTTCTTCTTCAGCTCTTCGCCGAGTCGAGCGATGTCAGACATGCTGGCTTGCACTGCTTCAGTGTTTTGGTCTTGGATAGCTTGATAAACCTCTTCGCGATGGATTTTAGTCTCTTTTGGAGCCTTAATTCCCAAGCGAACTTGTTTACCCTTTATCTGCACAACGACAATTTTGATATTGTCGTCGATAGCGGTGCTTTCTCCTAGCTTCCTTGTCAGAACTAGCATTGGTGATCCTTGTCTTCGGTGTCAAGAATATGACTAACTCAATAAACT
>JBKJNQ010000078.1:0-4441 GCA_046593575.1 Bacteriovoracaceae bacterium
CAAGTGTTGTGAGAAACTTACTGGTGGGAATGTTCATTTTCTCAAAGTGCGCGTTGATTTCCATCGGTGTCTGCGGTTTTAAGATCAAAGTTTTTGTTGGCCCCGGCGTTCTCGTCACGATCGCTGTATCGCCTTTCACTTCATACTTAAAGATTTCAAGCGGAGAAGTCGCGAGGAAATTTTTCTTGAGGGGCTTTGCCTGGAAGAAGGGAGCGGCGTAACCCACGTCGCAGTAGTAGTCCTCTTCTTCGAATTTCACGACCACACAAACGTGGCCCGGATCCATGTAGTAGTATTTCGCCTCAAAGCCCAGCTGCTTAATCAGCCAGTGAAATCCGCGGGCAAGAGTCCAGCACGTTCCACCGTAACCGAGATCAAGGCGTTCGATATACGTCGGTATTGGCATCAGGTGATCGAGGAAACTATGGTAATCTACCACGCGCGAAAAACTCTCAAAGGGAACCTTGTGCTGGTGAGCAAAGATAATTTGATTGAGGTAGATAAGCGAAGGGCCCTCTTGCGAGAGCCCTAAGTGATTTAGATAACGTTTAAGATGATCTTCCGAATGGAAAGAAAGGTCGAAGCGCACGGGACGTCCTTCGTTAACTCGCTTTCTGGTCTACGTCTACTTCCTCAACTGTGAGTTTTGCGATTTCTTCGTAGCGTTCAATGAGTTCATTGATAATGCCCTTGCATCCCACTCCGAGCATGGAGTTTCTAATGAAGAGGGCCGCTTCCGGTTTCATCGTCTCTCCCGGATTCACGAAACAAAGTTTCTTTCCGTTAACCGGCATATGAAGGAAGTTTCGAAGATCATTTTTACAGAACTCCCAAAACTTCGCATGAACGGAATTCCTGAGAAGTTCATCAACCGGGGTACCGTTGTACTTTGTCGTATTGAGGATGTTGTAGATTTCAGACAGCGGCGTGTAGTCGCCGTAGCCCTTCACTCGCGCATGAATCTCACGCATGAGTGTGACGTTCAGGATACTTTCGAGGATTCTGAGATAGGACGTCGCGGTCTTATTCATGTCCTGAACAAAGACACCCTCTGCCCACATGATCTGCTTCCGCATGAGAGCTGGGAGCTTCGTGAAATTTTTCTGAGGAATGGTGTACGTGACTTTCTCACGGTTCTCCCAACCGACAGTGGATTTCTCGATGAGGGGATTTTCCACCACGAGACGTTTTTTATTTTTATATTTTGAGAAGTAATGATCCGATGAGCGGTCTTCCACAATCAGCGGAAAGCGTACGGCACCCGTTGACGGAGAAAGAGATTTTACATCCGTGCCCGGATAGAAATGATTCTTGATTCCGAGTTCAGAAATCTTTGCTTTCGTTGAATTCACATCAGCGCAGAGAAGATCCATATCTGTAATCTTAAACCAGATCTCAACATCTTCACCGTCGTATACAGCAAGTGTCTCATCTTTCGCAGGACGATCAGTTGTCACTTCATCCACTTTTGCGATCCAGAGATGAGTGAAGTCCGAAATGAAGAGAATGGTTTCTAAACCCGTTTTCTTATTCTGCTCAACGACTTCCTGAAAATTTCCTACATTTAGTGATTCAAGAGAAAGCGTTTTTCTGATTTTTCCCCACCACAAGTGTGACATGTTGCCCTTGAGCGAGTGGTAAAACTCATGTGCCTGTGTAGGATGATCATTCACTGGCTTAATGAGTGGGTTAAAAACAACATAGAAATGGAATGTCGCCAGCATAGAAAAACCCCTTAAGATATGAGTCCCTATCTTATCGACACTAAGCCGAGTTCCTTTAGCGGGTAACTTCTGCCCATGTCTGAATATCAAGGGCTTGGAAAAATGATTTTCTCTTAATGCGCCTATAAGGGTGGCCGTGCCGGCCCCATGGGCAGAGTAGATGGGGAAAAGCTTCGTTATCCTCCTGAAAACATCACGGAGGACTTATGAAATTAATATTATCTTTACTGTTTTCCACGGCAGTTATTTTGTCGTGTACGAGTAACAGAAAACACGTCGGCCATGTTGAAGAATCAGAGGCGATGAAGACCGCTGAAGCCGAAGGTCTCGTCGTCGGAATGCTAAGTTCTGCTGACAAGCATGACTGGAAAACTTTTGAGAAATCTTTTGCCTCACGAACGGTTCTGGTGAGAGAGGCACCTGAGCTCATGCGACCGGAAGACATCACCAAGCGGGTGAAACCCTCCCTCGAATGGTTCGACAGCACTCAACACAAAATTGACGGCTTTAAGATTGAAGAAAAAAACGGACGGCTGACAGGCAGTAACGATTTTCACGCCAACTTCTGGAAGAACAAAGGTCTCACTAGTGCTGTGGGAACACTCACCGGAAAGCAGGAATATGAATTCATCCGCGAAGGTGGTGACCTCAAGATCATGCGCATGCGCTGGAGTCATGAAAAAATGAGCGGTGACAAAGAAACTTTGAAAACAGGAATGGAAAAGTCCATCGCTCAGAAGATTTCTTATCGGTCTGAAATGGTGAATTTCCCCTCGAAGAACAAGAAAAGTATGCGAGGGTATGTCTTCATACCGATGCAGAATATTCATGACGTCGTGATCCTGAATGGAAATCTCGCGAATGTAAAAGAACAAGGCCCGCTTCAATACGCGGGCTTGCTCGCCAATCGCGGAATTGCTGTGCTCATCTTTGACTATGTGAACTTCGGCGAAAGCGATGGGCCGGTCAGAAACTTCGAAGATCCGGGTCAGAAGATTGATGATTTAAGAGGAGCAGTTGATTTTGTTACTCACAGAAAAGAATTTGCGGGCTCACGGATTTCTCTGGCGGGTCTGGGGGCGAGTGCCGGTTACATCAGTGCCGAAGCTGTAAATGATCCCAGAGTCGATCGGCTTTTGATGATTGCACCCTGGCTTCAGAGTCCCGATCTGGCGTCTTACTATTATAGTAATCCCGGCGACAAAATTCTGATTTCTCGTGATGCCAATCATCGCTTTATGCAAGACGGAGTACTCACTTATGTTCCCGTTGCAAGTTACTCCGATCAATCGGCCGTGCTCTATACCGATTCCAATACATCTCTAGATTACTACCTGAACCCAAATCGCGGAGGCATTCCTCAATGGGATAATCAGTTTGCGGCCATGGGATGGGGACCGTGGCTGAACTTCGACGGAATATCTTCGGCTTCAAGAATACGAATTCCGACGTTAATTATTCATTCTCAGTCGGGAGATTTCATCGCAGGCACAAAAGAGTTTTCTGAGCGCATGAGAAAGAAACCAGAAATGCACTGGCTCTCTGCCAGTCAGTACGATTTTTATGACAGGCCCGAAATTATGAATGATGTGGTGGAGATCGTAGATGATTTCTTGAATCCCGCACGTACAGATTCAGAAGTTACTGCTCTCTAGATTTCTAAAGAAGACCAGGAATTCCGGTGATGAGACTTACGTCTTCTCCGCTGCAAGCATCGCTCTCGCAAACGTGAGCGACCTTGCAGCCTCTCGCCGGATCATCGATGTAATCCTCATCGCCGCGGACAAGAATACCTTCCACTTCGCCGGTGATGGTATTGATGACGGCCGATCCGGAGTTTCCAGCGAACGTATCAAGATTAGCAGTGAACCAATGTGTGTCGAGTGAACGGACGTTCGCGCCGTCAGAGATTTTAGTGGGAAGTCCAGATGGGTGACCAATGACCATGACCGGTGTTCCGGGTGTGATGGCGCCGGATTTACGAAATGTCAGTGGAGTTCTATCGGTAACTTCACGATCAAGTTCGATCACCGCATAGTCTTCAATATCATCGAAGTGCTGGGAGATAACTTTCTTGCAGGTATAAACTTTTTTGGGAGTGACAGCGACTCTCGTCTGGTCTTTTGCCGTGATCGCATAATCAAAAACCCAGCGGAAGTTTTTGCAGTCATTGATGTTCTTAATACAATGGCCGGCAGTCACCAGAGTTTTTTTGCCCACGAGAAACCCTGAGCACATCGCGACTGTGTTTTGTTTCGCGAATCTTTCGGTGTCACAAATACCCCGATCAACCAGAGTCATCGTCCGGAAAATAACTTCCTTCCCCACGGTTCGCATGAAAATAGTCGGAACCTTGGCCGCCGTCGCCTGCGCATACTGGATGTATTGCGGATTGGTTTCATCCGCGAGATCGCGGCGATTGTCCTCGCCGTAGATCACATCAGAGGGAGAAGCAAAAACGGAAAGGCTTAAAAGAAGAAGGAGGATATTCATGAAAGGATCATGGCACGGGCCATATCGCTATGACAAATGACAGGGGATAACAAAATGTGGTGAGATCTTCCTATGAGAACTTCGAACGTCGTCCGGATCATAACATTCATTAATATTGCTGTGTTTCTCCTCTGGGCCACTGTGGAATATACAGGTCTTCTGGAATTCATGTTTGCGAACTTTCTTGTGAGCTGGAGTGCCCTTCAAGATGGCCGTTGGTGGAC
>JBKJNQ010000108.1:0-6180 GCA_046593575.1 Bacteriovoracaceae bacterium
TGTTGAGAGGAGTATGAGGAAGATGATTCTTTTCACTGATTGCCCCCTACCCCAAGATAGTAGCGCTCATCCGAGCATTGAGTAGAAGACTTAGACTGACAAAGCGGACTACTTGCAGTTGCGTACGCAAACGCCTGACATTGGTTATAAGAAGCGGCAGGGCCTGTGCTGCAATTCCCGTAAATAATTCTCGCCATGTGATTGGGAGCAAGAAGACCGGCACTCGCAGGGGGAGTTTTCACGATGTGGAAAACATCTCCTTCAACCCGGGTTTGTTCACGAGAGGGATCCACTGGTGTAGCACCCTGGATAAAACGAAGTGGCTGTCGGGTCTCATCGATTGGTCTCATGTGCTCAGGACAACTAATGAGCGAATTGCCGGAAGCAGCACTCTTCACTCTTTCCAGACCGCGCGCCAGATCGCGCTGGCAATCGGGAGTTTGGCAATTGCATCTTACGATGGTTCTAGAGGAACTAAGCGGCCTACCCGGTAGTGAAGACAGATACCGACTCTCGAAAACAATATTTCCCGGGGTCTCTGAGTGAATGACGATTCTTTTACCTGGATCTCTATTGGGGAAATTTACTCTCTCCCGATATTCCACAGGAGCACACGAATTCATCGCACTGGCGAAAATCTGGTAAGGACTCTCCTGGCCCATGATTGACCGTGTGTTTTCGGCATCTCCACCGGTAGCAGCGAGTGACTGCCGACAAGATTCGTCCGTACACTGGCAAGAGAAACGTAATGGAACTGCTGCACCAATCGCCTCAGCGTGATTCGACATAATCGTATTCGTGCGCGGAACGACCCGGCAGGCATAATTATCTGCGAGATTTCTACCGTCTGTGCCTGGAGTCTTGTCATGCTCTTCGTACTCATCACAGAGTCCAAGATAGTGAAGAGTTTCATGCATGATGGTTTCGCAACCGAAGGTATCAGTGAAGGTAGCAGTATTTCCGCGAAGCTCAGAATTCGCTCCAAGAGATCCCTGATTGAGGGTCACATTTATATTTCTCGGACGCTCAAAAGGTCTTAGTTGAGAATCGGCCTGCGAAGGACTTAAGTAACGAACACGCAGCTGCTCACCGTTAGGTGTCTTCAGCGCGGGTGCCAGCATATTGAAGCAGTTATTTGCTCGTGCCATCATCTGTTCGCCGTTAAGACTGCCGCTCAGGTATTGAAAATTGATAACGACCGAGGCTTCATAAACCCCGTCATTATTTCTTTTTAAAAGATAATTGTGAGTCGTGCGCCCTGATGGGAATCTCCGGAATCCACCCGGCTCAATGGGAGCGCAATCACGACTTTGTTCAAGACTCTGAAGGACATCAGAGATATCTGAAAATTCTTCACGAGGAGGAAGACAAGCGACAGCATTGAGAACTTCATGCTCATCCACATCACGATTTTTCACAGCTCCTATCATCTGACTTAAATTCGTGAGCACTCTTCGATAGTCGCGGTAATAGAATTGACAATACTGCTGGTTCACACCAGTTGAGGCGCCAAGATCAGGGCAAGTGTTCTGGTAGGTTCGAAACTTTTGATCGTCCAGCACACGGTAATTATCAAGAATATAATCGGTGAGTCTTGCGCGCGCGCGGGCCTCATCGGTCGGAGCTGTTCTAGTGATTTCTCTGGTTCCCGGAGCAACTTCATCAGCGTCAACTCTTGGTCTAGAAGGCGGAAGTCTGACAGTGCGACCGGTGGCCGGAACAGAATTGACCGGTTCAGTCCCGAGGTTCTGAACAGCACCTGCAAGCTCATCGTCATACTTACGGTAAAAGGAACTTCTTCGGATCTTTTGTCCGATGTCGTGGCGGATATCATCATTGGTTTTCTGACAAAAAATATTTTGAAGATCCGGGCAGTGATTATTTCTCACAACAGTCAGCGGGGCCTCAAGGCTTGCGAAGAATCCGTTTACGCATTCACTGAGTGCTGAACCCGATCGGCGCCCACCGAAGATCCGCTGAAGAAATCCGAATGCCGAAGGAGAGAAAATATCCGGCCGGAAAGTAATCTCTCCGCGCGCATTGTAACTTATATCGATGTCTTTTCTGTCGGGCATGTTCCCGCGGTTTTCAGTTGGGCATGTCCATAATGTCCGGAAAGATCCGGTTTCCCCATAAGCCGATAAGCTTAAAAGTAAAATAATTGCGAGACGATACACACGTACCTCCAATGTACCCTTTCATTGTAAGGCCTAAGATCACGGGCCCGATCCCCGGTATGAATTTCCCTTAAGGGAGAGTGGCCCCGATTGTCGTAGAATCAGGGGTATGAAAAGACTGATCGCTTTGATTGCTTTGCTCTGGAATCCCCTGACATTTGCCTATGAATGCTCCATCCAGACGGAGTTCTTCAGGACCCTTCCGGTATTCCTTGGAACTACAGGGACCATGGATATTTCATCAGAGAATATCCTGGTTGTTACGAACCGCGGAACAGGAGTTCTCACAGAAAAAAAGGCCAATGTCACACGCTACTATTATCCCGGTGAGAGAATTGAAACTCATATCATTAAAACGGTTGAGGATAGCGGAGACATTCTTCTTACGACTGCTCCCAAGTATTTTAACTGCAATGTCCGTCAGGCCGTGATCAGGCAAAACCGGATCGTGTCCCTTTCCTACTGCTCAGTGGATGGTTGCCGGCACATCAATCCGGAAGTCTGCCAGGTCCTCCTGAAAAATTTTAATGAAGAGAAGTTCAGTGAGCAGAAAAAGAATCCGCTGGTCACAACCTTTGAAGTTGAAACTCAGCTCCGGGCGATGAATCGTAATCTTCATCAGGATGGCTCCCTTCTCATGAGGGAATTTATGAAACTTGAACCACACTCCCCAAGAGTGATTGGTGTGAGTATCAGTGACTTCGAAACCGAAGAAGGTCTCTCAGCAACTTTCGGACTTCTGAAACTGGGAAGTATTCTTGCTTCGGAAACTCAGTACTGCCGCCTGTTAAATAAACAATCATTGTTCTGGAAACCCGATCAATTACCATCAAAGTTCTGGAAGAAACCAGAATAAAAATTCCTGAGGCCTCATGTTCAGAATCCTGGTTCTAATTATTCTCATCACGACCGCCAACGCTCAGACAGGGCGCTATTTTGCTTATCTTGGCGGCAGTGGCGATCCCCCCGGTGAGACGACTATTTTTGATTCAAAAATTCCTCTCCTGGGTGCCTATGCCCGAAGTTCAGATCTGACGACCGATGTCGCTTTCGATGGCGGTCACTCACAAACTGAAACCACTCTCCGCGAAAGTTTTCCGGAAAACAACATCAGAAATTTTGATGTGAGTTCTTTTGAATCCATTATTGCTGGATATGAGAACAAAATCAGAAACGGAGCTATCAAGTCCGGAGACCAGCTGATGATCATGGTGGATTCCCATGGTGCCGAACCCGGCCAGAACATGAGCACTCACCAGATTTCATCCGGCCAGAGACGGGCCCATGATCTCCTTAATCTTTCTGGATCTGATCACATCTCTCTCGATCGTCTTCAGGCGCTTTCCCGCTTGGCCGCTGAAAAAAATATCAAGCTCGCGATTGTCGATCTCAGTTGTCACTCGGGTGCCTCGCTCTCATTGGGGAATTCCCGGACTTGTGTCATCTCATCAACAGGACCACACACCTTCGCTTACGGGGGAAGTTCCCGCTCAACTTTCTCACGTGCTTTTGTTGATCAATTTAGAAGCGGAAGAAATCTGGAAGAGGCCTTTCTCTCCGCTCGGGCAAATTCGAATGATCTCGGGTTTCCCATGATTTCTTCTCCACAAGGAAATGCTCTTCAGGAAGAAATGTACCCCATTCTCATGAAATACCTGAACATCAAAGAACTCACTGACGATAAGTTTATGCCCGAGATTCAAAAATCAGTCGCCACCAACAGTTGTCAGGCGGAAGCTTTTGAAGTGGATGTGCTTCTTGATCTCACGCGGAATCTTGAGCGAACAAACTCCGCACTGAATTTCCAGAGTTTCAGAAACGCCCTGAATGCTTATGCTGATTACCGGAAAACGATCCAGGATCGGTTGAAAGATGCCGGGGCCGCTACTCTTAATGAGACCCGCGAGATCTGCGGAACAAACGGCGATTGCCCGCGCGTGACAGTGAGTGCAATTCTCGCGATGAATCCCGATCAGATGATCACTCAATATCAGAATGAACTTACTCGTGCGTGGAATCCCCAGGCGCGTGAGCGAGCAAGAAACTGGCTGGTTTATTATCAGAACGCTAAGCGAATCCAGGATGAGCTGAAAAGATCAAACCCACAGGCCGCAAGTTCAAGTAACGTTTTTGCCTCCTTCCCGGACATCACGCAAAAAACCGAGACCCTTGCCCGCAAGGTTGCGATTGAATCGCGGAAAGTCTATTCAGCTCTTTACAGTGCCCGCGAAGTGACCGGACCTAATCCCTGTCGCGATTTCACGTTATGAAATTACTCGTTCTTTTATTCCTTTCCCTTTCTGCCTTCGCTGAGGATTGCAGATTATTTGAATTGAAGGGAGAAGTGAAGGACAAGCAGGGAGTAACTCTTACGATCAACAAGGGTAGTAATTCAGAGAAAGTATTTATTGTGGCACCGAAGATAGAACTTCAATTTGCACCGTGGTTGAATAAATTTGTCCAAGGTAAATACGTCGTGAAAAATAATCAGATTGTTGCGATTGAGAAAACAGAAATGGCAGTTCCCGATCCACTTTCCCACTACCGCGAAATGATCTTCTTAAAAAATCAGACCTGTCCCTGATTCAGTGACAGAGTGGTTCGATGATTCTATTAAAATCCAAAAGATTCAGTGTCATCAACTCCGGTGGATAAACTCCCCCATTATTCATGACATCACTCCTTGGCATGATACCTATGCGTGCGGGACAAGCCGCATCCACGTAGCGATCTGGAAGTCCCATGAAATGCCCCATCTCATGGACCATCATCGTGCAGGCATTGCGGTTCTGATCTTCCCCTAAATAGACATGGGCGGTGGAACTTCTTCCAACGGTTTCACTGATGATAGTCTTGGGCGCATTTACGTCCGTCACATTTTCGATACTCACACGGAGACCAAAGCGCAGATAAAAATTCGAAGCACATCGTGATGCCTCGGCGAGTTTTCTTAAAGCATTCTCTCGATTTCCCTGGCTCACTCCTGGAACCCAGGTAAAACGGATAGGAACGCGGATTCTGATATGTCCGTTTTGTCTTCCGAGCTGATAGTATCTTCTGATCCGCTTATGGCCATTAGGTGCCGTGCAAAGCATGGGCGTAACCGAATTCACACGGTGCCAGACATTATCGCGGATAGACCTATTCTGAAGACACCGACGAAGAAGAACGCCAATCAAGGGCCGGTCGACTTCCGGAATCCTAACTCCCCCTAATGCAGCAAGATTATCGTTAGCATCGGCTTCCTCACATGAGAATTGTCCGCTTCTATTTACGACTGAATTTAAATTCTGAGCAAAGCGCGCGACACTATCCAGATTTGGTTCATCCGGAACATTCACGAGTGCGAAAGCAGAGAAGCTAAAAAGAAAGAAAAATAGATACTTCATAAAACAGCAAACCTCAGGGAAGATTCAGGTGATCCAGAATCACAGATTTCATATACTCAGGGCTACGCAATGACCGTGGCAGGTAGCCGTACTCCGAATCATTTTTAAGGAAGGCATCAAACATATCATCCCAAACACGCTTCCCATCTTCGGTGCCAAGGAATTGAAAAAGTTCTTTCTGAGTTACACCCGACTCTTTACAAATCAAGTCAAAGAACATGTCCTGTTGAACCAGGTGGGAGTACGTCCCGTGACTACTGTTTACTCCGCGATCAATCAGATACCCTGAAGAAATTTTCTGCCGGAAAAGATCATCAGCCAGTATTCCATCCTCTGGTGCTATCTCCACAATTTTCTGGCCTCTCGCCTCGATTCGATTTTTGAGTACGGCGAGAACTGATTCCTGATCGATAACGCCTTCCTGCCCTTTCCTCACCAGCTCCGGACTGGAAGATCCTGCCATCCGAAAGAACGCATCTTCCTGAAGATTTGCGACATACGACACGACAAAATCCGGGTGATTCATTTCTTCAATCGCGCGCTGAAATCCCCGCTCAAGCCGGGGATTTGATTTACGGAGGGTCTCGACGATTCTGGTTTCTTCGACCTTGTTT
>JBKJNQ010000140.1:0-22924 GCA_046593575.1 Bacteriovoracaceae bacterium
GGCATTTTTTGTGATCTGACTCTTAAAACTGATATCGTTTTTGTTGAACTCATAACCGAAAGTGAATTTCACTCCACCCCAGCCGAGAAGTTTATTTCCTACACCCTTAATCCAGTCGTAGCGAAAGTGCATCCCAAGAGCGAGCATGTCGAGTGCGGCATCGGATTTTTCACCGGGTTTATCATTCACGTTTTTAGAGAAATTATAGTTCATGAAGTTGAAGTAAACATTCAAGCGATCGGTATCCATCCCCATCAAGCGTTTTGCGTCCATCCACTTAAGGTTCATACCAAGAATTACTCCTGGTGCAACTGCCGCTCCGGAAAGATCTGAGCCCGTGGTTTTATCTTTGTGAAGATCAGCTCCCACACCAACACCTGCACCGATTAACATGACATCCATGTTGGAAGCGTAATCCGTACCAATTCCTTTCCCGGCAAATACGGATGAATCGGCCATGCCTCGCATGAGTCGGGTCGGTGATCCACCCGGGAGATCTTTATTGACATCAACTTCGACTTTTCCAAGTTCCGTGTCGATGTAATTACAAAAGGCCCGTTCAAGTGCGCCGGCACTGCAGTTCACCCCATAATCATTGACCTTAATATTGAAGAGCTGGGCATGCGCTGAAAGGGGGAGAAGAATGAGAAGCAGGAGAATGGTTTTCATAGGAGTATTTTAAGGTTTTTAGGCCTTGAGGAACATTCAGAATATTTTACCCTTCCCCGGGACAAAGCCCGACCCGCATGGTACACAGGGCCAGAACACCTAAGAGGATTTCCCCATGGCCTTCCTGCGCGAGACAGAGCTTCATCCCTCATTAAACGGCTTCTTTGAAGAGAAGGGCCTGAAAACTGCCACTCTTATCCAGAAAAGAGTGATCCCAGAGATCCTTGATCGGAAATCCATAGTTGTCCTGTCAGAGACTGGATCAGGGAAAACTCTTGCTTACGCTCTTCCCATCGCCAGCCGGATTAAGGAACGCGAGGAAAGAGTCGGCAGAAATGATGTGAATGGCGCACCTTACGCACTCATCGTGGCCCCGACCCGCGAACTCGCTAGCCAGATTTTCCAGGTTTTCAAAGGCATTTCCTATCACCTGAAAGTCCGCGTTCGTGATCTTACTGGTGGTGATACTCACGCCAAGATGAAATCAGTTGCGAGTGGATCTTATGAAATTCTCATCGCCACTCCTTCACGCGTGAAGAGTGCGCTTCAGAAAAAAGAACTTCAGCTGGGCCAGCTTCAGTATGTGATCTTCGATGAAGCTGATCAGCTTTTTGATATGGGCTTCAAGAAAGATCTCGATTTCATGATCGAGTACTTTGATAAGAGTGCTGTTCAGTTCGGTTTCATCACCGCAACACTTCCTGCGGATGTTGAGGCCTACATCATGGAAAAATTTTCGGATGTTAAGTTCAGCCGTATTGCTTCGGATGTTTCTCACGCCCCTCAGTCGAAAGTGGAAACCTATAACGTAAAAGTCGAGCCGGAAGAAAAAGCCACGGTTGTTCGGATGTTTCTTGAGAAGCAGGCGAAGGGTCGAGGAATTATTTTCACCAACCAGCAGAACCAGGCGGAAGATCTTTACAAGTTTCTGGCTGAGAAAATGCCGAAGCTCAAAATGAAACTCCTTCACGGGAATCTTGAAATTAAAGAGCGTGAAGCGGCGATTCGCGCTTTCGTGGAAAAGAAAGTTCAGATCCTTGTGGCGACCGATATTGCTGCCCGCGGAATTGATATTCCGGATCTCGAATGGGTAGTGAACTTTGGATTACCGAAAACAGGAATTTATTATCTTCACCGCTGCGGACGAGTTGGTCGCGGAGGAAGAAGTGGAGTCGTTTATAATCTCGTCGCTCACCACGATTCGAAGATGATCGCGATGATCAACGAAGCGATCTCTCAGCAGAAGCACTTAAATCTTTCCGTTATTCCGGAAGAGAAGATGAAGGCCGAGAAAAAAGTTTATCCGAAAAAAGACGCAAAAAAGGCTGCTACTTTCCGTGGGAAAGAAGAAGCCCAGGGTCCTAAGAGAAAGCGCGGCAAGCGTGATGCTCCACCTGCTAAAAAGCCTCATCTGGAAGAAGTAGCTACGCCGAAGAGAAATCGCGGGATCAGGCGTCGATAAATCTCATCACTTCATCCCGTCTGCCGAGAGTGTCCTCATAGCCCAGCTCAAGGAGTGGTCTTGTGTAGGATTCATCGAAGGCAAGATAACTGAGGAGATCGGAGCCTTCCGTCTCAGAAACTCCCATTCCTTTTAAGAGATAGCGCAGAAGCGGCGGTAGTTTTTCGGGAAGAGTCTTCGCGAGTTTTCCTAAATCTTTGGAAGGCCGGAGCATGAGAATCGGAATCTGTTTTTGATCGGTGCGCTGGCCACCTGAGAGGCGATTAATTTTCTCGAGCCGCTCGAAGTCTCCTTCAAGGGAATCGAGGAAGATCGCATTCAGCATCACTCCCACGATTTGCCCGAGTGTCGGATTCTTTGCGGCCGCAAAGGAAAGCTCTTTCATTTTTTCTTTCTCATGCGGAAAGCGGATTCCGATCGCGATGATTTTATCAGCACCAAGGTGAATCGCCGGAGAAAGTGGCGTTGTCTGACGGATACAACCATCGCCAAAAAAACTTTCACCGATTTTTACCGGCGGAAAGAAAAAAGGAATCGCGGCCGAGGCCATGATGTGGTCTTCATTTAACTGGCAGCGGACCGAAAACCGATCTGACCTAGCCCAGTCGGGAATACTCTCATGACCCTGATAAAAAATCACACTCGAGCCAGTCGAGTAGTTAGTGGTGGAAAGCGAAATCCCCGTGATAAAACCCTGATCAATATTTCGTTGAATATGAGCGAGATGTGATTCACGCTCAATGAGTTTTCTGAGTGGTGTTGTATCCAGAAGATGGTTAGCGTGCGACCCCTGAGCAGTAAGACCGCCGAAAAGTGTTCCACCTAACCATTTTATGCCCAGCTCAGAGAGTGATTTAGTCCTGACATCGTAGACGTTAGCGGGTTTGATCCGGGTCCAGAGATCCACCAGATTCTGAGTCGCAACATCCCAGTTTTCAGCGTGGCCTGCGTAGTAGCTTGCGTTGATCGCCCCAGCAGAATTTCCGGCGATCACGTCAAAGAGATGATTTTTTTTCCCGGTCATCTCATAGAGCGCGCGCACAACCCCGGCCTGGTAAGCGGCCCGGGCCCCACCGCCGGTCATAACGAGTCCTGTCTTCTTCATTTAGTCATTATACTCCGATTGAATCAGCGCATAAGCTAAAATTCTGTTAACCCGGAGGACGAAAGCAGGTAAAATGCCGGATATCTCTCTCAAAAAGGTATTCTATGAAGGTTCTCGTTACTGGTGCTTCTGGTTTTGTCGGCCGGCGGGTTGTGACCCAGCTTCTTGCGCAAAAACATGAAGTCGTTGTTCTTACCCGGAATCTGGCGAAGGCCGCGATCGTTCTCGGCTCTCAGTGCAGATATGTTCAGTGGATGGATAACGATACCCTTCCTCCTTCAGATGCGTTCACCGGAGTCGATGCCGTGATTAATCTCATGGGTGAAAATATCGGTGGAAAAAGATGGGATGAATCCCAGAAAAAGAAAATTTACGATTCAAGAATACTTTCGACCCGTCACCTCGTTGAATCCATGGCGGCACTCGCCAAAAAACCACGCGCTTTGATCTCTGCGTCTGCCATTGGCATTTATGGAAATCGCGGTGATGAAGCTCTCGATGAATCTGCCAAAGCAGGTTCTGATTTCCTCGCAGGCGTCTGCAAAGATTGGGAGACGGAAGCGAAGAAAGCTGAAGCTTTGAAGATGAGAGTTGTCCTGATGAGAACCGGCGTAGTTCTTGGAAAAGGCGGAGGAGCACTCACGAAGATGCTACCGATCTTCAAACTTGGGCTCGGCGGAAGACTTGGAACCGGCAAGCAGTACATGAGCTGGATTCACGTGGATGATCTGGCGGCGATGTATGTTCAGGCGGTTTCGGATGAGACGATGAACGGCGCCTTCAATGCGACGTCACCCTATCCGGCGACAAATGCAGAATTCACAAAAGCACTTGGAAAACGACTCAAGCGGCCCACACTTTTTCCGGCCCCGGAATTTGTGCTGAAAAAAGCACTGGGAGAAATGTCTACGATCGTCCTCGATGGACAGAAAGTCATTCCGACGAAATTTAAAGATATGAAATTCCAGTTCAAGTCGGCAACCCTCGAGAAAACGCTCAAAGAAACTGCCTGGTAGGTTCCAGCATACTTCCGGAACGCGCCGCCGTCCGGAAGTATGCGGGAACCTTTAGAGACGAATGATCACTTGTTTTAATTTGGTCATTTCTTCCAGGGCGTACTTCACTCCGCCGAGACCGAGCCCCGCCAGTCCATGGCCACCGAAAGGCATCCAGTCGACTCTGAAAGCGTTGTGATTATTTACAACGACAGTCATCGCAGAAATTTTCTGCGAGAGCGTGAGGGCGGCCTTGATGTCCCGGGTATAAAGACAAGTTTCAAAAGGGTAGCAGTTGGAGTTGAGATATTTCACGAGTTCTTCTTCATCTTCATAGCTATTGAGACACACCACCGGACCAAAAACTTCATTCATCATGAGTGAAGCATCCCGCGGAACATCTGAAAGGATTGTGGGAGTCAGAAACTGCTGAGCATTTCCCTGGATCTCATTTCCACAGAGGATTTTTCCTCCACGCTTAACCGCTTCCTCAATATCTTTTCTGATCCGGATAACTTCTTTGGGAGAAATCAATGGACCTACGTCGACTGTTTCATCCATCGCTGTTCCGGTTTTTAATTTCTTAGCTCTCTGAACGAACTCATTTTTAAAAACTTCAAAGAGATTCCGATGCACAAATATTCTCTGAGTAGAGATGCAAACCTGGCCCGCGTGATAAAAAGAAGAACGCAGTAAATGAGGAATGGCCTCCCGAAGGTCTGCATCCTCGCGGAGGATGGCAGGTGCCTGACCTCCGTGTTCCATGGAAATTCTTGTTCCAGGAGCGATCTTTCTTCTCATCTCCCATCCCACTTTCGCGGAACCAATGAAACTCACGAATGAAAAGAGCTCACTCGTAAGTAATTTTTCCACGTGATCAGTAGAAGCGGTAAAAACCGTCAAGCACCCTGAAGGAAGGCCCGCATTCCGGAACATTTCCTGAAGAAGAAAAGCACACACGGGAGTTCCTGAGGCGGGCTTCAGAACAACCGCATTCCCGCTTGCGATCGCGGGGCCAACCTGATGAGCGAGATTATTTAAAGGATGATTAAATGCAGAAATCGCCAGCACCGGACCAATAGGCTCACGAACGGTGAAATTCAGATGATTCTTGCCCGCATCAGTGCGATCCATGGGAATAACTTCTCCATGAAGCCTCCAGCATTCTTCAGCACATAGTTCAAAAGTATCTTTGGCACGGATAATTTCAAGCTTTGCATCCTTCAGTGGTTTTCCACCTTCACGTGCAATCACCAGCGCCAGTTGATCGGCGTTCTTTTCAATCTCGATCGCGACCGCTTTCAGGATGCGGATTTTTTCCGAAGAAGGCATTGAGCGCATCTTCTCCTGGGCATCTGAAATGAGAGACAGAATTTTTTCAGCATCCTCAGCAGTTCCGAATTGGACCTTGGTGAAGGGAGTAAGGTCATTGGGTGATGTTATGTCCCGGAATTCTCCACGGGAAGCGGTGAAATTGAGCGCGTACTGTGACTTCAGGGGAAACATATTGGTCCTTCAGGGCATTTGGTTTAACATAGAATCATGAGACCTCTTATTTTCTCAACGCTGGCCCTCCTGTCCATACTGAGTGCATCTTGCACGAAAGAAGTCAGGTACTCGAAAGAATATCTTCTGGCCCGTGCTCAGAAAGCCGATCCATCGGTTCAGCTTATCCTTCCGCGCTCCATTAACGATGGCATCAGTTGTTCTGCCTATACAGAAGGCTGCATCTCTGGTCATACCGTGAGAGTAAAAGATCTTGATATGATCGCGGTTGAATTTAGTCATGAAGAGCAGGCGAAGTACGCTGCTAAGAAAATCCGCGGGTATTATACCGGTAACTGGGTCTTTGATGACGTCACAGGTGAGCCAGTCCTCGAAGAATTCGTCTCACGGGTTCTTGACGCTAAAAAGCCTTAAGAAAACATCCTCAAAAAATACTAAGCGCTCCCTCCAGAGAATTGAGAGATCTTTCATTTCCGGGTGAGACGAAGTCATGTCTTCGAGAGTTTTACGGAACAGCACCAGCCATCTTCCGACTTCGCCTTTCTTTATCGAGAGTGCGAGATGAAGTTTAGCGACGTCAAACGGATGAGTGACTTCTCTTTCAGTTTTTCCCAGTAACTGCAGATCCCAGAAAGAAGCAATTCGCGGAATGTGCTCTTCAAAATCTTTGATGTTCCGGAAATGGTAGCCTATCAGAATATCGGATTTTGCTTTCTGATAAAACGCATCCACCACGGCAAGAATCCATTCGGTTTGGTTCATACCGGAACCGAGAGACCTTCGAGGTTCGAATAAAAGACTTCTGAGATTTCTTTCGTGTGAAATCCCATCCGGGTGAAGAAGGGAAGTTCTTCTTTTTCAGTGAATGTGAGTTTCGCTCCGGACTTCATGATGTGACAACGGCGGGCATCTTTTGCATCGTGAAATTTCAGGAGCGCGTACTGAATGTACATCTGATCACTTACGATCGCATTTCCGTCCGGTTCAAGCGGAAGAGGTTCGAAAAAATAATTTCCTTCATGACCTGGGACCATAAGAAGGCATCCGAGGATTTTCTTTTCTTTCTCAAAAGTCAGGATGGTTGAGCCCCATGAGGCCCATAAAGCGAGTTCTTCCTTCGAGAAAGGAAGCTCCTTGTCCTCTGCCGGCAGGGGGTAGTCCCCAACGTTCACACCCCCAGCGTCCACGATTTTCTTCCATTCAGATTTCAGTTCTTTCTGAGTTTCAGAATCCAGATGAGAAAGATAATCCTGATAGGTCTTCGCTTCTTTCGGCAGGGATTCGAGTACGTATTTCTGGCGTGAAAGTAAGGGAGAAGAGTTTTTCAGCTTAAAGTTCTGAACACCATTCAGGACATGAATGTCATGAGCGACGATATCTTTTCTTGTTTCGTATTCCGAGATTATTTTCTGCATCTTCTCGAGACCCGAGCGCTGAAACTTTGAATCAAATAAACAGGCACCCGTATTACCACCGAACACGTTCCAAATCGCCTGGCGCCAGTGAGTGTGATCTTTATTCCAGAATGCGAGCTTTTGTCCAAAGGTCAGAAAGTTCTCTGAAGGAACTTTTCGGAGACAGACCTGACCGAACCCAATGGGCGTATTCTGAGTCGGACCAAAAAAAAGAAAATAAGTGTAGAGATCTGTTTCCGGTGAACCATCCTGTGCGCGCTCTATGAAATGAAAATTCGGGACTTCTTCTTTCAGAAGAAGCTCGATACTGGGAATGAACTCCGGATCGATTTCATGAAGGGAATGGAATTTCTGCATGATGATCATTAGATTTTTACGTCACGTGCGCAATACGGACAGAGTTTCCAGAATTGCAGGTCGAACTGTTGTCCGCAGGAGCAATCGTAATCACGCGTGAGTTCATCAACGGATTCACCGAGAACAAAAATATCCGGTTTCATCGCACGGATGGTGAGACTGTTGGCCATAAAGCCACCAGGAATCAAAGGATCCGGCTTAAAGCGCGCGGGCCCCACGTTTTCATTCAGGCGAATGTTTACTTTGATATCATCGCGAGCACTCAGATCATACGCGGGAAGTCCTGCCAGATTCTCCAATTCACGGATGAGTTTAAGGGCCTCTTCGGGATTGTTGTGATTGAGGGTTTTCAAATCGCCTCCAGCGACGTTCAAGGAGAGTGATGAGCTCTCGCACGGCCCTGTGATGGGCATTAAACCACTTCCATGGTGCTGGTTTTATTTTAGCAAATTCCTGCAGAAAATATACACCTTGATTTCCACATTCCTCAATGGTTCGGAGAGTCCACTCAACCAGTTCAGGATTTTTGCTGTGAAGAAGCTTTTTTAGCGTCTCGAGAAAATCATATTCCAGCCGGTTACCCTTATTAAAGCGCGCCTGTAGGACATGTTTTCTGGCGGCATTGAGCGCAAAGATAATTAAGGGATCGGGGAGATCGGAATTAAGCGCAGAAATAAGACTCTTCTCAAAACCCTGGTGAGGAATGGAGGAATGCTCAATCAGGCAGAGAACTTTTTCCAGATCCGTGATTTTTTTTTCTTCAAGCATCGTACTCAGGAGATTTTCAAGTTCAATTATTTCATCGGAATGAAATCGCACGAGACCACGGTGGCCTAAGGCCAGTCCCTTCATGATCGAATCATAGCGTTCGTGGAGATTCATCAGAGAGTCGCCGCACCCACGCAGCGAACCTGGCGATCTTCAGTCAGCACAGCACTTTCAAGTGTGCCTTGTTCCTGAACATAGGCCCAGGCCTCGTTTCTGGTTGTCGCTTTGGAGTTCATCGTCGCTGTCCAGAATCCAGCAGCACCGGACGCTTTCAGGACAAAGCGCAGACCATTAAGATCGGCCTGGAGAAAATCATTTCTGGTAGGAAGTCGCCATTTTACATTGGTAACACCCATGATGGTTTTCCCAATACAAGTGACGTCCACAGCGGCCGTTTCGCAATTGATGGCAGCTCCCACTTCTTTTGTCCGATTACCCGATGCCTGACACCAGTTCGCAGTAGCATCCTGGACATCCGACCACAGATGGCCCGTGCGAAGATCGGCCCAGATTTCCTGCGAACCATCTTTTGTGACCAGACGCCAGGTGGATTCACCGGATGCTCCGTTAGATCCATCCCAGGTCGCCGTCGTGCCATTAATATTTGAACAATTGATAAGGCGTTCGCTGACTGTGGTGTTTAAAGTTGTTCCGCAATTAGCAGTCGGTCTTCCGAGACTCGTTCTGGTGCGGACATTTTTATCGGGAGTTCCTTCATCATCGAGGGCCATGAGAGGAATAGTGCGATAGCCGACAGGAAGAGAGGTCGCGAGAATTTCAATAGCTTCCTGCTTACTCGTGAGAAGGGCCAAACCATTTGTCCGGTGAAGATGCGACGGTAAGATGAAAATTTCTTCTTCCGTGATCGGCGGAGTAACAGTCTCAAGTTCCCCCCGGTGGGAACCAGCATCTTCTCCACAACCAACCAAAGCGGTTAACGAAAGAAGGATAAGGAAGAACGAGGATTTCATAAGCACCTGTTTTCTGACTCGAGCATAGTAGGACAGAACCCTATTTAGTGTATTTTCCTTGATGGGATTTGTAAAATTTACTCCCTGAAAACCCGAAGAAATCCTTGGGTTTACCCTCTCATCCCCCTATGGTAGGATGCGACCCCATGACGACCCTCTTGATCAACTCCATTTACCGGGCGACCGAAGGCGAAGGTATCCACATCGGGATTCCTCAGATCTTCGTGCGTTTTCAGGGCTGTCACATCGGTTGTGTGAACTGTGATTCCAAGGAAACCTGGGATTTTAATCCGGCCATGACGAAGACTCTTGATGAAGTGATGGAAGAAGTGGAAGTGCTTTCTCAGGACATTATCAAGCGCATTTCTATCACAGGCGGAGATCCGCTTCATCCTTCCCACATTCCTTCGGTGATTGAACTTATTAAAGAGCTCAAGGCGCGCAATTACTACATCAACATCGAAGCTGCCGGTACCCGCATTGTGAAAGAAGTTTTCGATGCCGTAGATTTCATTTCTTACGATGTGAAAACACCTTCAACGGAAGTCCGTACGAGCCCGGAACTTCTTTTGAAATTCGTGAATGAGTATGGAAGTAAGGCGCAGGTTAAGGCCGTCGTCGCTGATAAGAAAGATTTTGAGACAGTGTTTGATGCTTTCCATTTCGTGAAGAAGAACAATGGTCCGGTCGTACCGTGGTGTCTCACTCCATGCTACGAGCCTGCAGAGAAGTTTCCGATGCAGAGATTTCAAGCAGTCGTAAAGATGAACGAAGACTTCGGATTACCTTTCAGAGTCATCGGACAGCAACACAAGTGGATGTTTGGTTCCGAAGCCAAGCAAGTCTAGCCCTTCAGGATTTTCCAGAAGAAATTACCCCATCCGATCATGAACAGCACTCCGCCCGCGGGAACGATCATGGCGAAGACTTTTACGTCAGAGACTGCGTAGAAGTAGCAGTTAAAAGAAAAGAGCAGGATACCGGCGATGAAGGCGTAGTGAGCGACTTTCAGTTTGGCAGGCGAGTGGAGCTGATAGAGTCCGAGGAGAACAAGACCGAAGGCGTGATAGAACTGATAGCGGACACCAGTTTCAAACGTCACAAGCTTCTCTGGAGTTACGATATTTTTCAAGCCATGAGCGCCGAAGGCCCCGATCATCACCGCGAGAGCAAGTAGACCCGTGCCGGCGAGAAGGGAAGAGCGGGCATTTGAATTCATCGTCATATTAGTCCTTATTTAAGAAATAGATTTTTAAGCGTGCCCTCGATACCATGGCGGATGGAAAGTTTTCTTCCTTTTTCCTGTCCGACTTCAGAGGCAAATCCATCCGTCTGTCTGCCTGAAGTCACAGTTCCGAGACGACGATAGATCACACGAATCTGGGCTTCGAGATTTTCTTCCACTTTCACTAAGGCTTTCTGATCATCAGCGGAGAATTCTTTTTTCACACCTTTCATCTTCTCATCAAAACCGCGGGCCATGCCGAGGTAGAAAGAGTTTTTGGCACGTAGACCTGACAGATCATGTTCTGTTCGGGCGAGGTCCCATTGATGATCAAGTTCGCGGTCGAGAAATTCCGCCACGTAGCGGGCAAGTGTCACATTCGTTTTTGTCCCGGTCACTTCAAGGCACACTGTTCCTTTCCCCATCGAGATCACGGGGCGAACAATAAAGTGACGAAGAATTTCATAGATGGCGGTGAGCTTATCGTCTTTTCTTTTTCTGACCAGCAGGCGATCAAGATAGAGGGTAACTTCAGCATCTACGTAATCGAGATTATGTCTAAGAAGAAGAGCGTTTGCTTTCAGGGTGGCGATTTCGGCTTCATGAACGTTAGCACTTGAAGCAAGGGACAGAAGCTTCTTCACTTTTTCCAGCACCCGCTCAGAATGAAGGTCACCCTCTTTAGAAAGATTTTCCACTTCGAGATTCATCGTTGCGGCACTCACAGATTCCGGAAAACCAAAGCGAGCACACATCTCATGAAATTCTTTTCCGTGTGAAGGAACTTCTCCGAATTCGAGGAGAGTGAAGTAGTGAGCGAGTTCGTGACGGAGAATATCTCTCACGACAGAATCTTTTGCGGACCAGATGAGTCTTCTATTGAGACCGATTTGAAAGTAGGGAGCATTGAAATGTCCCCACTCTTTTCCCTCGAAGACAACCACATGAATCGGATACAGATAATTCTTCCACAAAAACCTTGAACGTCTGACGGTTAGGCCAGCGTCCTTCAGAATCTCGCGAAGCATTTGTTCCGCTTTCTGGATGAAAGCGAGAGTTGTGTTGTCGTAAACGATCATAGTTGGATTCATAGTAAGTTTTTTTGTGTTTTTTGACCAGAAAGGAGGCATGGAAATTCGGTAATTTAGCTTAAGAAAAATCTGCCTGAGGGCCAAAATGCACTTCTTACGTGGTTAAATCGAGCATGTTACAAATGAGATATTCCGTACCACATGAAGGAGGAGGGAATGTTGAAGCTATCAGGTGCTTTGGTTTTACTTATTATTTTGTCAGCTCTTACTTCGAAAGCGTTCGCGATCTCGGAGATGAACTGTAGAGTAAAAAACGGGGACATTTCTGGTATTCAGACACTCCATCTTTCTGAAGGCGAACTCACGATCAACGGAACCGTTTCCATTCCGCTCGAAAAACTCAGCGTGAAATGTGCCAACATGGGCCGCCAGATTCGTCTTGAAGGTGAAGCTGATGGTTTCCAGGTCATTTTGAAAACCTGTTCAACAGAAGCAAAAGTAGAGGGCCACATCATGGACCCTGCTAACAATACCCAGACCACAATTCTTTGCGACGAAGATATTCAGTAAGCAAAAAAAAAGCCCCTCGTAAGAGGGGCTTTTTTTTTATCAATTTATTCGCAGATCAAAGTGTCATCAAAAGGAAAACCAACGGCTTCACCAGAATATTTTCTGGTGAGAGTATTACCAGATTTTACTGTCTCATGATTGATATCCATGAAAGTCTGGCCATCCACGAGAACATTTTCATTCCCAATCATTGAATTCCCAGAACATTTATAAGTAATAGACGCCTTGATTTCGCCGTAGTTAGGGTCCTGGGCAGTTTCAGAACGTGTCTTTCCATCTGCAATCATTTCATCAGCGTCTCTTTCATGAGTTTCATCATCAATCGAGCTGAAAGTATAAGTTGTCACTCCAGCAGTGGTTGCCTGAGTAACCACGAGCTCAGTTGAACCACCGATAGAACCTGTGGATGAACGGCAAGTCGCATATGAACCAGCGAGGTTCGGACAAGCTGCTATTGAACTGAATGAAATAAGTAAGGTCGCAAGAGCGAGTGAACGCATGGAATTCTCCTGTAGAGGTTTGTGGAGAAATTTGATCATTGTATGGGAGCGATGTCGATTGAAGTAAGAGAAAGTTGGCCCTTTCGCGGATTCCCAGAAAGGGCCCTCTCTCTATAAGCAGGGGGATTATTCGCAAATAGTTTCGTCGTCTTGAGTTTCACCAAAAATTTGTCCAGAAGTGCGAGTCATCATAACTGAACCTTCTTTATTAACTGAGATACTGATCTCACCAACTGTCTGGGCCTGAATGTCAAAAGCGGCATTCATGACAACAGAATCGCCTTCGCAAGATGTTGTTTCACGAGTAACGATCGAAACACCACTTTCAGTTGTCTCTGACGTAACTTCTTTTCCATCGGCTACAAGATCGTCCGTTACGCGCTCACCAGTTTCCTGGTCTGTTGAAGTTGTAGTGTAGACAGTTACCCCATCAGATCTTACGGCCTGAGTGATAACGAGATTTGTATCCGTTATTTCTCCAGCTTTATTTTTGCAAGTAGCATATGTGCCTGCGAGATCCGGGCACGCCATGGCAGTTGCAGAAATAAATATTGAAGCGATGAGAAGTGAGCGCATGTTGACTCCTGTTGATTTAAAAATCGATGGCCACATATACACCGGTAACATTGCGTCCCGCATCAAGATTGTAAAATCTATAGATATTCTGTTGGCCATTTATTTGCACTGAACCACTCAAGAATCCCATTATATGCACAAGGAGTGTCACTATGGTTCGCAAAATCGCGACGTACGTATTGCTATTGTCCGTGTCCCTAAATTCATTCGCAGGCCTTGAGGGCCCGCTCAAATTCAACGGGCAGAATGCTGAGGCCGTGAAACTTGAACAGATCATTAAAGTGATCCGTCCAGTTCCGCGTGAAGTGCCCAGCACATGTACGCGCCAGGTTCCATATCAGACGTATGCTTGCCATGATGTCACAAGATATAGAGAAGAATGCGTTCGCGTTCCTGCCGATCAGGAATGTGAAACAGAATACGATCGTCAGTGCCATAGCGTGACCCGTTACCGCGAAGAATGCACGCGCGGATCAAGTCGTCAGGAATGTTCAACCACTCCAACCAGACAAGTTTGTAACGATCGTCCTACTCACAGAGTTTGTACCCAAAATCCATCAAGAGAAGAATGTTCGAACGGTCCTTCAAGACAGGAATGTTCTAGTCGTCCAGGCCACAGAGTTTGTACGCAGAATCCTTCCCGTCAAGAATGTACATCAACACCTTCAAGAGAAGTCTGTGTTGAAAGACCAACTCGCGAAGTTTGTAACACGCGTCCGGATGGTCAGCAGCACTGTACAACTGTCGGTGGGGGACAATCATGTCACACGGTCGGTGGTGATCAGCAGTGTCGCACTGTCGGTGGTGGTGAAAGCTGTCACGATGAAGGCGGAGGGCAGGAGTGCCGTACTGTCCCGGGAGAGCGCCAGTGTCGCCAGGTTGGCGGTGGAGAACACTGTACTGAAGTCGGTGGTGGTCAGGATTGTCGGACTGTTGGTGGCGAAACTCAGTGTCGCCAGGTTGAAGGTGATCCGATCTGTCGTCAGGTTTCATACTCAGATCAGGAATGTCAAAATATTCCAAGACAGGCCTGTCACACAATTCCTGCTCATAACGAATGTTCACAGATTCCTTACTCGGAAAATGTCTGCGGAAACGAAACTGCGTACAGAACTGAGTCCTACGCTTGTATGGAAACGAAATACGAAGACAAAGAAATTGAAAAGAAAGTTTCTGCCAACATCAACGTAACTTTCAAGTCGAACGGTCTTCTGGAAGAGTTCGGAGCTCTCGTCTCTCTGGTGCCTAATGCTAAAGGTGATGCCTTTGAGGCCGTGATGAAGCTTTCTTCTGAACCGAAGATGCTCGTGATCCTGAAGAAGAAAGAAGTAAAAATCCGCGCTGAAGGTGAAAAAGAAATCAAGGTTGATGGAGAAATCTCAATCGAACTCCAGCAAGCTGTCACAGAAGTTGTTGAGTTTCCGGTGATCGAATCGGCAACACTTGAGAAGAAAACAAGTCTTCTTTCAGTGGTCTTTGCGAAAGCTCTTCCAGCTGAAGCCGGTAAAGTTCGCCCAGGAGAACTCGACTTCCTCATGACTCATAAAGGGAATGAAAGTGCGAAACTCCAGAGTGCTTACCCAGGTGCTAAAGTTCAAGTGGCGAAAGTTGAGAATAAGGATGCCCTCGTCCTCAACCTCACTGGTCTTATTACGGGATCTCTCGGTGGTGGACTTTTCGGAAGCTCTCCGAAAATGAAACTCAATCTCAAGATTCCTTCTAAGATTGCGGGCCAGATTCTCAACGCTAAGAAGCCGCAGACTGAGAAACTCTACGAGAATATCAAAGTGAAAAAGAAGTAAACCGAAGGGCCCCCGAAAGGGGGCCTTTCTTTTTGATTATTTAATTGAGAGATTGTCGACTTTTACACCGGCGCCCTGGACACTTCCGTCGCTCTCGAATTGAAAACGAATCTCGATGTTCTTGCCTTTAAACCTTGAAAGATCAAAAGAATAATTTGTCATCGGAAGATCGCCACTTATTCCATCGACCATGTCAGAAACGATTCCATCTTCAATAACGCTCACGTAAAGTTTATCGTAGTCTTTCTCTGAGTTCACGGAAGCATCGAATGAGATCGTCATAGCATCAGTGATTTTCGCAAAAATAGAAGCGTAAGAGTTAACGTTCGGCTCGTATGCATCACCGCCACCGATCCGAAGTTCTCCATTCTTAAGCTGCCAGCCTTTTTCAGGAGCAGAGTTTATATGGTAGAGAACCATAGGGCCGATCGCAGAATCAAAGTTCATCTCAAGTGGTTTATTTTTTCCAATAATGATGTTTTCCGGAACTGTCCGGATGTTCAGTACCTTTCTCCATACGCGGCTTCCGTTCAGTTTTCCGAGAAGTTCAATGAAACTGTTGGCCGGCGATTCAGTGGAAACGAAATCTGGAATGATGACATCTCTTCCTTCCGTCTGCGAGTTCTCCAGATCAATTGAGCCTTTCACGATCCCGTTCACGCGGATATCCATTGAGTCCGTGTTATCCCATTTCATGTTGACTGTTGGGCGCTCGTTGAGCTTGACGTCGATCGATGACATTTCCTGAATTTTCACCGACGAGCGAAACTTAAGGGCCTCTTCCGCGAG
The DNA here is from genome assembly GCA_046593575.1 of Bacteriovoracaceae bacterium. GTDB lineage: Bacteria > Bdellovibrionota > Bacteriovoracia > Bacteriovoracales > Bacteriovoracaceae > Peredibacter. The sequence goes on from JBKJNQ010000140.1 coordinate 15,742, forward strand.
CTTCCGGGTAATCTTTCTCAGTTGGACTTCACTTGTATCAAGATCATCAGTTGTTGCTTCAACAATCATGTCGGCCTTCACACCAGTGTCTTCTATGAACTCGCCGGCATGAAGTCCGGTACGAATAGTCTGGCGGAATGAGAAACCAATATTCATTCCTCCAGGAAGTGCCTTGAAAGGACCTTTCTTGCCATCCGGAAGACTGTTCATGATCGTCTGATGATTCCAGTTATTTGCTCCACCGGCACCGGTATTGGCGTCTTCCCCGACTATAATTCCTGCGCCAAGATCCTGCATGGAAGCCGAGAACATGTCACAAGTTGAGTAGCAGCTGGAGTTCATAAAGACCGCGACTGGCTTCATGAAGTACTGGCCCAAGCTATTGATGCCAGCAGCAGGATTAAGAGGAATCGCCGTAGAATAGGCACGGCCTTCTGATTCTGCTTTTCTGAGTTCAAGAGTGAAAGGATCAGTAGCACCTGAAGTCTCCCAAAAAAAGCGATTGGTTTCTGAATTCTTCAGGACAAAATTAAGAGGAACAGTGTTTCTCTGATTTAAAAGCTGAACCATCGCCTCACCAATCCAGATGATACCTCCGCCATTACTTCTTACATCAATAATGAGACCTTCACCTTCGGCGAGTGGACCATCAAGAAGTCGTTTAATCTCGGCCACAATTTCAGTACTGGAGAGTTTTTCAGGAACAAAACTTTCGAGGCGCAGGTAACCGAATGAGCCAAAGTCATTTCGGATCATTTTATACTTGAGAATCGGATCTTTCGATTCAATGAGATCACCCGGCCCCTTGAAACGCGAAAGTTTCTTTGGCTTACGGAACATCTGGTTAAACTCATTCTGCGAATCTTTATCTGCTTTCTCTGCTTCTGTTTCTCCGGAAGGTAGAGCTGGATTCAAACACTTCTTATCACCGCGGGTGATCCAGGGAAGAGTGTAGTTTTTTTCCGTGCCGTCTTTTGCTTTAAGAGTCACGGTCACAGTATCTTGTTCCGGAAAGAGATTATATTTCTGACTTACCCAACCCAAAAGCCCAACGGAGTCGCGCTTTACTGCCGCGGGGTTTGCCCCATGAACGCGGATGAAATTATCTGAAATGATTTTCTGCGGATCCTGTCCGTTGTACTGAATAAGAATATCGCCGGCCTTGAGGTCAAGATCCGGAGGAAGGAGCTTTTTGACCTCAGCATCCGGCACAACTGAATCAACACCGATGACTTCGTTACCAAATTCATCTTTCACTGATTTGAAAGCTATCGGAAGGAGAGTGCGATAGCACTGGTAAGGTTTCGGCATCTGATAAGTTGTGTGCCAGTCATGCATTTTTTGAAACGACTTGAGCATCTCTCTGTGAAATGAAATTGTCGAAAGAGTGGTAGCACGATTTTTTAATTCAAGAAGAAAGGGCAGGGGATCTGCATCGGGACCGAAGTGTTGAAGCTTCAGATCGCGATGAACAAACATGTCTTTCAGGATGATCCTCGCCTGATCGATAATGAGATTTTTGTCATCACTTGAGAGCTCAGGAAGAGTAACCGCCTTTCTCGTTTCAGATAGCTTCCCAAATGTGTAGGGAGAGGTTTGTGCGAAAGCAGAAAGACTCAGGGTCAAAGGGAGGAGGTAGATGAATGTTTTCATAGAAGGAATTTATCATTTTCACGGGTGTTATGAGGGGTTCCTGTAAAAGCTATCTGTCGAAAGTTTAGACAGTCTGAGATCTCAATTAAAATTGCTTTCTTACCGATAAGAAAGCCTATGAAATACTTAATTTTTACGCTGATTTCTTTTTCTCTTTATGCTCAAAACGAGACCTACCATCGGTGTAGTCCGACTACACCAACCATCAACCTAGAACTTGAAACTCCATTTCCAGGGGCCACGATTAGAGGCCCTCTGTTTGGTGTTCCCCAGGATAATCAGGACGGGATTGGCACTTGTTACGCCAACGTTTCCCGAAATGTTCTACTTGGCCTATCGGGTGGACGGGACAGTGCCTCGTATCTGGATCTGGCCTTAGGTTTTAAACGTGCTGAAGGAAGGTTCACAACTGAGGGTTTAGATAACGGAAACATTTGTCCCACACTTGCTGAAGTGAGAAATCATGGATTTTGTGCTCAGACAAGGGCGCCTTTAGAAACAGGCGCTCGTACCGAAATTGAAAGACTCATGGGACTCGACGCTCATCCATTCACTGCTCAGGCAAGAATCAATACCGCTCTCAGGGATTTCTTCGTAAGACGGGAAACTATTCAGTCTTCTCCCGTAGGTCCTGCGCTTCTCCCGAGGCTTTCTCAGGCGATTCAGCGCATGCGCTCGGACTCACTCATCACTTTTCCCTTCCCCGGAACGGATGTTGAATTCATGAATGGGGGAGCGTTTAAAAATCTTCAGGATCCCCCGGGACTCGCCAAAGGTGAATCCGCTCTGTCCATTTATCAGGCCGCCTTAACCGCAGTGAAACCAAGAATCTTCCAGGCGATCGTCCAGAATAAAACTCCGGCAGAAATTCACGACATCTTCATGCAGGCGATGACTCCTACACTGACCCGTCTTCAACTTCTTACCGCGGCGACTGAAAATCGTGCGGATTTTATCTCCCACATGGCGGAGCAGAGAAACGCTCCTCAGTTCAGGGAAAAAATCACCGCGACTCTCAACTTCCTTCGTTTTGTTTCAGGAAGGTCCGACGACAATGATGAGCAGTTTTTAAGTTACTGCGGAAGCGGATTTTACCCGGGTGTTGATTTTCTCAATACTGTGGGACCAGTAGTATCCTCGATGAGTGCCCTTGGTCTTAATACGAATGCACTCTTTGATCCGCAGGGAAATCTCATTCCGATGGCCGATGTCTTCCAGATGGCCGTCGCCCCGTCTTGTCTGAATCCCGAAAACCGCACCAGGTCTTCAGTCAACTTTACCTGTGATGAAAATCAGTTCAATGTTATTAAACGCCAGCGCTCACCTCTTGCAGTTCGGATGCAGGCGGTAAGAACGATGATCACTGATAATCTTCTTCAGGGTATCCCTGTCGGACGTGCCTATCCTCAGCCGGGCGGAGGTGGACATGTGAATACGATCGTTGGTTTCAGATATGATCCCGCTAGTCGCGCTTGTCAGGTTCTGATCCGTGACTCTGCTTCCGGATCTTCCAATTGGCATAGTGAGAGAGAGGTCTTCACTGAGTCCGATGGAATGAGTTTTGCGAGAAGAGCGCCATGAAATTCGCCTTGATTCTTCTTTTCTCCTTTCCGGTGTTGGCTGAGACCTATCTCATTGAGGGGTCTCTCGTGTCTTTCGAAACTAAAGACGGATTACTTTTGAAGGGTTGTCAGAAAAACTGCCAGGCGCTGAAAACGATTGCCACCCATAAATCAATCGACATGAAGGTCGTGACCAAAAATCTTAAGTATGTTGGTGCTGCCGGCTCAGATGTCTGTCATGAGATCTATAAAGCAAAATCTCTTTTGGGCCGTGATAGCACCACCAAAGACCAGCGTGCTTTTTGTCTTTTTCCTGATTTCTCGATGGTAGAAATCAACTCGCTTACTGAGTATCTGAAGAAAAATAAATTCATTTTTTAGTGAATTACGGTACTGCTTCCCAATTCACATTGCCCCAGCGATATTTTTGCTTGTGCACGCTTCGATGATCTATTGTCCGGATAGAAAGTGTCAGCAGTGGCGTTTGTCCTTCCCACTCAACATCAATCAATCCGTAATTTAATCCGAAATATGTATTCGGATATTTTCTGGAAATATACCACCAGGCCCGATGGTCCACGACGTGGGTCATCCCGCTTGAAAGAAATTCGAGTTGCCCATAGCTCTGAAAAATACTCGAAAAATGCTTATCTCCCGTCAGAAAAAGAGCTCCTTGTGGCCTATGTTCATTCATAATTCTTAGCATCTTCTTCACTTCTCCTGGCCGTTCCCACCATTCTTCAGAGTAGGGAAGTATCGGAGAGAATATCGAAAGCCCAGTCATGATCAGATGAACTTTAGCGGTCGAGTTTTTGATTTCATTTTCAAACCAGTCCCACTGGGCCTTTCCCAGCATCGGAGCATCCGCTTCGAGTCCCTTGAAGTAGCGTCCATCGAGAAGAATGACTTTGATCTTTTTATTCTTTTCACCAAACTCATAACTGGTATAAATCCCTTCCTGAGTTCTTCTGGGAGATTCCGCAGGCTCATCCAGGAAATCGAGAAGAAGTTTTTGATTTTCTTTCTTGTGGTCATTTCTTCCATCAGCATCGTTTGCTTCAAAGTCATGATCGTCCCAGATTCCAAGCACAGGCGTTTTTGAGCTGAACTCTTTATAGTCAGGCTGCATTTTTTGTTTTTCATAGGAAGCTTTGATGTCGTAGTTCCTCTCCCAGTCGGCATAAATAATGTCCCCACCCCAGATCCAGAGATCAGGTTTCGTCAGCATCAAATCTTTCCATAAGGGCTGATCATGATTCTGGTTATTGCAGGAGCCGAAAGCAATTCTCGTGAGGTTTTTTGGTCTCAGAAGCTCGAGTCTTTCCTGATTCGACTGCGCAAAGAGAGTGGTCGTGAGAAGAAGAAGGAAAAGTGCAAATCCGTTCTGCATGATGACCTCCATGGTCTGGTGAAATGCTGACATGGAGGGATCACTAATTCGAGTGATCTTTGGTTAAGAGTTCTTTAAGCGAATGTCAGGATTCTTCCGAAGTCAAAGAGCTCCCAAGTGAGGAGATCATGATGAGCACCATGGCAAACCACTGAAGAGCAGTGAGCTCCTCATGAAGGAAGAGTAAGCCCATAAAAGCAGCGATCGCCGGCTCAAGACTCATGAGGACACCGAAAGTTTTCGTGGGGATTTTTTTCAGAGAAATCATTTCCAGCGTGTAAGGTAAGGCGCTTGAAAGAATTGCCACACCGATTCCGAAAGGAAGAATATCCAGAGAAAAAAGTTTCTGCGCTGAGGTGAAGAGGCCGACAGGAATCACAACCGCCGCAGCAAAAGTCATTCCCCATGTTGCCGCAAGTCCTCCGGCCACGTCTTTTCCGGCCTTCTTTCCGTAAAGGATATATCCCGCCCAGAAACCCCCTGCAGTAACTGCAAGGGCAATTCCGACGGGATCTAACGAGCCTGCACCTGAGAGCGAAGGAAGGATGAGATAGATTCCTATACCGGCAAGGACCGCCCAGATGTAATCTGTTTTTTTCTTCGACGTAAAAATCGCGACTGCTAGTGGGCCCGTGAATTCCAGAGACACTGCCAGCCCCAGTGGGATTCTTTCAAGAGCGTAGTAAAAAGATAAATTCATGAGGCCCAGGCAAGTGCCGTAGACTGAAAGTTTTTTTAGTTGTGCGACCGAGACCATAGCTTTCCACGGACGAAAGACTATCCATAAAATGACTGTTGCAAAAAACAATCGAAGTGCGGACGTTCCTGCAGGTCCCAAGATAGGAAAAATTTGTTTCGCTATGGTCGCGCCACCCTGGATTGAACACATGGCGATGATCAGGAGAAGAACTGCTTTCAACATCAGCTCATCATAGAGGGATGAGGGGACATGGTAAAGTTTTCACGGGAGCAGGCTGACACCAGTGACCTTTAGGCCACACAGTAAACTTCGGAAACTACTTGTTTGGGGGGAGGCGAGCTTCTTGCAAAACCCTACATCAGAAACACTTAAGGAGTGCCAATATGGTCTTCAAACAAGCAATTTTACTTTTTCTCTTCTTCGCCTGTGTGATTTATCCGCTGGCGGGTGAGGGTCTTCTTCAATAACACTTGAACGGGCTTCCCCCCTAGGCCCAATTCATGTTTCCCAAAGAACCCCGCTGGATGGCGGGGTTTTTTATGTCCACTTTATTTTTTCTTCGAGTGCTTTGATTCTTTCTTCCACCAATCTGCAAGTCGCTGCTATTTCCGTCTGGGAATTTCCCTTGGGAACGATGATGGGTTCTGAATACGCGAGCCGTATACGGGTGAAGGGAATAGGCAGTTTGAATTTATCCCAGGAATTGAATTCCCAATAATTTTTCGCCAGTGACGTGCCCGGAACAATAGCTGCTCCGGTACTTTCTGCAATCTGCACGATTCCTGGCTTACAGACATGGCGAGGACCACGAGGACCATCAATAGTGATTCCGCCGCGTCCGCCGCGGGAGATTTCCTGAATATAAAGTTCTAAGGCCTCTTTTCCGCCTTTGTCTCTTCCACGCTTTCTCGATGATCCGCGCACGGGAGTAAAACCCATTTTCTTTGTGAGGAAGGCAGCGTAGTCGCCGTCTCTGCTACGAGAGGCCATAGCAAGATAAGGAAAAGCGTGCGCGTGCGCTGAAAGAAACGCAATCATGTGTTCGTGCCAGACGGCGATCAATTGTCCGCCTTCAGGGTGAAGTTTTGTTCCTGCAATTCTGTGTTCGTCACCGACAGTTTCAAAGCGATACGTCGCGATGAGCGCCTTGAGAAAGTACCAGGCAAGATGTTGAAGACCGACATGAATAAAATTTGACATAAAAAAAGGTCCCTAAGGGGACCTTTTAAGAAATTCTATAAACACGGATCTGATTCTGATGCTGGTTGTGGATTGGCCTCTCCCGATGTGCACCCATGGAATGTGCAAAGATGTTTTCTGAAGGTCTGAACCTCCAGACGAATGTCATTTGGCTCACAAATCGTAGAACCTGTGTAATACCAGTTGTAACTTTCTAATCCTGCAAACTGGAAATCCTCTTCAGATACTTCTTCTGGAAACTGGTCAGGATGACTTGCTTTAAGACGGAGGTATTCCTTGTAGGTATTGGCAGGTTGAAAACCTGTTATCCACGTAGCCCAATTCTCTGCGGCGAAAGCATTAATAGAAACAGTTACAACAATAAGTGCTAGAAAAAAGTTTTTCATTTGTTCCTTATGCTCCGCCTTCAGAGCGTGATTTTTCATAATAAGTGAACGCGGCCTTCAGGTACTCGCGGTTCATGCGGGCAATGTGCTCGATGGAAATTCCTTTCGGGCAGGTCGCTTCGCACTCAGCGTGAGTCGTACAGTTTCCGAACCCTAGAGTATCGTGAGTGTGAACCATATTAAGAGATCGACGAGGAGATTCTGGCTGTCCTTGGGGAAGAAGAGCGAGCTGGGAAATTTTCGCACCCATGAAAAGCATTCCCGATCCGTTCGGACAAGAAGCAACACAAGC
>JBKJNQ010000273.1:0-13977 GCA_046593575.1 Bacteriovoracaceae bacterium
CCTTCAGAAAAACAACTTTACTCAGGATCCCTCATAATTTTTCTCCCGTTGATGACTTGCTACTCCAAGTCATCGGAACAACGAATTTATAATAGAGACTCACCAAGGAGTTCTCTATGCAATTGAACATAACCTTCCGCCACATGAATCACACCCCTGCACTCGATCAACTCATCCGCGATAAGTCAGAAAAATTTATGAAATGGTTCGGACAGAACGCAGATGTTCAGTGGACTTGTTGGCGCGAGGGGATTGATCACTGTTCAGAAGTGACAGTGAATGCTGGTCATGAAAAATATTTTGCTAAGGCGCACGCAGATGATTTGCACAAAACATTTGATCTGATTGTTCAGAAGATTCAAAACCAGTTGAAGAAATAATCCTTTAGGGAGAGTTGAATGACGAAGATTTGGCACAAGTCCTACGATGCCGGTGTACCCACTGAAATCAACGTGAACCAATACACCTCAATTAATGAAGTGGTTGAGATCTCTCTGAAAAAATACCGGGACCGTCCGGCCTGGCACTGTATGGGCACCACTCTCAATTACAGTGAGGTCGACCGCCTCTCTTTGAAGTTTGCCAGTTATCTGCAGAATGAATTGAAGCTTCAGAAGGGTGACCGAGTGGCCCTCATGATGCCGAATATTCTGCAATATCCAATCGCCCTTTATGGGGCCCTTCGCGCCGGCCTGACCGTCGTTAACGTGAATCCTCTTTATACTGCCCGCGAGCTTGAGCATCAGATGAAGGATGCCGGTTGTAAGGCGATTGTGATTTTTGCGAACTCTGCTCACATCCTGGAAAAAGTTCTTTCTCACACGGAAATTAAGCATGTCATGATTACTGGAATTGGCGACATGCTCAAGTTTCCGAAAAACCACATCGTGAATTTTGTTCTGAAGAACGTGAAGAAAATGATCCCTGATTACAATCTTCCGGAATCAACCTCCTTTATGGATTGTGTCGCCAAAGGAAATGAATCGCTTTATAAAAAACCTGAAATGAAGCTCGAGGATATTGCCTTCCTTCAGTACACCGGAGGAACAACCGGAGTCGCCAAGGGGGCGATGCTCACGCACAAGAACATCATCAGCAATATCCACCAGGCGGGTGGTTGGATCAGAAATTATGTGACCGAAGGGAAGGAGATCATGATCACTCCGCTTCCGCTTTATCACATCTTTTCTTTGACGGCGAACTGCCTGTACTACGGTTCTATCGGTGCCCTTAATATTCTCATTACCAATCCGCGCGACATACCGGGATTTGTGAAAGAACTCGGTAAGTGGAAATTCACGGCGATTACTGGCGTGAACACTCTGTTCAATAGTCTTCTCAATAATCCGGAATTTAAGAACCTCGATTTCTCCACCATGAAACTCACTCTCGGTGGTGGGATGGCGGTTCAGAAGGTTGTGGCCGAACGTTGGAAGCAGGTCACGGGAGTTCCTCTGATTGAGGCCTATGGTCTGACTGAGACTTCTCCGGCGGCAAGCATGAATCCGATGTCTCTGAAGGACTTCAATGGATTTATCGGGCTCCCTCTTCCTTCGACAGAAATTGAAATCAAAGACGATAACGGAATGACTCTTCCTCTGGGTGAGATCGGTGAGATTTGTATCCGAGGTCCACAGGTCATGGCAGGGTACTGGAAGCGTCCGGATGAAACGGCGAAGGTCATGACCAACGATAATTTCTTTAAATCAGGGGACCTTGGTTTCATGACGGAAGAAGGCTTTGTAAAAATTGTTGATCGGAAAAAAGACATGATTCTGGTATCGGGCTTCAACGTATACCCGAATGAGTTGGAAGACGTGATCTGCTCGCATCCCAAAGTCCTTGAAGCGGCAGCGATCGGAGTTCCGGATGAAAAATCCGGCGAGGTCGTGAAAATCTTCGTGGTGAAGAAAGACGATACTCTGACTCAGGAAGAACTCATGAAGTTCTGCCGGGAAAATCTCACGAGCTATAAAATTCCGAAATCGATTGAGTTCCGAAAAGAGCTTCCTAAGACGAACGTTGGAAAAATACTTCGGAAAGATCTCCGTGCGGAAGTTCTGGCCGCAAAGGTATAAAAATGAAAACTTTGATTTTAATCCTCGCCCTCATTCCTCTTTTTCAGGCGGCACCTGCGAGCGCCCTGGAAATTCAGGAATACAAGGAAAAGGACTACCTCGCGGATAAAGAGAACGATCGCAAGTACGTCCTTCACTTCTATGCCGAATGGTGTTCGGTCTGTCTGGCCCAGAAGCGAGCCTTGCAAAAACTCGAAGGCGACCCCGCTTTAAAAGATCTCAAGATCTATTTGGTAGACTTTGATTTCCAGAGAAAGGTTAAGATCGCATTCGGAGTTGAGCGTCAGTCCATGTTCATTCTTTTTAAAGGATCCCGCGAAATTGGCCGCTCGCTCGCCGTGACTGATGGTGAAAAAATTAAGGAATTTCTCTTAAAGAACTACTGAGGTTTTCATACATCTGTTCTAAGATAGGAGAATAAAAGCTTTCCTATTGAGGTGAACATGAAACATTCTTTTCTCTTATCCCTGCTGGTCCTTGCGGCTCCGGCTTGGTCAGCGACCCCGGTCACGATCGATCTGTGGGCCACCAAATTCACTTTTCTTACCTCAGACAAAAAAACTGAAACTCAGATCAAGACTGAGATGAATAAATTCATCGCCTCGTCCCGTGCGTACGACCCCGACTGTTACTACGGCACCGGGAAAGAAAAAGCTTGCGGAGAAACTCCGGACAAGAAAACCACTGATGAACTTGATACTCTGGCCGCTTCCATGAAGACTGAGACGGATAGTTCTTTTTCTGTCTCCCGGGAAAAAGATGGAAAGAAGTACCGCGACTACGGCGGCTTCGCGCAGGGATTTGTGCTTGAGAAATTGAAAGAAAAAACGAAAGGGCCGTTCGCAGCTAATTTTGCCGGAGATATTCTACTCACTGGGGATCTGGATAAATCTTTTCCTTTAATCATCAACGATCCTGAAGCTGAGGGCCTGCCCTTTGCGACTGTGAACATGAAACGTGGATGGATCATCGGCTCGAATGCTCCGGAAATGGGGGGAGCAATTGTGGACCCAGCAACCGGCAAACTAAAACAGAAGTCTGAATTTTATAAGGTCGTACTCTTTGCGAAACAAGATTTCTCCGGAGCTCGTTTGGATGCCTGGAGCACGGCACTTATCGTTGGCGGAAAGACTCTTCTTAAGAAACTCTGGGATGAGAAAAAATATCAGGGTCAGTGGGCCTGGCTCACGATTGATAACCAGGGCAATGCTACTTGTTCAGATAATTTAAGCTGCCAGCTTTTTAACAAAACAGGCGCGCGCACTGTAAACGTAAACTGGTAACAGAGGAATTCTATGAAATTTGCCTTCATCACACTTTCAGCCCTTTTTACCTTGGAAGCATTCGCAGGCCAGTGCCGCGACATTCCCACGGGAAGCCTTGCTCCCCGAAAAAAAGCTCAAACAGTCAGAGCGCTGACTGGTAAAGATACCGGAAAAAAGCTACAGGAAACTTTTCTAGGAGAAGACGTTGTTTACGAAGGTGCACCCTGCCCAGAGGGCAGAGTCTGTATCGAAACGCTGTTCAATAACCGGGTGACTCCGGTTACTTTTCACGGACAGGTTGTCGTGATCAATAAAGAGACAGGCAATGTTGAGTCTCTTGCTCCGATCCGTTTTAAAGATCCTAATGGGGCCAGAGGCCAGTCCATTTCCGAACGGGGAATCCCGCCTTTTGATCAGGCCCGCTGGCGCGGCGTCTGTCAGGGAATCAGAAACTTCAACCGGGATATTTTCCGCGATGATACTCCTGCACAAGGGAGGACTCTTGAAGTGATTGCTCAGTGTTCCGGGGGAGTAACTTCCCTCACCACGGATCCTAATCCGCTTCTTGATATCTACTCGTATCACAACACCTCAATCAACTTACCCAATACTCCGTACAGTCCCTTCACGGAAATTTATCGATCTTTTTCCCCGAGTGCGAAGGCGAGGACAATCGAGTTCCTCAATTCAGGGAATATTACTAAGAATGGAGAGTTTTCCCAGGCGGGATCCGTTCAGTACGGAGGTCAGGTTACCGTTTCGCGAATTGCGAAAGTTGTGGGTGACGTGAGAAAGGCCCTGGGATGTGAGCCGGCGGCAACAAATCAAAGAGTGAACCTGTCGTCCCGGCTTCTTGATCAGGCGCCTGAGCTGCGTGCTTGCGGGATTGAATTGGTCAACGGGCCATCCCTGAAAAGATTAAAACTCAGTGGCGAAAATTTTGTCAATCTGGCCGAAGATGTTCCCAGAAAGGCGAGAAGATTACGGAGAGGACAGTTTGAGGTGAATACAACCGTGAACACCGAGAATGAGTTTGATATTCCTTTCCAATGTTCATCTGTTCAGGAATCTCCTGCAGTGGAAATTATCACCTGTCAGAATGGTGAACTCGCCCCAGTTCTTCCGAACTCATCTGAGTACGATCGAGAAATTCAGGTGAATAACCGCACCGCCTTTGGGGGAAGATCAAATCCTCAGATCAAGGTCGTTGGTCGGGTGGTAAACGGGCGCGTGGAATCCGTTGCAGCTCAGAAGAATTTTACATACTACGCTGACATCAAGACCCAATGTACGCTCGTTCCAGTCCAGGGAGTTCCTGGGGCAACTGGGAATAACGGCTCAAGTGTCATAGGACAGTAAAATTGATGTCTAAACTTTAGACTGTCTAACTTCTATACAGCTTACTCTTTTTTTCAGGGCGTCTCTTACGGGACGCCTCGAAATGATATTCTCTGTCCCTATGGATGCCAACCAGTCCTATTACATTCAGGTGCTGAAGAACCACCTTTTTGAAAGCCAGATGAGTAATCCCAGCTACTCTCTGAGAGCGTTCGCGCGTGATGTGAATATTCATCCATCTTCATTGAGCCTTATTCTCAACGGGAAGCGTTCTCTGAGTTTTAAGGACGCCCAGTCTGTTCAAAAAAAGCTCCGGCTTTCTCCTGCTGATCAGACCCGGTTCATGGGAAGTGTTCTTCGTACGAATTCAAATATTGATTCCATCAAAATTCCTGAAATGGATGAAAGACACATCATCGATGATACTCATTTTCAAATTATCGCAGAATGGGAGCACTACACGGTGCTTGAGCTCTTTGACCTGAAAGACTTTCACTGCACGGAGAGTGAGATCGCTCTGCGCTTAAGCATTACTCCGGAACGAGCGAGCGAAGTGATCTCAAATCTGGTTGCTGCTAATCTCCTGAAACAATCTGAAAATGGTTTTGAAAAGGTTCACGAAGATATTAAGTCGACGGAAGATATCTCGTCTCAGGCCCTGAGAGCTTCTCACGAAGAAACTCTTCGCATGGGGATAGATAAATTAAATGACGTCGCAGTTGAGTTCCGTGACTTTTCTTCATCGACCTTTAGTCTTGATCCGGCAAAGATTCCGGAATCCAAGGCGATCATCCGTGAATTCCGACTCAAGATGCGAGCCCTGCTTGCGACTGGTGATAAATCCGAAGTTTTCCAGCTCGCTATCCAATTTTATCCCTTAACGACAACAATAAATGTACCCAAGGATATCCAATGAAAAGCGTATTTTTCTTTTTCTTCTTTGCCTTATCTCTCAGCGCTTATGCCGGGGATAAAGGAAACGGAGAGCATCCGCTTTCTCAGGTGGACGATGCGTTCATTTCCCAGAAGGATGATCTTTGTCCTCAGATCTTAGACGGAAATATTCATCCGGAAACGATCACCTTCAAGATTGAAGGCTATGATCACACCTACAAGTTTCAAGTCCTCCGTGACTACTGCGAAGAAGAATTTCCACTCGAATAAGTTAAAGAGTCTGTACGCAGGAAAGAGTTGCGATCACTGGGAAACCTGAGGATGCACCCGAAAGGCCCAGTGAGCGTATCCGTGCATTCTGGTGACTCTTGCTTACTTCAAATGTCAGGATCATTCTGTTGTTTCCCGTAATGATATAGACATCCGGATACGCACCACCGGATGGGGAAAGCTTGGCATTTCCTTTGACCGTTTTATGAGCAATCTGAAAGGTGCTGATCTTTTGAGATTCCACGCCGGGCCCTGCGCTCGACAGACTCACCCGGATCGAATCCCCAACGCGAAGATCTTTCGGAGACGAACTCGTAAGAGATTTCACACCGCAGTCGAATTTTTCAATTTTTTCAGCGGCGAAGACCGAAGAAACAGAAGAAATAACAAGAACTATCAGGATTAAGTTTTTCATGATTACTCCATTTCCGGTTTTACGGTACATGTTGTTTTAGATTTGCGGATTCCGTCGGTAATATTGGTTTCACAGATAACCACACCTTTCACCCAGCATTTACCCATGCCACAATTTCCTTCCCAATTCGAAGGGTAGGAATCGAAAACCTGGCCGAAGAGCTTACTGGCCGCTTCTCCCTTGATCCGGACTTCTCCGGCAAGAGATGAAAACGAAACTGTGATGAGGAGAGAGAGAATAAGTCTTTTCATATGTGTTCCTTTGGTATTATTTTGCAGACGGTGACTTCAGCTTCCACACTCAAGATACTTCCATTCCAAAAATATCCGATCCAGACTCCTTTTTCTTTCTGAAGGAAAAATCCGAGCTGATTACCATCTCCCGATTCACCCGCATTGTTAGCGACGACAAGAACGAAATCCTCGCGATTCGGATTGATGGGTTTCTGTCTGCTACAATCTTCATCTTCATCTTCGGAAGCTTTGCACCAGTTCATCTTCCAAGAACGCGCCTTGTCCGTGATCACCGTGAGCTTGTGAATTTTTCCCGGGAAAGAATCGTAGCTCAGAATAACCTTTGCCGGCTTTGGGCCATCTTCACTGATCGTTTTCCCCGTACATTCTATTTTGCCTGCTTGTGCCGTGCTGATAGATACGAAAATAAGTAGTGCCAGAATTTTATTTTTCATATGTTTCCTTTAAAGAAAAGAAATCGTCAGAGGTTTTTTATCCCGTGGGTTACACGAGCCAGTGACGATGTATGCGCTTTCACGAAGCTCAAGATTCGCGCGAAGACCATTTGAAAGCATATCGTCGTCGTATTCTCCCCGAATGACCGAGTGAGCACCGATAATTCTGCCACCGCAGATCACCTGACCACGATCAATCTTAAGAGAGCTGCAACCCCGGACTTTCATCGGAAAGAAATTTCCCATGATTTCATACCCAGTTGAAAGAACCCGCGATTCATCTTCGTCGTCGATGGAAATCACCAGGCTACTTTTAGTGGGAGCGTAGTTCCCACAGTTTTCCGTGCGGATGGTGGCGAAGGCCTGAAGGCTTAAAGTGATGAGTGTGAGAGCGATAAAAGTTTTCATATTTTTCCTTATTCGTTGCAGCCGGTATTTGCTGTTACTTTGACAAATCTTGGGCACATGCCATTTGAAGTGGGATTTTTATAATGTGAGTGAAGACGAATAACGCAGCCATTTGACAGTGAAACTACAACATCGTCGATGATAGTTATGGAAGCGATGTTCACATTGAAATCGGCATTCATTTGCTCACTAAGTGCCTTCCTGTAAGCACTCGAATTAAGCGCTTGATCAAGAAGACTCTGCTGAAGAGCGAGTGCCGGTGGAGGGCTGCAGGCGAAAGCGGTAGAAACCGAGAAGGCAAGGGTCAGAACAGTGAGAATTGTTTTCATGAGAAGTTCCTTTGTTATGGGGAGCTTCTACCATGAGTCGTAATTTTCAGGTTTGGGCGGAGAAACGAATCTGTAGCGGCCGCCTGCTACGGGTAATTTTTACTTAAATCGGCAGGATAAATCCCTCTTTGAAGCCGAACTTCAAAGTCGCTTTTTCTCCGGCAAAAGGGTCCTCGAGCAAAGTGAGGTCGCAGAGAATCCTTTCGTTTTCCTCATGGCAGTTCACTTGCCGTCGGGAGGTACCGAGATGATCCAGCAGAGCTTGAGATATTCTCTGAGCTTCGTCTTTTCCGGACTTCGTAAATTTCATTTTCACAAACCCCGGAGCGAGGGAGCGCAGGAAATTTTTCAGGTTCGTTTTTTTTGATTCAACGACATTTCCTTTTTCATCGGCCCAAACGGTCCATCCTCTGTGGGAAGAAAGGTCGCGTACCCGATAGAGGCCCGATCCGGAGAAAGGAATGTTTTTGTCGGCGGAAATAATCAAGGGAGTATTTCTCGACTGGAAATATTGTTTCTGGACAAAGTTTTTAACGGCTTTTTCTTTGATCTCGGCGATAACCGGCAGACTTAATAAACATAGAGTGATGAAAAATATTTTAGTGGGGAACATTGAATCGTGCTTCCGTCATTAATCTTCTCGTGTCCTGATTCAGAATCATGTTTCCCTGAGCGTCCCGGCGCCAATCAGTAGTCGCGGGATCGGTCTCGTAGAAACTGGAAAGATCATAACCTCCACCTTGGGTATAGCTATCAATCAGTGTGTTAATAAAACTTCCGTCATGGATCTTTGTTTCCAGTGTGCTCATGAACTCACCCGTATTCTGGACCTGTCTTCCGAAAAGTGTTCCGGCGCCATACTGTTGACAAAAAAACGCAGGATGATAGATGGCAAGCTCCGAGAAGAGTTCGGGCATCATGCGATACGCACGTAGCTCGTCGATCGCATCGGCCCGATTGGTTTCGTAATTCTTTGCTTCGATCGCGTCCATGGCGGCATCAATCTCTTCCTGTGAGCCGTGTTCTAAAATGCGATCTTTTCTAGCTTCAAGGTCGCGGTACTCATCCTGAAGCCTCATCGAGTTCTGCATATCACACGAGTGCTGAAGTTCATGTCCCAGAAGAGTGAGAGAAAGTGCTGGATCATACGAGGCACTTAATGTGATGACCTTGGAATAGTCATGTTCGTTTTCGTTGTATCTGGTCTGAAAGGTTGCGGCCATAGACGTGGGCTTATTAGTCTCGTCAAAGAATTCTACAGAACTCCCTCTTACCCGAGGCTCTGTTCGCTCAAAGCACTCGAGGACGCGGGCCCCTTGAGTCGTCTTTGAAAGAACTTCGCGCATCGCCTGGTAATATCCTTGTGGATTTTGTTTTCTAGCAGCTTCTGATCCGTAGATTGTGAAGAGAGTTGTCATGGATGCTGAGACTGGATCTTGTCTTTCGGGACTGAAGTTTGCCGGTGCTCTTCGATTACTTAAAATATCTGCTATCGAGTTAAGTTTTTTAATGAGTGCCTTGTTTTCAAGGGGATTCTCATCGTCATCTCTCTGTCTGCTAAGGTTTTGAATGATGGATCTAGTATCTGAGGTCAGATTTTGAAGTTCATTGTCTTCTTGGATACCAGGAAGACTGCAAAGGCTTTGATTGAGATCACTCAAATTATTTACGGTACTGAGGTTAGGTCTATCGAGTCCGCAGACACTCTGAACACTTGCTTGTGCGTAAGTTAGGGTGGCCAGGCCAAAGAGGAGGGGGAGAATCATTAAGGTCCTTATCGGCATTCAGAGGATTATTCCCAATAGGGGCAAATATCCGAGGTAGATTTATTTAATATTGTCGGCCACTGTAAGAAATCTAGATATCCCGGTAGTTTAGACCTGTGCACGGCAAGCATTTGTTAGAGATTCGGCGTTTCTCTTTTCGATGCGTAAACCTTAAGATTTATCTAAGCGACAATTAAGAAATCAAGGATGATAGATAGACCAGAGAAGGACTTCTGGCCTTAAAAGCAGCCAAAAGAAGGGACCGTGCAGGGTCCCTTTTTTTATTCCCTTCAACCCCAAAATCCTCTCTGTAAGTTTACTGTCTTTGCCTTGCGTCTAGGGCCCAACTTCATTGGCTGATCGATTAGCTCAGGGTAAAAAATAAGTCTAAATTCCCTTAGGAGGATTCTATGAAATTCATGACCGTGATTGCGCTTCTCTTTGCTGTTTCTTCAGCATTTGCTTCTGAGTATGTTTCCAGAAAACTCAGCTGGAGCCCGATGACCAACTCTGGTTGGACAACTTCTTATTACAACTGCTCATGGGCAGAAGATCAGGTGGAAGAGCACCTCACTACTCTCGGAGCTATGAACGTAAACGTTTCTTGCTCTGGTGGAATTGAAATGGGCTGGAACACTCCGGTTTTTATCTCTGCTAAATTTGATGTCGTTGTCCCATCTGCTAATGGCGCATCTAGAGAATTGAAACTCTCTAACCGTCACGGCAGTGATTCTTGCAGCTTCAACGTTGAGTTTCTTGATCGCGCGATTGCACTCTTTCCGGGTGTAAAAGTTCTTTCTAAGCGCTCTTCATGCATGGGCGGCAGAACTGATAACTGGAGCTACGTTCTCACTGTTACTGAGTAGTTCAAAAATTCAATTTATAAATAGTGAGGGGCGCTTTTTGCGCCCTTCTTTTATGTAGCACCCGGCCGCTACACTTTGAGTAGGGTGTGGCAGGAAATATTTCCAGGACTCAGTCTTTCTCAAACGGATCGGCCTTATACCCTCCCTGAGTTTAATAACAGGGAGAATCTATGAAACGACTTTCAGTTTTGGCATTACTTTTCATATCGGCACCATCATTTTCAGCGGTAGTTAGTAAGGACCTTTTAGCTAAGGAAATTAAGCTCGCGATACGTCTCAGTGACAAGTATCAAGTTCCACTCCAGGGTGATGATGTCTGCTCTAAGACAGAGTTTGAAATTGTGAGCAGAGTGACAGGATTTAATCCGGCCAATTGGAAATTAGTCGCTGGTAGAAAATCCAACAAGCTCACGAGTCTGGAGATTAAAAGTCTGATCGCCATGGTCGACCGGGTAGGTGTTCCGCTAGTCGAAATTGATCCCATCACCACAGAAACAAGATTAACCGTCATTGGCGAAAGCTGCGGGTTTAGTCCTAATCATTGGACAATTTCTTTCGAAGAATAATTCTCCGTAAAACCGAATCTGTCGGAATTGATTATCGTTCAAAATTTATTCTCGATTACCGACACGAACCTTAGGGATTGTCCCGGAGGTTCGTGGTTAGGATACTGCTTTCTTTCCTATTACTGATGTATTGCTCCGGTGCCATGGCACTCCGTGATGACCTTTGCCGTTCTCTTGGAAAGGGTCTGGAGTTTTTAAGCGAAACTCATTGTAGAGAAGGAAATCAAGCCGAGTACGAACTCGCGTGCGCGCAGGTAAGTTTTGGTCAGCGCTATAACCACGGAGATTTTCGGTGGGGTAATTTCCAGCGGACTGGATACAAGACACTGGCCGAATACACCGAGGCCATGACTGATGAAATTCTGATGAATCTTGCCGCTCAGAACGTGGCCGAATCCAATCGCTGTATGGTGAATTTTTACGGCGAGTATCTTAGTCCTGATAGTAACGCCTCTCTGGGAGTCAAGGCTGCTTTCCGGCTGGCAAAACCCCGGCTCGAAGCACTCCTTCCGCCCGCTGGTTCCCCCAGAAGACTTTCATTTTTAAGACCCTCGTCGGAACTCGTTAATAGCGGTCGCACCATCGATGTCGTGAAACGTGATTCGGAAGATGGACCACGTGTTGCCTTCGATGCACTGATTGCTTCCATTCCTTTGGGGAACCAGGAAGAAATAAGAAGCTACGTCGCCAAGGCAGTAGTAGAAAACTTCAGCGAAGCACAGTTCTTTGCGGGGTATAAAACGGAAGTCACGAAACTCCGCACGAAGCACCAAAGATCAGTTGATTCCATCACTGTTTTCAGAGTAAATCGCGATCAACCTGTTTACAACGTGAGAAAAGGTGAACGTGGCTCGACGGAACTACGTCAGGCGCTCATTGAATCGGGTGCCATAGAAAACTACATCATGGCCAACAATCTTGAAGCTCAGTTTGCTCCGGGATATCTCTGTCGGAGGCACCGTCAGGATAAGGGGTGTATTGCTCTGACCGCCATCGAATTCGCCGGAAGCTTAGCTCTGCCGTATGCAGCGGCCAGTATCGGTCTGCGGGCTGGACTCGCCATGGCCGGACGAGGGCTCACCACCTGGAGTACGGCGCGGTTTGTAGGGCACGCAATTTCTCGGGGACTTCTTTTTTCTGGGTACATTGGGCAGCTGGCACTTTTAACTGACGATGCAGTCGGGCAGTGTCTCGTTCGTCATCCGCAATATCTTGAATCAAAATCAGTCGCAACTTGTGAGCCGAAGAAAATGGTATTCGAAGCGGCGTCGGAAGCATCGATGGCCGAATGCCTTAATACGGTGGCACTCGGTTTAGCACCTCTCGGGATCGCCGCGATCGCTGATGACGCCTTGAGAGCGCTGCGGGTGGAGTCGAAGCTCGATGATGTCGCTGAAGGATCACGCGCAATAACGCTCGGGTTGAAATCAGAAGTTATTCCGAATCTTTCGCCGGCGAGTGAGGCGACAGAAATCATTCCCGATATCGTTGTCATTGGCAATCGTAACAGACACTCCGATCTTCAAAATCGCCCGGCCTTTAGAAACTATCTGGAGACTGGACGCTACCCTCCAGCCGAATGGGCTGCACTCACAAAAGATCAGAAGATTTTTGCGATGGAAAGCTTGCTGGGGAAGAAGTTAACGAAGGTCCAGAAAGGTGAACTGGGAAGGCTGATAACAGAACAACCTGACGGTTCCAACCTCTCTAAAAATTTGCCTGAGATCATTTATGGAGAAGCGGCAACAAATGAAATGCCTCAGGAGTTTTTCCTGACGGTGAGTGAGTATGAAAATCTGTCGCGAAAATACGCTGATACTGATCTCGAAAAATTGGTAAATGATTCTGGAGCGTCCTGGTACCGGATACCAGATGTGGATAAAATATATATTTTTGAAAAACTCTCCGGACATTCGATCAACAGAACAAATGCTCAGGCGCTTTTGCGTGAGCTTTTTCACCGTCCTGATCCTTCCAAGATTTCCAGAGCTGTGGCCTCCACAGCGGGGAAAAGAATCGTCCCGGAAGATGCATTCACCGTAAAAATTTCGGGACTTGCTGGCTTTTCTGCAGTTGATCCTGGGTTCATCAGAGAGACTGAAGACTACCTCACTTTGTTCAGAGATCTAGAGCGCAGTGAATGGCCTTTAGTGAACTTAAAAACGAATGCTCATGCCCGGCGGATGCTGGGAAATTATCTGGCAGAAGCGAATCGTCGTTCCGAATTCATTACCCGTACACTTGCACGTTCGAACCTTAGTGCCGATGTCCGTGAGGCACTGGTAAAGGCCCAGACCCATGCGCGACAGATGCAGGGAAAATTGCGCGGGTATCTTGATGGAGATGCGCAGTTCACTTATCAAGATTTTCTTCAAGCAACGGAAGCCTCAGTGACACTCCGGAATCTTGAGACCGCAAATGATCTTTCACAGGTCCGGATCAGTGAGACTGATCAGGATATTGAAATATTTCTCGGACTCAGGCCCAGATTTTCAGGGTTATATGATCCTAGGAGTAACAGTGTGTTTGTTCCGACTGACAAAGAGCTTCAATTCTCAGACATCAATGCTTTCTCCGATCGGAATACATCCTTCATCGGTGTGAGCTTCACGGACGTCGACGCCGATGGCATCACTATGACTCCCAAGGCGTTCATGGTTCATGATCAGTCCCATGCAGCAGGAGGCGAGTATTTCTTCTCAAGGCAGCCAGAGGCCAATGCGGTTGCCAGAAATATTTTCCGGTATCCCCCGCCGAATGAAATCCCTCTACGGCAGGCACTGTGGTTTGATTTCTGGCATGAGTTTCCGATTCAAAATGGAGACGTCGAAGGAAGATTTCTGAGCTACGTCCGGAATCTTCGCGATAGGAACTCCCTCGTCTACAAAAGACTCAAACTGAGTTTTGATAACCCTAAAGATTTTGGAAGTGACCGGGCACTCGTTCGAAGTTTTGAGAACGATCTTGACCGGGTTTCCCGTGGGATGGAGTCCGATCTCTTGCGGCCTTTGTCTCCCTCAGCGAACAAGGAGATCTCTCTGACTGCTGAGCGGATCGAGATGATGGCCCTTGAAAGAAACAAGGTCGAAGAAAC
>JBKJNQ010000117.1:0-4598 GCA_046593575.1 Bacteriovoracaceae bacterium
CGGGGATTGGATTAGCGTCGACCCAGGGATTAATTTCAGTACGCAAAATCTCAAGGGTATTTTTTCTAAATTCTCGCAGTGTTTTATTTGGGTACGCATGTTTGAGGGAAAGCGCAACCTGGCAAGAGAACTGTTCCATCCGATCTTTGCTGAAGTAGATCTCATTGGCCAGTGAGGAAAGGCTTACTGAAAGGGCAAGAATTGATAGGGTTGCTTTCATTCTCCCATTAAAGCTGCTTTCAGCTCAGACGGAGGCTGGCCTGTAGTCTTTATAGGAGTGCCTAATAATTGGACACGAGGAGCTTCAGGCACTGGGATTTTTAGGAAGCCTCACGAAGAAAGTTGTTCCTTTGCCTGCTCCACTTTCGAACCAAATCTTCCCACCATGGAGCTCAACAAGTTGCCGAGCGATATTAAGTCCAAGCCCCGTACCTGGAAGTTTTCCCTTCCCCACAACGGAAGCTTTAGAAAACTTTTCAAAAATTTCCGAATGTAAGACCTCCGGAATCCCGGGCCCATGATCTTTGATTTGAATGCCGTAATACTCGCCTTCATCTTTCGTCGTAATTTCAACAGTTGTGTTTTCTGGAGAAAACTTCGCCGCGTTCGATGCGAGATTATTAATCACTTGAACGATGCGGCAGTCATCAAGAAATACTTTGCCGATCGAAGCATCCAGATTCAACTTCACCTCGACTTTGCACTTTTCAAAATACGCGCTGAGATTTTCCGTTGCGGTTTTAACGATGTCGTTGAGCTCAACTTCTTTCAGTTCAATTTTAAATGTCCCAGACTCAATTTTCGTGAGATCTAAAATATCGTTAACAATTTTAATCAACCGCTCAGAATTATCATACGAAGCCTTCACCAGGAGATCGACTTTATCTTTTTGTCCTGCCATGAGCCCAGAATTCAGGATGGAAAGGCTGCCGAAAATTGAAGTCAAAGGAGTACGAAGCTCATGCGAGACCATCGCCATGAACTCGGACTTCATTCTATCGATGATTTCAAGCTCTTTAATTTTTAGCCTTAGCTCAAGTTGTGAAACAACCTGTCGACCAAGGGATCTAAGAGCATCCAGCTGCTCTTCACTTAATTCTCTCGGTTTGTTATCAATCACGCAAAGTGTTCCCACATTGTACTCTCCCCGCAACTTCAGTGGAATTCCTGCATAGAACTTCACATTGGGAGCTCCGACCACCAAAGGATTATCGAAGAATCTTTCATCCTTTTCTGAATCGGGAACATAAAAAATATTATCTCCCAGAATGGCATGCCCGCAAAAAGCATATTCTCGCGGAGTCTCTGTGGCATCGAGACCATGATGCGACTTAAACCACTGCCGCTCATCATCGAGGAGACTGACGAGGGCGATGGGACAACCACAAATATGTGAAGCAATCTTAGTCAGATCATCGTATGCCTGTTCCTCAAGCGTATCCAGAATATCGAGCTTCTTTAAAAGCCCCAGTCTCTCTTGTTCATTATCTGGTTTTGCAGCTGGCTTCAAAATTTACTCCATGTGTTTATTAAATGCTTCGCTTATTTCACTCGCAATCAACAGAGGATCAAAGGGCTTAATGAAAACTTCCTTAACCCCAATTGCGTAGTAGGCATCAAACGCCTCATCTTCACTTTTTGCCGTCAGAAAAAAGACGGGAATCTTTCTTAACTCGCTGTCAGCTTGCATAATTTTCATAGTCTCAGTCCCAGTCAGGTTTGGCATCATGACATCCATTAAAACTAAATCAGGAACCCACTCCTTCAAAATTTCGAGTGCCTCTCGCCCGTCATTAGCAATTCTGACACTAAATTTACCAATATCTTTAAGTCCTATTTCGGTGAGCATTTGGATGTCTTTTTCGTCTTCCACGATCAGGATCTTTTCGAGTTTCATACTGCTATCTTCTTTTGATAATTGGCTAAGATATCTTTAATCGTTTTCGCTAATAAGAGTGCATTGAATGGCTTAAAGATCACATCGATTGCACCGGCTAAGATCAGGTCTTTTTTTAGATCCTTAGAATCATCAGCAGATAAAAAGATGACAGGAACTGAGCCAAACTTAGGACTATCTTTCAGCTCTCTCAGAAGTCCGGGGCCATCCAAAACGGGCATGTTCACATCAGATATAATGAGGTCCGGTTTCCACTGATCTTTTTTTTCATTTAAGTAGTCGAGCGCCTCTCTGCCATGGTTAACAAAAAATAAATCCATTCCACCAAGATCAACCAAACCTAATCGAACGATCAGCTGAATTGATTCATCGTCTTCTACCATCAGAACTTTCAGAGACACGTTATTCCCTTTTACATCCAGGTAACTTTTCGCAAAGAATTTTGATCCTAGAAGAAGCTTGATTTTATACCAGTTCTTAAAATAAAACTTGCAAAAGATCGGTCTGGTCAATTAACGGGCGCCTACTTTTCACTAACTTGCGCCCTGACAATTATTACGAAGTTTGAATCAATCTGGCGATGTTCTGAGTGATTTACAACGACATCGTTTACGCTGACGTCAGTAGGGCCAATACGAGAAAAATCTTTAAATGATTTCTTATGGAATTTTGCCCAAGTGAAATATTGTTTTTCATAATACCTTTTGGAGATGTGATGCTGTGATCTTAGGAGCATAAGATTTTTATACAATGAAAATAAATTTCGTCACGAGTTTCTCGCCTTAGAAATATTATGTGATTGCATTTAATTCGCTGAATATGAAGATATCTCATATAAAGCTACTATTTGTAGCGATGGACCAGGTGGGAATTATAAAACTGAATGAAATATCTTTAATTCATCAAAGTAATAAGTTTCTAAATGATTCTGAAGACCTTTCTAAAATCTTCAATAGCAACATCTGATAAAAATAAAAAAGCCCCGCTTTCACGAGGCTTGATTATCGATTTTAGAGCGATCCATCGGGAAGCCCGGAAAGCCCGGAAGTTTGGAAACAAAATCAGGGAGCGAAATACCCGCGGGGATCGGATTCTCATCGACCCAGGGATTTATTTCAGTACGTAAGATATCAAGAATTTTTCCCCTGAAGTGACCAAAGCTGATTTCGACTCAGAGGGAGGGAAGGCCTGCAGTCTTTACAGGAGTATCCACTTTTTAGGCACTCGGGGGAGTTAAAGCAAGACTGCAAGTACTTAAATTATAGGTTCGGTTGCAAAGAGTGTCCCATGTTGGTATGAGTCCTAGAAAATTGGTTCATGTCCAGGGGATTATGATGTTCTTAAAGTCCATTGCTATTTTTGCAGTCATTTTCTCACTTCACGCGCGAGCAGAACTCACTCTGAAGCAATACCTTGAACTCCCTTCCAATCCCATTAATGCCAAAGTGGCGGTTGATGAAACCAAAAAGGTTACAACCCTCATTAAGGCCAAAACAGGTGGAAGCCTTGAGCTTACTAACGGCAAAGGCGATAAGTTTAAACTTACGATCCCTGCCGAAGCTCTTTTAACTGATACCGAAATCTCCCTCACCCCTATCAGCTCTCTTGAAACCGCTTCTTTGAATTTTACTCAAACTCCTTCAGGAGTTGAAATCTCCCCGAATGGCCTGGATCTCTTAAGAGTAGCGACCCTTACCATCACACCGAAAACTAAAATTGCTCCCAAAGAGTTAGCAGCGTTTACCACGGACAGTGAAGGTACAGACCTTCACTTGGCGAACGTCACTGGCAACGGAGCTACCGGGCCCGTCGAACTCAAACTCCTCCACTTCTCAACCTACTCGCTCTACGGTTCCCTTACAGTGCGTGAAACGATCCGCTCGGCTTCTATGAGTCTTCAGCGTAACCGAATTGCAAACTGGGTAGCTAACCAGCTCCAACTCCAGAAAAATGGTGAAGCCTATGATCCAGATTTCATCACCAAGGCAGCAGTAGACTGGGTCGATAGCGTAATGAAACCTGTAGTGAACGATATCCGCACTTGTTCTGCTGGAATCGCGGCCATACAGAATATCCTCAGCCTTGAGCGCCAAGGGCAACTCCTGGGTTTAGATTTCTCGAATCTTATGGACAAAAATCTCAGTGAAGTGCTCTATAGCAAAACTTACACTTACTGCTATGAGAATACTGAGCGCGCTTGCTATGAAGATCATCGCCCATTTGATGTTCAAATGGCCGCACTTTCAGCAGCTCGACAGTCAATCCTCTTGTTGGACAGTTTGAATCCGTTCGCACTAAAAATGCTCGCCCTTGCAGAGAAGTGTTTGCATTTTGAATTTGAACTCAATTCTAAAATGATCATGGGAGACTCCGGCGCTGGTCTTACAGTCAGCGCCAAGGCAAAATTCCCATTCAACTTTAATTCCTATGGCCTTCCACTTAATGACACCGGCCCGATTCAAGTGACAAACATGACCATTGAATCTACAGAATCAGACTCGAGATGCAAGCTCACGAGCTTAAATGCTCCGCCAACAGATATGAAAATTCATCGCTTCACAATGAACGACATGCGCTTTGATCAAACTCTGTGGGTTGATCTTGGAAACTTAACTCCATTTTCGATCGGAAATTTCAACTGCATCGTTACCGATCCCGATTCGCATACACAGACATCTTTTCCGCTATCCATGCCACAAGG
>JBKJNQ010000058.1:0-3870 GCA_046593575.1 Bacteriovoracaceae bacterium
GTTACTCTTGGTGCTGAAGAATCATACGGAGGAAGAACGGCTTCGCGGGAACGCGGAGTCGGAGCAATCTGGGTGATGAGATCGAGAGTTTCTTTCACACCGAAGTTCTTCAAGGCAGAACCGAAGAAAACCGGAGTCTGAATTCCCGCCTGGTATTCTTCCATGCTGAAGTCCGGAATGAGAGTTGCCACCATCTCGAGATCTTCTTTAAGCTTTTCTGCCTGCGGTCTTCCGATCTGCTCAATCAGCTCCGGGGAATCCACGTTGGAAGCGTCGATGAAGTTCGGAGTAAAAGGATCACGTGAATCCTTGAACGAAAGAATTTTTTTTGTCTTGAAGTCGTAGACACCCTTGAAGTCGACACCATTTCCAACTGGCCAGGTCATCGGGATACACTGGATCTTGAGAATTGATTCAATGTTATCGAGAAGAGCAAATGGATCCATCGCCTCTCGGTCAAACTTGTTCATGAACGTCACGATTGGCGTATCCCGCATGCGGCAGACTTCCATGAGCTTGATCGTCTGGGCCTCCACACCTTTTGCTGAGTCGATCATCATCAGAACGGATTCAACTGCGGTGAGTGTGCGATAAGTATCTTCAGAGAAGTCTTTGTGGCCGGGAGTATCGAGGAGATGGAGTGCACGGTCATTGTATTCAAAACTCATGACAGAAGAAGTGATAGAAATCCCGCGCTGCTTTTCCAGTTCCATCCAGTCAGACTTTGCAAAATCTCCGCTTTTTGATTTCACCATTCCGGCCTCACGGACAACTCCGCCGAACCACAGAAGTTTTTCCGTCATGGTGGTTTTACCCGCATCCGGGTGGGAAATGATGGCGAACGTGCAGCGAGGTTTAAAACTCATGAAAAAAATTCCTGAATTAATTGGTCTTTTCTCTGTAAGAAACTGTTATCAGTTGATATCAGCAAATGTAAGATTTGTATATCAATTCCCTCTGTCGTTCTAAAGAATGAATTCATACGGGTGTAAGAAATTTGTCCCTTAGAATGTAAGACATGAGTAACACTTCTAATGTCACAATAGCTTTTCTTATACTAACCACTGTTGCCTCGCTGGCGCTGTATTTCCTGAACGAAAGGAAAATGCGGGCGCGAATACGGCGCGTTCATGATCAATACCGCGCTGATCTGGGTAAGATGACAGAAGACCGGGACGCAAAGCTCTTCGGTCAGTCAAAATATTCAGAACTCGGGATGATGTCAGCGGGGATTGCTCATGAGATCAATAATCCTCTCGCCGTCATTCAGGCGAGAACCACTCAGCTTCTACGGATGTATCGGGATCCCGCCCGCCAGCATGATCTAGGCGAAGGTCTGCAACAAATTCTCTATACCTCTGAGCGAATTAACCGCACGGTTCAGGGAATCCGCGAGTTCATCCGTCACGATGATAAGAATCCTGATCAGGAAATTCCACTGAAAAAAATTGTTGATGATGTCCTGGCGTTCTGCGGACAGCGTATGAAAAATCACGGCGTGAATCTTCGCTTCTATAATCTCGAAGGTTTCAAAGTCACGGGTAACAAAGTCCAGCTCGAGCAGATCTTTTTGAATCTCATGAACAACGCCTTTGATGCTATTGAGTTCTTACCTGAGAAGTGGATTGAGATTTCTGCGCACGATGGGAATGATAAATTACAGGTCTATGTGAAAGATTCCGGCAGTGGAATTCCTCCCGAAATTGCGACAAAAATCATGGAGCCATTTTATTCTACCAAAGATGCGGGTAGGGGAACGGGTTTAGGACTTGCTCTGGCACGAGGAATTGCGGAGAAACATGGTGGCTCACTTTCCTATGTCGGAAATTCCAAGCACACCACATTTCTTCTCGAGTTTCCTAAGTCCAGAAATCTGGGCGACAGCTGGCGCCGCCAGAATTCTGCCGTGAACTCGCGCGAACTTCACTAAAATTTAGTGAGTGTCCTGATGGGCCTTGAGAATAAGTTCACAAAGATCCCCAGCAGTCGACTTCCGTAATTTATCAGAGTCCACTCTGTCCGGAATGATGTCAGGAAGATGTTCCGTAATTCTTTCCGAGAGAACCGGATTCTTATTTGCGCCTACTTCATCCACGCGATCAATCGGTGTAAAGTGCGGAACTGTTTTCAGAACTTCCGGATGCTCGTTCACCAGTTTCAAAATTGTTTTTACGACTTCGGCAAATTGATCGAGTTCTTTTCTTCCGTAAGTTTCTGTTGGTTCAAACATAAGTCCATACTGCTCAGGAAATGCAACTGTCGGAGCGTGGAAACCGAAATCCAGAAATAGCTTCCCGATGCGGGCAATGGAATTCGTTTTCGGCGTTCCAGAAGCTTCAATGCGCTTAAATGTTTCAGGAGAAAGTGTGAGAATAA
This sequence comes from Bacteriovoracaceae bacterium, assembly GCA_046593575.1. Taxonomy (GTDB): domain Bacteria; phylum Bdellovibrionota; class Bacteriovoracia; order Bacteriovoracales; family Bacteriovoracaceae; genus Peredibacter. The sequence goes on from JBKJNQ010000058.1 coordinate 2,377, forward strand.
ACTCATGCATTCTCGGTGAACTTACCGCACCGGCCGGAAGAGTCGGGTAGTGATCTGAAAGAAGACTATAGAGATAGCGGGAAGAAAGAACGGCGACTTGACTCATCTTCTTCACACCATCGCGGCCCAGCGCCTTGATGTAAGTGTAAGCGCGGATCTTATGAGCAAAATTTCCGTAATGCCTGTGAAATGAACCCACAGATTTCTTCGGTTTCACGACGTCATACTTTCCGTCTGTGAGAGTCACCTGAATTCCCGGCATGAAATCGATCAGCCTGTGAGAAACCGCTACGATGGCGTCACCAGGGCCTCCGCCTCCGTGAGGAATCGTCCACGTCTTGTGAAGATTGTTGTGAACAGCATCCACTCCAAGAGCGTTCAGATCCACGATACCTGCAACAGCGTTCATGTTGGCGCCGTCCATATAGACGAGACCGCCGGCATTATGAATCATCTCTGCCATTTCATGGAAACGAGTTTCGAAAATCCCCGCAGTATTGGGATTTGTCACCATGATGCCTGCAACTTTATCGCCATCTGTTTCCAGATAAGTTTTAATCTGATCGAGATTCATTTCACCACTTGGAAGGGCCTCAACCGTATAGATCTGATAGCCCGCCATCGTAGCAGTCGCGGGATTTGTTCCGTGAGCAGAACGAGGAATGATAATAACCCGGCGCTTGTCACTTTCTCCGCGGTCACGGTGATAACCCTGGAACATTTTGAGACCCACGAGCTCGCCCTGTGCCCCTGCTACTGGCTGAGTTGTAACACCCGGAAGACCAGTGATGGCCTTGAACTGTTCCTGAATTTCATAGAGAACGTGGAGACAACCCTGCACATCTTCAATCGGAGCTTCAGGATGCATATCTGTGAATCCCGGAAGAGCGGCAGCGTAATCGTTGATGTAGGGATTGTACTTCATCGTACATGAACCCAGCGGATAGATCCCGTCATCGGGAGAGAGATTCTGTTTTCCGAGAGCTTCGTAATAATGAATGATGTCTTTTGATTTGAGTTTCGGAATGCCAGGAGCATCTGTGCGAAGTAGTACTTCCTGAATTTTGGGAGCAGGAGTCGGAGAATTAGTTTTCGCAAAATGCGTTTCAAAAAACTTCACAAGAGTATCCACATTTTCATCGGTGTGGATGTCAGTGAAGGCCATGAGAATAAGATTTTCTCCGGCGATTTCAGCATGACGGTCAGAAACGTTTACTCCGACCTGGATGCCGGCCTTACTGGCAGCCGAGATAAAGTTCGCAGCATCTACCGGAAGCTTCAGCGTAAATTCATTGAAAAATGGAGTCGCGCGGAACTTGAGATCCACACCTTGAAACTGGGCGAGTAAGCTGGCAGCTTTTTCAGCGAGGTTTCTTGAATGAGTGAGAGTCTCATACATGCCTTCGTCTCCGCGGGCAAGAAGAGATGCTCCGGCGAGTGTGGCCACGAAGGACTGGTTAGAGCAAATGTTTGAAGTCGCTTTTTCACGACGGA
>JBKJNQ010000200.1:0-12669 GCA_046593575.1 Bacteriovoracaceae bacterium
GTAAAAAGAAGCTCACCTTCTGCGTCCTTAGCAAAATCGGTGTGAGATTTATCAATCAGGACTTCATCAATGATCTCTGCAGAACGTGTGGCAAGAATCCTCGCGGCTTCCATGTTGGAAGTATAAGCAGAGGCCTTGTTAATATCCTGAATGAGTGCTTCCTGGTCGTTCAGGTCTTTCGGACTATAGATTATTCCACCCTGGGCCCAGAAAGTATTCGTCACTTCCGGACGTTTTTCTCTGGTGACGATGGTGACATTGAGTTTTTTTTCGGCAAGTTTGATGGCAGATGAAAGGCCTGAGATACCGGTACCGATGATCAGAACATCCGTGTTAAAATCTTTCATACCGACCTGTATTTAAGCGAGATATCAACTTTAGGCGCACCATAAGTCAGAGCACCGATACTGAGAGCGTCCACACCTTCAATCAGAAAATCTTTCATCGTCTCAAGACGGATGCCGCCGGATACTTCAAACGTCATTCCAGGTTTCTTCGTTTTTACTGCTTCACGAATCTGGTCAGCGGTAAAATTATCCAGCATGACGTGACGGATACCGAGAGAGATCGCTTCTTTCAATTCGTTCAGGTCATGAATCTCAGCAATGATATTGTTATAAAAAGTACCCTGAGATTGAAAAAATTCCAAAGCACCCTTAAGTCCCCCGAGGCCAGACTTGTGATTGTCCTTAATCATCCAGAGATCAGTTTGACCAAGACGGTGATTGAATCCCCCGCCTGCTCTCACGGCATATTTTTCTAGAGAGCGAAGTCCAGGTGTGGTTTTTCTGGTGTCGAGAATTTTTGTATTCCCTGCAAGAGCAACATGCTTTTTGGTCCAGGTCGCAATCGATGAACCATGCTGAAGAAGATTCAGCGCCAGTCTCTCGCCAGTTACTGCGACATTGAACGGAATTTGTTTTTTGAGAACAACTGATTCAGGTTGTGAATACTCTTTTCCTTCTAGACTCAGAAGTTCACTCACGTCATGACCGAGATAAGCAAAAACGGCACAGAAATAATCCATACCCGCGACACTAAGTGATGATTTAAATTTTAGAGTGAGTTCTACCGGATGCGAAGGAAGTGTTCGCACGTAGTGAAAATTCCGGTTTAGGTCGTCTTCCAACAGCCATTTTTCAATGTCCGGAAAAAGCCCCTTGAGAATGACTTCGTTCATGCAGGGTAATTAACTCTTTTCAACTTAAGAGGCAAGGAATTACCTTTACGCTTCCCCCCTAAACTCCCGTGATAGCGAAGACTTACCATCCCCGAGTCGGGCCTCTCCTTTGCTTAGACAGAGGCATGAATAAGAAATGGATGATCTCAATTTTGGCTCTCTCGCTTGGCCTTCTCCTGATCCTTAAAACATATGAGAAACGCTCCCTCTCGCCTTATTTCAAGTCTGAGCCCGCACTTAAGCTCGCTCATTTTGAAGCTGCTAAAAAGAAATTAACTCAGGAGGAAATTCCTCTTCTCGAGCTATGGGAGTCTATTCTCACCGGAAGAGTCGCCCCGCTTGATCGATGGATGAGGCAGGAATACAAGACACTCGCCTTGGCTCACGTGTTTACTCCATCAGGGTTTCACCTCTCTGCCCTTCTTTTCCCCCTTATGTTTTTCCTCCGAAGCAAAAAGAAAAAAATGGGCGTACTGGCGGCCCTGGGTTTTGCGCTTACATTTCTTCCAGGCCTGGGTGCCTTCAAGAGAATGACATTGGTGAAATTTAATCAGCAGATCTTCGGGTTGAAGTCAGGATTTATCCTGGCGATGCTTCTCGATATCCTGTTTGGAACATTCTGCGATTCTCCCCTCGGATTTACCTATTCCTTTTTATTTCTCGGTATTGTTTATTCGGGAGCCGGAGGTATCACGATCATTGTGTGGTTTTTCATCGGACAAGTGCTGATTGCTTTTATTCAGGGGAATGTCGTCTCACCCCTTCTTCTTCTCACATCTCCTGTTATCAACACCACCTTTGCGTTCATTCTTCCCCTACTATTTGTTCTTGGTTTCCCGCTCTGGAACTGGCAATTGAAAACCGGTTTATTCATCCTGAAAATAATCCAGGCCGGAGTAAGTCTCATCCACTTCTATGTCCTGAAGTTCCCCCTTCTGGAAGTGAATATTGTTTTCCTCATCCTGATCTTTTTCCTTTCTATTAGGCAGTGGAAGTATGCTGTCCTCACTTGTCTTATTCTGACGGCCGACCTGAATACGGATAAACAGAAAATTCCCTTGTCCGGAACTTATGATGGAACAATTTCGGGAGCAGTAATGTGTAAGAAGGAATTGGTGCGCGGAATGTGGTTTGAAACCTGCTCCCCCAAAAGGAGGAGCAGGAAAAAAAGAATTAGCTGACTTTCATGTCCTTCATCAGGGCAGTGAAAGTTTTTTCTTCACGAATCGCGTACATGAGGTTCCGCTTGATGTTCTCGTTAGACTTGTAGAATTTCGAGATTTCATCTTTCTTCATGCCTGACTGAGAAACCATTTCTTCGATTTTCACATCGAGATCAGCTTCAGAAGCTTCGACATTATACTTACGCGAGAGTTTATCAAGGATCAGACCTGAGCGAACCTGGAAGAGTGCTTTGGTCGTTACATCATCATTCCAACGTTCAAAGTACAGCTGAATCATCTGCTCGTTGAAGCCTTGCTGCTTCAGAGTGCGCTGGAGTTCCTGCTTAACGCTTTCTTTCTGGTCATCAACGAGGGCCTTAGGCACTTCAATTGGATTCTCAGCGATAAGTTTTTCAAGGATTTCCTGCTGCAGTTTCCCCTGAACTTCGCGCTTCTTCTGAGTCGCCATGCGCTCTTTATTTTTCGCTGTGAAGTCACTTACAGATTCAAAGCCGAACTCTTTAGCGAGCTCATCAGTGAATTCAGGAAAATTCTTAGTTTTGATCTCGAGAAGCTCAACATGGAAAGTCACCGGAGCATTCTTCAGATCTTCTTCGTGATAGTCAGCAGGGAAAGTTACTTTGATATCTTTCTTCTCGCCCTTCTTCATACCAGTCATTCCGTCTTCGAAACCCGGAATGAACTGACCAGAACCCATTTCCAGCATGTATTCCTGAGCTTTCATGTTGTCAGGTTTAGTTCCGTCAGCTTTTTCGCCTTCAAAATTAAAGACAGCGAAATCGCCTTTGGCAATTTTATGAGCAGGATCTTTAACTTCTGCGACTTCAGCCTTCTGAGAAAGATGGTTCTTTTTCAGAGTTTCGAAATCTTCCTCAGTCACAGCTTCAGATTCTTTCTTGAAAGTAAGTTTCGAGTAATCTTTCAGTTCAAAATCAGGAATGACTTCAACAGTCGCTTCGAAAGCAACTGACTTTCCTGATTCATACTTAGTGTTTCCGAATTGCGGATAACCAACAACGCGGATATTTTCTTTTTTCATCGCTTCGTAATACTGCTCAGAGATGAAGCGGTAGAGAGCATCGTTCTCAACCTGAGGTCCGTACATTTTCTGGACCATCTCAAGTGGAGCTTTCCCTTTACGGAAACCTTTGAGATTTGAATTTTGTTGTTTTGCCGTGAGAGCGGCCTTGATCTGGCTTGAGAGATCAACTTTATCAAAGTTGAAGACTAATTTCTTAGTACAGCCGTTAACATCCTGGATGGTGTAAGACATGCGAACTCGCTTTTTTCATAGGTAAAATTGAATGGATTTTTTAACACAAAGCCCGGAAAAGTCAAAGATTCTAGTAATTGACGCGAACCATATACAGGCCATTTGGTGGGGCAACCGGACCAAGCCTTTGAACCTTAGTCGGTCCCAATGCTGAGTGAAATTCTTCGAGCGAGATTTTTCCCCGACCGACATTCCAAATGGCACCCATGAGAAGGCGGACCATTTGCTTCAAAAAGCCGTTTCCTGAGATGCGGAAGGCGAAATGCGGGGGGAGCATTTCCCATTCTCCCTGGGGAATTTCGGCGATCTCACAGGAAAAGATTGTTCGCACATAGGAAGTCACTTCAGTCCCTTCACAAAAGAAATTCGTGAAATCATGTTCGCCTACTAACAAGCGGCAAGCTGCCCGCATCTTTTCCAGATCCAGATCGAAGGGATGATTCACAATGAGATCATTTTGAAATGCCGTGAACCACCGCCTGGAAGTGAAACGATATTGGTACTCTTTGCTTTTCGCGTGCACCGTTGGATGAAAATTTTCATCGATGGTTTCCGCATGAATCACCCTGATGTCATCCGGCAGATTCACGTTAATCGCTTTCACAAGATTCTCAGGCGGAATAACGAGGGGAATAGAAGCTTTTACAACTTGTCCGAGAGCGTGGACACCTGCATCGGTCCGTCCTGCTCCCATGCTTCTCACATCTTCAGATTTTGCGACGACCGAAAGGGCCCGGTTGAGTTCACCTTGTACGGTGGATTCATTTGTTCCGACCTGGATCTGCCAGCCCGAGTAATTCGTGCCTCTGTATTGAATGGTAAGCTTATAGTGATTGATCACTTGACCGCATCGAACTCAGGCTCTTCTTCTTTCCAGTCAAAAATTCCTTCAAACTTCTTCCGGTGAGTAACGAAATAAAGAAGTGAGCACACAACATAGAAAGTGAGGAGTGAAGGAATCATCACTTCTTCCCAGAGGAAAAGTGAGGCCATGATCAGAAAGATGACCATGAGAACCTGCTTCTTGTGCTTCCGTACCCAGTCAGAGTTTTTGAAACTAGGGAAAGGAACATTTGAAACCATGAGAGCTGCATAGAAGAGCAAGTAGCCAAGAGTGAGCGGCTTATACTGAACGATTTCAGGAATATTCAGGGAAACGAGAATCATTCCGATCGCAGCGAGTGCGCCACTTGGAATCGGCAGACCCTGAAAATAGTCCGATTTGTTTTTATCAATATTCGCATTAAAGCGGGCAAGTCTTAAACCACCACAAAGCATGAAAAAGAAAGTGGCAACCATTCCCGGTCTTCCTGAATCCGAAAGGAAACGGAAATAATAAACGAGCGCCGGAGAAACACCGAAAGATACGAGGTCACTTAATGAATCGAACTGTTCTCCGAAACTTGATTGGGTATTCGTCATCCGCGCCACACGTCCATCGACACTGTCGAAAATGGCAGCGAGAACAATGAACATACAGGCCTTATAAAATTCTCCGTGGAATCCCTGAAGAATCGCGATGAATCCACAGCCCATATTCATGGCGGTGAATGTATTCGGAATAAAATAGGCCCACTTTCTATCAACAACCATAAAACCTCATTTGGGATCTTTAAGTGCAGCGATCACAGTCTGACCAGGGACAACAAACTCTTTTTCAAAGATAAGAATGTCACTGTTATTTGGAAGATAGATTATCAAAGTTCCACCGAAAGGATAATACCCAAAACAAGCGGCTCCCCTTCCTCTATCACCAGATTTCAGCCATATAGTTGGCCGTTTCCCATACTTGCAGTCTACGAATCTCATCAGGGTCTCTGTCTTATTTTTCGAAGTGAGAGTGAAGTCAGTGTGTGCAACGTCATCCATGGAACGATAGAAGGCAACTGGCTCAGCGTCCCGGGAAATTTTCATTCCCTTCGTGGCCCGAAGATAAGTCACTTCGCCAGAAGTAGGAAGATAAAGACCTTTCTCACTCCAGCCAGAAATACTGATCCTGACTTCCTGACCCTCGCCAGCGATGTGAGGAAGAGCAACATTACGGCGGATGGACTTCACTTCACCGTAAACAGGAGAGAGATAAATTTCGCCGTCATTTTTTAAAGTGTCCCGGTAAGGCACACCTGTTCTTCTTGTGACGAGTCCGACGATACCGCAGATGACACTAATGAGAAGCGAGTAACCGAAGTCCCAGCAAAACCACGAATAAATCAGAAGAAAGAAAAGTCCCCATGAAACGGTTGTAGGCAGGAAAAAGAAACGTTTCATGGATTCGTCCTGAATTCATCTTCCGGCGCGCGGAAGTAATAGGACTCACGATGCAGTTTCTCAGAGATGACCTTTGAGAAAATAATCATCGAGTGGCCCAGGAGCATCTCGCTGGTGCTGATCGCCTGATCTTTAATAAGTGTTTTCAGAAGATCGTCGAGGGCGGTCTCGGCGTGAATATAAAAGGGAAAATCATTTTTAAGATTTTCCAGCTCTTTGGTCGTCAGGAGAACTTTATGTGAATCAGCTCCCTCCCACTTGTAGGAGAAATACTCACCCCGATACGCCTTAGTGAGCCAGTTGCCTTTCTGATGACCCAACCAATAGGGCAATTCATAAGAATAAAAAGAATAGTGCGGAATCTGGAAAAAACTCAGCACATCTGAGAAGCCCTCAGAAAAGCGAAGTCCGGTATAAAAGCCAGGACCGGCATTACTGACAACGGCCGTAACTTTACTCAAACTCGTGTTGAAATCTTTCAGCAGACGATGTGTTTCATTCTGAATAGTGTGAGAGACTTTTTGCCCGCGGAAATTCCTGAGATCTTTCCACCCGAGATTTTCATCCAGAAGACCAAGGGTGATGTCGTAGCTCGTATCTATATACAGGACACTCAAGGTTTAAAATAACCTCGTAATGTCGTTAAAGAGCGCGATAAAGATCAGAAGGAAAAGAACAGAAACACCAATTCTCTGAGCAAACTCCAGCTTCCTACGAGAAAGAGGGCCTCCATTCACGGCCTCAATTATAAGGAAGACAATGTGCCCGCCATCAAGAACCGGGATCGGAAAAAGATTGATCACACCAAGGTTAATAGAAATAAAGGCCATGAGCCTGAAGAACATGGAAAGGCTGACGTTGAAGTAATCAGAAGCCACTTTTCCAATCGCCAGCGGTCCCCCAATATTATCCAGAGAAACTTTTCTGGTAATAAGTTTGATATATCCGTCAAATGTCGTTTTCACACCATCAACAGTTCTCTTGAAGGCAGATGTAAGCGCCACTCCAAAGTTGGGAGCACGGGCAACGATGAGTTTCGGAGTGACGTATTCAACTCCACTTTCCACACCAATAACTTTCACAGATTCTTTCTCGACCTTCATCACATCCGGAACAACCGTTTTCGTGAACTTCTTTCCGGCACTCAGAAATTCAACAGTAACTTCTTTTCCGTTTTCAAGTTTCTGAAGACCATTTCTTAAATCCTCAAAGTTCACCAGCTTCATTCCGTTATAGCCAACGAGAATGTCGTTCACTTTGATTCCCGCTTTAGAGGCAGGCTTCGAGTCCACAACTTTACGAATCAAAAGCTCAACCGGGTAGTAGCCTTCAGTTCTCAGAGCTTCCATCATATCTGTTTGAGTAGAAGTGATTTTCTTTTCAGTAGCAGTCTTAGGAATGAGGTTTTCACCTTCCTCATATTCGTAAAGATAGAGAGTCCCTTTAAATTGAGACGCGATCTCTTCAAGTGACGTGTCCGTGCTAAGGGCACCAGCATTTAAGGATGCGTAATATTTCTTTCCATCCGCCTGAACAAAGACTGGCTTCTTCACGATGGAATAGACACTCTTGAATTCCTTCATGAATTCATTCATATCCATACCAATATTGAGGCTGACTGTTTGATCCAGTCTCTTAACTCCAATCGTATTAATCTGATTGTCGGCCATGTTGAAGTCATCAACACTGAGAATGCTCTCTCCATTCACAGAAGTAAGCACATCACCAGTTCTCAGTCCCTTGGAGTGAAGGGCCGAGTTTTCCGGAACGAGTCCAACTTTCGTCTCTGGAACTTTTTCACCAGCAGTAAGAAGGCAAACGTAAAGAACGTAAGCAAGAATCAGGTTCGCGAGGGGACCACCGAAGACGATCCAGAAGCGCGCCCATTTGCTTTTATGATTGAAGGCAACACTCTTCTCTTCGTCAGTCAGTTGAGCTTCAGAAAAAGGATCATCACCGAACATCTTCACATACCCCCCGAGAGGAATGAGCGAGATGGCGTACTGAGTACCGTTCTTCACATATTTAAAAATCTTCGGACCGAATCCAATCGAGAAGACTTCAACTCTGACGCCAAAAAAGCGCGCAAAGAAGAAGTGTCCAAGCTCATGGAAGAAAATCAGTGGACAGAGAAAAGCCACGAAAATCAGAATTTTTTGTAAAAGCATCATAAACGCATCCTTACTGAAATTTTGCTAACAAAAAGAAAGCAAAAAGTGGGGCTACAAACAACAGGCTGTCCACCCTGTCGTAGACTCCCCCGTGTCCCGGGATAAGAGTCGAACTATCTTTGATATCAAACTGCCGCTTGAGCTTCGACTGTGCAAGATCCCCGATCTGAGAACAACAGGCGACGACGGTAAAAAATACGATCGTATACACATCGGGTCTCTCAACAAACTGATTCCAATAAAGAGATGTCAGGGCAACTGAACAGAAAACTCCACCCAAAGCTCCTTCAACAGTCTTCTTGGGACTTACTGCTTCCCAGAGCTTGTGCTTGCCGAATTTTCTGCCTGTGAAATACGCAAACGTGTCGACCGAGAAATTCAACAAGAGAAGAGCGACGAAAAGAATCCGCCAGTTCGCGAAATGAGTGATGTAGCTGAGGCTCAGGAGAGGAATCAGGGCAAAGAGACCAACTCCCCAAGATGTAGCCTTGAAAACTTTGAGTAAGGTGTCTGACTTTTTATAAATGATAAAAAGATAAACGCACAAAAGGATATCGAGAATGATGCCCGCTGAAATCCAAAAGCTGAATGACGACTGGCTGATTTGATAAAAGTTAAAGAACCAAAAACCAAGAAGGTAAATTGATTGAGCAAAAATGTACCGCTTTGAAGTCCGCGACTGGTCATAAAAATTCGTGATGATTTCATCAATCAGAACGGGACCAATGATTCCGATTCCGATGAGAGTGGCCTTCTCTCCAATAAACATGCAGGACATCACGAGTAATGCCAGGATCAGACCGGAAATGATTCTCACTGTTGTATTAGACATCAGGAAGGAACTCCCTGAACAAAGCTGGTTCTATTTGTTTCGGCTTGCTCAATTGAAAGCTGGAGACTCGTCTGTGCCGAAACATTTCCAAATCTTCTTTCTCTGCACGAAACGTGGTCAATGATGCTCTTAAACTCAAGAGCAGTGAAATCAGGCCATTTCGTTGGAGTGAAATAAAGTTCCGCGTAGGCCATTTGCCATAAAAGGAAATTCGAAATTCTCTGCTCGCCACCGGTGCGGATCATCAGATCAACATCACCAGTTTCCGGCCGATAAAGTCGCGCTGAAAGATCATCTTCGGTCATGAGCTTTGAAGGGTTCTGAATCTGAAATTGATTTACCGCTCTCATGATTTCACATCTGCCGCCGTAACTGAATGCGAACGTGAGCTTGAGTCCCGTCGCTTTTGCAGTTAAAGCTTCTGTCTCTTTAATGAGAGTAACAGTATCTTCGGGCAGACCATTGATCTCGCCGATGACTTTAAAATGAATATTATTTCGAATGAGGCGCGTTTGCTCTTTCAGGAGAAATTTTTTCAGAAGCTTAAAGAGAATAGAAACTTCATCAACTGGCCGACTCCAGTTCTCGGTCGAGAATGCATAGAGAGTAAGGGCCTTGATTCCCTGATTGTCTGCAGCCTGAACGATATCAGAAACGACACCCGAACCGCGAACGTGTCCCCATATACGAGGACGAAAGCGTTTCTTCGCCCAGCGTCCGTTTCCATCCATAATTATGGCGACATGTTTGATGGTGCTCATATCAGACTGTCAGAAGTTCTTTTTCTTTAGCATCAATGATCTTATCGACATCTTTGATGAAGTTATCTGTGAGCTTCTGAATTTCTTCCTGAACTTTCTTAGATTCATCTTCAGAGATTTTCTTAACTTTCTCAGACTCCTTCACTTTATCGTTCTGTTCGCGACGAACGTTACGAATAGCAACTTTGGCATCCTCACCAAGTTTCTTCACATCTTTCACGAGAGCTTTACGCTTGTCTTCAGTGAGAGCAGGAAAAGAAATACGGATAAATGTCCCGTCATTACCAGGAGTAAGGCCGATGTTGGCAGCGAGAATACCTTTCTCGATGGCGCCAATAGCAGTTTTGTCGAAAGGCTGGATCTGGAGAAGACGTGCTTCTGGAGTAGAAATCTGACCCAGATTTTTGATTGGAGTCGGAGTTCCGTAATAATCGGCCATGATTCCGTCGAGAACGTTTGGAGTCGCGCGACCAGTTCTGACTTTAGTCATCTGATTTTGCAGCGACTTAATCGCCTTGTTCATCTGATCATCTAATACTGGCTTGATTGTCTTCATATCCATAACAAGAGTCTCCTCTTAGAGTTTTTTCGTAACAACAGTACCGATTTTTTCGCCATTCACTACGCGCGCGATATTTCCTTCCTCAAACATGTTGAAGACCACGATATCCATATCGTTATCCATACAAAGGGTAATGGCAGTAGAGTCCATGACCTTGAGGTCTTTATTAAGAACTTCGATATAAGAAAGCGTATCGAATTTTTTCGCATCTTTAAACTTCATAGGATCCTTGTCATAAATCCCGTCCACTTTTGTGGCCTTCATGATGACTTCAGCATGGATTTCATTCGCCCGAAGTGCAGCGGTAGTATCCGTCGTGAAATAAGGATTTCCGGTACCAGCAGCGAAGATCACCACTCTCTTTTTTTCGAGATGGCGAACAGCGCGACGGCGGATATAAGGTTCCGCCACTTCCTGCATAGCAATCGCAGAGAGTACCCGGGTGTAGACATTTTTTCTTTCGAGAGCATCCTGTAAAGCGAGTGAGTTAATCACAGTCGCCATCATGCCCATGTAATCAGAAGTGGCGCGATCCATTCCGGAAGTCGCTCCCGCAACACCGCGGTGGATATTTCCTCCGCCCACAACGATGGCAATTTCACACCCAGTCTCCTGGAGTGTTTTAATTTCTGAACTGATCTTGTTGAGAATCTCGCCCGAGATACCATTTCCCTGGTCCCCGGCAAGGGCTTCACCTGAAAGTTTAATGAGTACGCGTTTGTATTTCATTGTGCCCTTTAAAATGGAAAAGGGGACTTCATTGAGTCCCCTTTTCGTTATCAGTGTCTGGAATTAATTTTTTCCCGAGAGCTTCGCGATTTCTTCTGCGAAGTTTTCTTGTTTCTTCTCGATGCCTTCACCGAGAGTGAACTTCGTAAACTTCGTCACTTTGAGAGTCGCTCCAGCTGTCTTACTAACTGTCTCGATAAGTTTCGCAACAGTCGTGTCCGGATCTTTCACGAAAGACTGCTCATAGAGACAAACGTCAGTAGCGAGTTTGTTGAGCTTACCTTTCACGATATTCGGGATCATCGCTTCTGGCTTACCCTGCTCTTTTAATTGAGCAGCATAAACTTCAGCTTCACGAGCTTTGAAAGACTCATCGATTTCAGATGCATTGAGGAAAGTAGGGTTCGCAGCTGCAACTTGCATGCAAAGATCTTTCGCGAGATCTTTCACAGCTTCGTTTCCAGAAACGTCTTTATCAGACTCGATTTTTACGAGCACGCCGATTTTACCGGAGTGAACGTATGAACCGATGAGCCCATGACCATCGAGCTTCATGAGTTCAACACGACGAAGATCGATTTTTTCACCGATCTTGATTGTGAGTTCAGAAACATCATCTCTCAGTGTCTGGCCTTTAGGGCCTTTCGCTGCGAGAAGATTTTCAACGGTATTGACTGCTCCATCAACGGCAACATTGGCAGCAGTGACGAGGAAGCCCTGGAATGAATCGTTTTTAGCAACGAAATCAGTTTCGCAGTTCACTTCTACCATCGCAGCAAGCTTGCCTTTAACAACAGCAGAAATCAGTCCTTCAGCAGCAACACGTGATTGCTTCTTAGCTGCAGCCGCGAGGCCTTTAGCACGAAGGTAATCCACAGCTTTCTGAAAATCCTGAGTTTCATCGAGAGCTTTTTTACAATCCATCATTCCTGCGCCAGTTGTCTCGCGAAGGTTTTTTACGTCAGTAGCTGTATAGGCCATGGTCGTATCCTTTATGATTAAGAATTAAACTTCTTCGTCTGCACCTTTAAGATCGATATCCTTCTCATACTTCTGAAGGATTTCTGTCTCGAGGTCCATATCGCGGTTATCGTCAGAGCCGTCTTCTTTACGTGCCTTAGATCCGCCTTCGACGATCGCGCTAGCGAAGTAATCAAGGAAGAGAGTGATTGATTTAAGAGCATCGTCGTTACCCGGAACGATGTACTCGATACCAGTCGGATCACAGTTAGTATCTGTGATCGCCACAACCGGAATACCAAGGCAGTTGGCTTCTTTAACCGCGATGTGTTCATTGTTTGGATCGATGATGAAGATTGCTCCTGGGAGCTTTCTCATATTCTTGATCCCGCCGAGAGTCTTCTCGAGCTTAGCAACTTCCTTCTCAACGTTAGACTGCTCTTTCTTAGTAAGAAGCTTGTAGTCTCCGTTCTCTTTCATCTTTTCAACTTTACGGATTTTATCAATTGAAAGCGCGATAGTTTTCCAGTTCGTCAGCATTCCGCCGAGCCAACGAGAAGTAACGTGGTAAGCGCCGCAATCTTCTGCAGTCTTCTTAACCATGTCAGCTGCTTGTCTTTTTGTTCCTACGAAAAGAACTGATTTTCCAGAAGCAGTAGTCTTCTTCAAAAACTCATAAGCTTTTTCGGCCATAGGAAGTGTTTGCTGAAGATCGATGATGTAGATTCCGTTACGTTCGCCGTAAACGT
>JBKJNQ010000032.1:0-3560 GCA_046593575.1 Bacteriovoracaceae bacterium
GCAATGGGGATAGTTGTTCTGATCAGGAAGAATGGAAATCCATCGGCACTTTATCTCGAACGTCACCTTGATCTCTTTTCAGTGCTCTTTCCATTCTGGATTTTGATGTACTTCATCGAAGGGCTCTACACGCTCAAGACTTACAATCCGGCCAATCTTCCGATCTCGATAATTCGCGGAACGTTGCTCTCCACGATCGTCTCATTTCTCATCATCTATCTCATGCCGACGAAGATTGGTGTTTCGCCAAAGACCAATCTAGCGCTCATCGCTTTAGCTTCATTACCTTTGCTCTATTTCTGGAGACGTTTCTTCTTCACCTATTTCGGAGCTGCCAGCCGATTAAGAAACACTATTGTTATTGGATCTCCAGATACTATTTCTCTGGTAGAACAAGAAATTAATCGTAAGCCTCACCTCGGTTATAAAATCGTCAGTTCTTATACTTCTGACTTGAAGACGGTTCCTGATATGTCGGGAATTGAACTTGTAGCGATTGAAAGAAATGTCACAAAGAATGCAGACCTCTATAAGGAAGTCTTTGCGATGCTTGGATCAGGAGTCGAGATTATTGATCTCGCTAAGTTTGCTGAAAGCATTTCAGGAAAAATTCCTATTCGTGCGATTGATGAGTCCTGGTTTATCGAATATTGCGGACATCAGGAGTCACGAACGAATGATATTCTGAAAAGCATCATTGATCGAGTCGTCGCAGTGCTTATGCTCGTCATGCTCGTTCCAGTAGCTTTAATTCTATTTCCAATACTGCTTCTGGTGCACGGCCGACCCATTTTCTTTAAACAAACCAGAACTGGTCTCAATAATAAGCCCTTCACTCTCTACAAACTTAGGTCGATGGTTATTGATGCAGAAAAAGATGGTGCTCAATGGGCGAAGCCCGGAGATGCGCGTATAACTCCATTAGGGATGATTTTGCGCAAGACCAGATTGGATGAACTCCCTCAGCTAATAAACATCATCAGAGGCGAAATGAGTCTTGTAGGGCCACGTCCTGAAAGACCAGAGATTATCTCCGGACAACTGGCTCCTCACATTCCTTATTACAGTCTGAGACATCTGGTGAAACCAGGTGTGACGGGCTGGGCACAGGTGACTTTCCGTTATGGATTTTCGAAAGAGGATTCGATGGAAAAGCTTCAGCTTGATTTGTTCTACGTGAAGAATCGTACGATCTGGCTTGATATC
This sequence comes from Bacteriovoracaceae bacterium, assembly GCA_046593575.1. Lineage (GTDB taxonomy): Bacteria > Bdellovibrionota > Bacteriovoracia > Bacteriovoracales > Bacteriovoracaceae > Peredibacter. The sequence continues at coordinate 1,207 of JBKJNQ010000032.1, forward strand.
CTTGTGATTATCAAGACTATCAAAACCGTCATGACTGGCGCAGGTCAGTGAAGTAAAAAGTTTTTTTCAAATTCCAGCGGCGAAATAAAATCGCCGGAAAATTCTTTCAGAAGACCGAGAAACTCTTTCTCAGTTGATTTCTCTGCATAGAGATTCTCCGGATGGGTGATGATGGGAATTATCTTCGATCCAACATTCTTTCGAAGCCATTCCAGATTATAAGTTTCAGTTTTCCTGTAGTGTGGTTCAACCCAGTACATATCCTGATAGAACGATAATCTTTCAAAGCTTGAACTTTCATTGACCATGCCGTTACCGAAAGGAAAAAGAAGATTATTTTTTTTTGCCCATTCCCGATATTTTTCTTCCTCATAAATCGGATAGTGATTCTTTCCCAGCTTATAATGACCAGAACCGTGTTTAGAGAAATTCTTTACTGGTTTACCTAACTTATTGGAAAACTCTTTCAGCTCACCGAGAAATGTTTCTTCAGATCTTGTGTTCTCAGCATGAAAGCCAGCGACGTGACCAGCTTTCTCCAGATCATCTGCTAATGCCTTCCAGGGAGAACTGCAATTTCTGAAATAGACGTATGAACTGATATTGTGTTTTCCCAACAACTCAAAGAACGGTGGTAAGTGATCAAGGTAGCCAACTTTGGGCCACTTAATCTCAACTAGGTCTTCACTAAATTTACTCAGGAGCTTCTCGGGAAGGTTGGCACGGCCGTAAGGCTTATCAATATCTAAGCGGAGAATTAAAGGCATTTAAGAGATCCTGCTCATGCGAATTCCATAGCGACGAATGAACGCCACAAACTCTTCAACGACATCATTATTTTCAGGGTTGGTGAAAGACAGTCCTTCAAAATCAAGTCGCGCTTTCTCAGCAACAATACTCAGGCCGGGGCCACTATCAATTTTCAGAATGGACGAATCAACACGCTTCCACTTTCTTCCCATGAATTTAGGAAACTCTGCAATCAACTGCTCCAAACGCTTTAGACGTTCTTCAGGAGATGGTCTCATAACGAAATCTTCTTTGATTACTTTAGCTGGAGCTCCACCCACAAGAGATCTTGCCGGAAGAGACTTACTGACAGTGGAATGGGCCGCTATAATGGCATTTGCTCCGATCGTAACTCCCGGAAGAATGAAAACTCTCCAGGGCAGCCAGACACCGTCTTCAATTTTCACTTTTCCGAAACTAACCGGACCACCTTCAAGGTAATTCGTCCAAGACCCGTGCGTAAAAATTAATGTGTGCCCGCCGATACCAACCTGATTTCCAATTTCAATTCCTTCGCCTGGTTCAAGCCAGCAGAAAGGAAAAATTTGAGAATGGCTTCCCATACTGAGATTGGCCCCCTCAATTAGCGGAGCATTGACGACGGCCAGTGGAGAAATGCTGGAGAAATCTCCCAGTGTAATTTCCGCAGCCTTGACCAGACAAGGACCCTTGATAACAACGGAATTTCCGAGGTCGAGTTTTTTTGCCTTGATGACACTGAATGATGTGATTCTGGAATTCGTTCCAAGCTTCAGGTCTCTCACATGCACGAGAGAAAAAATCCCAATGCTGCTACCATGACCAATCTTTGCTCCCAGAAGCTTCCGAAAAGGAACTCCTAAGAAACCCGGAAGAAAAAAGGCAATGAGTGCAATAAGCATAAGGACCTTTTAGTGTTTCGCTACCTTGATCAGCTCCTGGCAGACTTTCTCTACTTCACCCTTTGTAAGCTCAGCATACATGGGGAGAGAAAGGATTCTTTCGGCAGCTCTTTCTGTCACAGGAAAGTCGCCTTTCTTGTGCTCAAGGTGCTTGAGTGCTGGCTGCATATGAAGAGGGATCGGATAATGAACACCGCACTGGATATCGAGAGTTTTAAAGTGGTTCATCACTTCATCACGATTTGAAACTTCTACGAGGTAAATGTGATAAACACATTTAGCGTCTTTCCTAACGGTGATTGTTTTAAAACCAAGAGGCTGAAGAATCGATTCATAATGACAAGCAAGCTCGCGGCGCTTTTCAGTCCAGTCATGAAGATGCTTAAGTTTCACATCCAGGATAGCTGCTTGCATTCCATCCATGCGGAAATTTCCAGCGCAAAAATCATGCTCGTACTTCTTAGTCCGACCGTGATTCACGTGCATGGCAATTAACTGATGGAGCTTATCGTCCTGAACAGTGATCGCTCCGGCGTCTCCGTAAGCACCAAGGTTTTTCCCAGGATAAAAACTGAAAGTTCCTGCCGCCCCAAAAGTCCCGGCACCTTTCCCATTCCAAGTCGCGAGGTGGCCTTGAGCGCAGTCTTCGATAACAGGAATATTATGTTTATTCGCCACTCTCAT
>JBKJNQ010000183.1:0-19641 GCA_046593575.1 Bacteriovoracaceae bacterium
GTCTGAAGTGGTGTCTCATCCCGGAAGATCGCGCGTTTTGTGAGAGTAAAAGGCAGTGAGAGGCCCATCCCTGGGCCTTGAGAGTTATTTTACTGAGGATTGAGAGATTTTTTTCATCACCGACACAGTTTGTACTGAGAGCATAGACTCATACTGCTCCCACAGTGCCTTCGCATCTTTAGCCTGCGGTTTTTCCATCTGGTCAAGTTCACTCGTCACCTGTGTGAGCACCTGATTGGCCATATCGAGTTCGGAATTAAAGATCCGTGACTCTTCAACAGAAACTCCCAGAAGCTTCGCCTGTTTTGGTGAGAGCTCGGCGAACGCTAATTTCTGTCCACCTTCTCCATCGAGAGTGATGATCCCGACGATCGCGATGATCGCGGCACCGGCCTGAAGGAACGCACCTCCGGAAGAGATGACGTCATCATATGAATGGTAGGCCTTGTCACCGATGATCCCGGTCACTCCGGCACCGGCGAGCATCCCGAGACTCATAAGAGCAAGGGGAGCGTTGAAGGTTACTAAAGATACAGCGGACTGAGAGGGACTCGAAGCCGTGAGTGTTGAAACGGTAAGAACGACTGCGAGGAAACGAGAAAACTTTTTCATAAGAACTCCTTGTGTTGTTGGGTGAGGCCAAGATACTCCTCTCAGAAATTTTCTCAAGCCCCCCGACCGTCTTAGTGTTAAGTGAGTCACGGAACGGGAAAATTTTGTCACGACCGCTTGAAGCAGAACAGAAGTTAGACCAAACTGCGGGCCTACAACAAATGGAGGTCTTTATGAAAGTGTTCTCTTTATTAATGTCTTTGTTACTGAGCTTCAATCTCTTCGCCGCGACGGCGGATCTTGGAACTCTCATCGACGAGCATCAGTTCTTCCTCACGGTAGAGTGGGATCAGAAAGATCAGCGTGCGCTCGAAGCAAAAGAAAAAATCTTCGGCGAAAGATTCGCAGAAATAGCCGGCCGCGAGATGCTCACTCAGGAAGATCTTCTGAAGCTGATGGAAGAGAGGATCCTCTCTCCAGAGCTCGTGAAGCGTCTGCGACTTCGCTTAAGTCTTCTTCCTCTCAATCCGGGCCCCGAGGCGATGAAAAAATTTCTGCAAGAAACGAAATCTGATCTCTATGCCCAGGGAGCGAGCTGGAACGGAGACGCGACCAATGTCGGAATTGCTCTGGCCCTCGTGATCCTCACTGCCGGTGCGGTCTACCTCGCCATCACCTCGAAGAAAGACGTCGACTGTCATTACGATTCAAATTCCTACGGTTGTAAATCTCCCGGGACTTACGTCTGTACGGATTGGGGACAGGAATATAGATGCTCGACGTCTTCGTACACGGATACTTATGGACAGACGCGAACTCAGGAATCCTGCGGTTACTACGATGCCTGTGTCGGTGGTTATTATAAGTAGATTATTCTTTGATGAGCTCAAAGAACTGCATGCCCAGGCAATAGACGGAGTTCTTTTCCTGGGCCTCAGAAGCAAAGCGCTCCATATCTCTACGAAATTCCCGGATACGGTCCTTGAACTCCGGGAGTTTCGTTTTATCGACGGAAAAAATATTCGAAGAAATTTCTCGCTGGAGAACGTCCTGATCGTTCAATGCCTCGGTGGCCTTTTTCATGAGCTGAGCATTGAATTTCCGGAGGGCGACGGATGGGACGTCCGAGGGAGTTGCGAGGAATTTGAACGTGTCGACGAGCTTTCCGTCTTTCTCGGTTAAGAGCCCGAGCTTCTTCATTCGTTCTACAGCCGTGCTGACCTCGGCTTTGGTGATCCCAAGTTTGGTGGCCATCCACGGGGTCGAGTTCTCAAAATCTTTCAGGTACGTAAGCTCGAGGATAGCGAAGTGAAACCAATCGGCGATGACCTTGAAGTACTCCAGGTGAATCTCACCGAACTTCTTCGCCTCGCGCTTATACTGGGCCACGCGCTTCGTGAACTCGGCTTTCTCTTTGGCGTTCCTGGCAAACGTCGCTCCGGCGGAATCGCAAAACCAGTTCGTCATGTCCGGAGTCAGCTTTAATTTTTCCGCAAGCTCTCCGGCACTTTCCGGAGAGAGGCCCGATTTCTTCGCGAGTAACTGAGAAAGACGTGGGGCCGAGAGACCCAGGTCGCGCGCAAAAGCACGGAGAGAGTAGGAAGAGTTGGCAAACTTCCGGCGCTCAAATTCGGTCGTGAGGATCTCGTGGTAATCTTTGAACTGCATACTAAGAGTTTACCGCAGGACCGGAAAAAGTTCAGAAAAAGCTTACAGTCGCTTTTATTATGAGCGCGTTATTTAAAATCACGCCTTGATTTTATATCCTGTCCTAAAGATTACCCAGATCACCGCCAGACAGATCAGCATGAAAAGTATCGTCATGCCTAAGCTGGCACCGACGCTCACGTCAGAAACTTCATAGAAGCTCCAGCGAAAACCACTCACGAGGTAGACCACGGGATTGAAGAGAGTAATCTTCTGCCACAAGGGCGGAAGCATTTTGATGGAGTAAAAACTTCCTCCGAGAAAGGTGAGGGGGGTGATGATGAGTCTGGGAACAATCTGTAGTTTTTCAAAGCCGTCGGCCCAAACTCCGATGATGAATCCAAAAAGTGAAAATGTAATAGATGTGAGGACCAAGAAGGCGAGCATCCAGAAAGGATGGGCCACTTGATAATCTACGAACAAGCGGGCCGTGAGAAGAATAATTCCACCCAGTAGGATAGACTTCGTTGCGGCGGCACCGACGTAGCCCAAAACTGTTTCGAAAGCAGAAACGGGCGCAGAGAGAATTTCGTAGATCGTTCCGGAAAAGCGGGGCATGTAGATTCCGAATGAAGCGTTGGAAACACTTTCCGTGAGGATCGAGAGCATCACGAGGCCAGGAACAAGAAACGCTCCGTACGTGACACCTTCAATCTCTCCCATTCGCGAAGCGACCGCCGAACCAAAAACGATGAAGTACAGTGACGTCGAAATCACCGGTGAGGCAAGGCTCTGTCCCAGAGTCCGAAAGAAGCGAGACATTTCGAAAACATAAATCGCACGGATACTGTGGGGATTCATTTTTCACCTACCAATGTGACGAAGATATCTTCGAGCGAACTCTCTTTTGTATGGAGGTCTTTGTAGTCGATCCCTTTCTCACCCAGGGTTTTCATGAGCTTTGAAATACCTGTGTCTGCCGCCGTAGAATCGAAAATGTAAGTGAGTGTGAGCCGATCAGGGGACACTTCCACCGGAAGATCTTTCAATTCCTGATCAAGTTCTTGCTTGAGAGTCACGACGAGTTGGCGCTTCCCGAGTTTTTTCAGGAGCTCAGCTTTTTCTTCGACGAGGATGAGCTTGCCTTTATTGATGATGCCGATCCGATCGGCCATCTCTTGTGCTTCTTCAATGTAGTGAGTGGTAAGGATGACCGTGACTCCACCATCACGGAGCTTTTTCACCATCTCCCACATTTCACGACGAAGCTGCACGTCGACCCCTGCTGTCGGCTCGTCGAGGAAAAGAATTTGGGGCTCATGGGAAAGTGCTTTCGCGATCATGAGTCTTCGCTTCATTCCTCCCGAGAGAGTCATGATGCGATCATTGCGTTTCTCCCAAAGAGTTAGATCCTTCAGAACTTTTTCGAGGTGCTTATCATCGTTGGGTTTTCCGAAGAGGTTACGGCTGAACTTCATCGTCCGCATCACAGGCGCAAACATATCTGTCGCGAGTTCCTGTGGGACAAGTCCAATATAGTTCCTGGCCCGTTTGTAATCTTTGACGTTATCGTGCCCGGCCACCAGAACTTTTCCTGTGCCTGGATTCACTATCCCGCAGATGATATTGATGAGTGTGGTCTTGCCGGCACCATTTGGTCCTAGGAGTGCAAAAATCTCGCCCTTCTTTACGGTGAGATTGATGTTGTCCAGAGCATGAAAACCGGTTGCGTAGGTCTTCGTGAGATTCTGGACTTCAATGATATTTTCCATTTTGCTCATTTCTTTCTTTTTGCTTAGTAACTCAATACCGAACTCATCACTGCCGGAGCCGACATCTTTCTTCCGAACTGCTGTTCATGCAGATCCTCATAGCTATTTTGTCTGGCGAGGTCATCACCGTAAAGGGCCGCTACCAGGAACCCATCCATCTTTGTAAAAATATCAGAGGAGGCGATTTTTGCTGTAGCCGCCTTTATCTTGGAAGCAAACTGATCTGTGAAAGCTTTGGCGATGGGATTAACTATGTTTTCGGTGATGAAGTTTTTGTCACCATTCACGTCGCTCGAAAAGGTCTTCTTTAATCCTGGCATGCTCACATCGGCAACTGCTAAGTATTTTTTGGGAAGTACGGGTTTGGTTTCCACCATGGCTTCGGAGCCTACCGTGAAATCATCTTCTGATGGCGCCTTGGTTCCGCTATGTGCGATCACACTTGATTGGAATGCAAACTCGCTGGCGCGATACGAAGCTGTTTTTGCCAGTTGTGATTCCAAACGGGCAGAGGCAATGGCTTTTTCTTTATCCGCAGTGGCCGTTGCATTCACATGAAGCGCCTGAATTTTACAAGGACCCGGCAAACTCGTGATCGGAAGTCTGGCGTACAGTTTCTGTTCAATCTCAGTTTTGATCGTAATGGCGAGTCCCTGACCCTCAACCGAACAACCGCACTCCTGACCAACTTTTTGTTGAAGCGGAGTGATCTCTCTCAGGACTTCGTCGAAGCGAGAGTGCGCCGACATACGATCGGCTTCTGCCCAGGTCACCATCGAAACATAGATATGTCCCTTGGTCTTCGCAGTCTTGGCGCGTTTGGTGAGCTCGTTGTATTTTGCATGATCGTAGTGTGGTTTGAGATTTTTCATCTGAAAAAGATAATTCGCCCCTCTCGCAACAAGGCCCTTCTGTGCCATACGATCTTTTAAATTCATGGTTTCATCGCGATCCAGCTTATCTTCATAGGCGAGAAGTTTGTCCGTAGTAGGAGATTCCACTGTAAGATCGTTATTCGGACTCGAGAAAACAGATCTGATCGTAAATGCCGGGGATTTATCTTCAGAAGCGGGTTTCACCAGAATGGCACCAGCAAATTCTACGTTCACCGCCCAAAGGCCACTCACATCAACAATCTTGAATTGTGCATCGGCGATAGTGACGTCCCAAAATTCAGTTGAATTGACATTGATAGGCGTCGAGGTGCTGATGAATGTTTTTCTCTGTCCCTTACCAATCACGCGGACATATTTGGCCTTAAAGTTACCGAGTGTGGAGTAGACGCCTTCTTCAAGGAGAATGACGTCGTAGTCTTTTATGATTATTTTTTGTGAGAGGTCCACGCGGATCTCGGTAGTCCCGCGTTTGATCTTTGCCATGGATACTTTTGGGGCCTTGACTATAATGGAGAAGACTTGGTCATCTCCGAAAGCGAAAGAGGAGAGAAACATCAAAACAATGAACAGACTAAGTGAGCGCATGTATTATCTCGGTGCTTTAGTTTAGGACACTCACTTCATAATGAATACTTAGTTAGATTTAGAGTGGTTTACTCGGGAAAATTGGGAGGCTTGTGCCAGAAGGGAGAGTTGGGCTACAATTTAAAAACTGGTGGGGATTGTCATGAACTTGCGAGGGTTCGCCCCACCAGAACCATTCCCTAAATTCTTAGGGGGTTTTTGAGTTCGATAACACATTCCATTCATGAAATTTATTTTTAAGTGCGACTTTTAAAAAGTTGTTGGCGATTAATACATCTATGAAAAAAAAGGTTCTGGACGAACTCTTCGGGGACTAAAACTGCCGTCTTCGGGATTGCCGAACCACGCGACAGTTTGCTTCTTTACGCGCTGTTTATGGCGAAGTGTGATGGAACCTAGCTCAGTTTTCTTTGGTGAAGAAGCCGAGAGTTCCGCAATCGACGATGGAGTGATCTTTGAAGCGGCAGTAGGTGTTTTGGTTTCCTTCATCATCGGCGGCGATAAGAACTTCTCCCTTGAGGAGTGTGCACGCCATTGATCCAGGATTTTTTCCTCCCGAGTTCTCGAGATTCAATCCTTTTTCAAAGGCCTTTGCCAGGGCAGAAGCAGCTCCACAACGCAGAGTTTTTCCCACCAGGCAGAAGTCGCTGATCATGATCCGCTCATCGCTAGAAGTGATGAAGGATTCAGAAATTCCGTCGATCGTTACTTTGGTGATGAGAGGATTTTTCGGAAACGGATGATCTTTGAGCGGATGGGCCCAGGCAGGAAGACTGAGAATGAAGGCGACTAAGATTATCTTCCCCATGTAGCGATGTCTCCAGTGCTTTGAGCGAGTTTGTCAGCGTCGATCCAGATGTTTCCACCCTGACAGGTCCAGTCTGAGGAATAGAAGCGACAGGAAGTGCCCCAGGAGTTACGAAGTTTGAATTCGCATTTCCCCGTTCGGGAATTTTTTCTTCTTCCGATGATCAGTGAAGCGTGGAAACTGCAATTGGTCCCGACGCCCGGAATGAGGGGAGCCGAGTAAGCGCGGCCGAGTTTAAGAATGTTCGAACAGTACCCGATCTTGACTGGCTGAGGATTCGGCTGATCGAGGGCGTTGTTGATGATCGCCATGTTATGCGCGGTCGAAAGAAATCTCGCCTGAGCTGTCACGCATCTGGGAGCCGCGGAAATTTTAATCCGATTAGCACCTTCGCAGCGGGCGGTGAGGACTCCGCGAATGAATTCGTCTCTATCTCCATTGAGGAGAAGTGCAATCTTTTCGACACTCGGAATAAATCCGGCGGGCATTCCCAATTTGGGAAGCTCACAAGAGAGTTCTCTGGATCTAGCTTTTTTGTCGGAGCGGCCGCTGGAGTTTTGCTCAAAGAATTTTCCAAGATAGGCGAGGGTTTCCTTAGGAGATTTTCCACCGAGGCTTTCCACCGTCGCGTTCATGGCACAACCACCGGTCGAGCGCATGTAGTTCACGATGTCGCAGTGGTAGCCGCCGTAGTTGTCGGTGCCGGAGTCGAAGTCTAACCAGTCATGTTTTGATTGCCGAAGCCCCGTCGCCATTGGCGAAGTGCGCTTACGGTAATTGCGGTCACCGTGAGAAAATCTCCAGGCATCTGCCACTTGAGTCGCGGTGTAGATCCGGCACATGTTGAGGCCGTCCTGATCCATGACCGGCACATGCTCCATGGAAAATCCAGGGCGATCGAGTTCAAGAGTCTGTTCGCAGGAAGTCCAGGCAATTTGGAGATTACATAGGAAGATGAAAAAAATGAGAAGTCGCTGGAGTCTAATCACCAGAAGATTTTAGCAAAGCTTCTGGTCGAAAAGAACTGGGCAGAACAATCGCGTCCAGAGTGTTTTAGTAGACTTTATCGGGGCGCTACTGACAAGCTCCGGTCTGACCATACTGCGAATACTGACAATAGGAAGGATGGGCCCCTCTGCATGCGGCAGTGTTGCCGTACTGGCTGTACTGACAATATGAAGGATGGGACCTGAGACAGGCCCGCACTTCTGAGTACTGCGAATACTGGCAGTAGCTTGGGCCCGCACCGATGCAGGCACCGTAGTCACCATACTGAGAGTACTGACAGTAAGAGGGGTTCGAGCGCCGGCACTCGGGCTTATTTCCGTATTGCGAATACTGGCAGTAATCCGGCCCTGGGCGATTTTGTGCGAATGCTGCGAAAGAAGAAATAAAAAGAACGATGAATAATATTGTTTTCATGTGGCGCCTCACTTTCTTTTTATTTTGGAGAAAAAAGAACGCAACGACAAAGGTGCTTTTTGACTCTGGTGATTTGATTTTAAGTGGTTACTGCGCGAGCAAGATGAAATCATCTTACAAAATGACGTTTACTTCTTGAGACTAGCAATCTCGGCCGAAACAATATGGAAATTTCTCTTCCTCTCTGCCGTGAACTCCCACCACATCTTCACGCCCTTGCCTTTCATAAAGAAGATCGCAGAAAGGAAGACATCCAGGACGCATGGATCTTGGTAGCTCTTGGTTTTCCGGCAAAGCTTCACATACAACTCGTACGCATTTTGATTCTTAAGGTCCTGCGGGTCTTTGATATTGATGGAACGCAGATCACCGGCGATGGACTCGCCGATGTTGGGAATTTCTTCGAGGAACTGGACGTCTTCAGGACGGGTTTGCTTTTTCATGGCCGCCCTTACGCACCGTTTATGGTTTAGTGTGATGGAACCTTTATAACCGTGTCACCCGGAAAATACTGAGCTGACATTCTTTAGAAAGTTCTTCGAACACCCGCATGCCGCGAATGGAGTGGCCTTTTTCATCGATCGGTGGCGAGTACACAGCGATCCCAAATTCTCCAGGGACAACACCAAAGATTGCTCCACTGACGCCACTCTTTGCAGGAACGCCGACCGTGTAGGCCCACTCGCCGGATGAATCATACATCCCGCAGCTGAACATGAGACTGAGAACGTCTCCGACATATTCCTGAGAGAGAGCGCGCTTTTTCGTGAGTGGGTTCGTGCCTTGATTGGCGAGAGTCGCGGCCATCATCGAAAGATCGGCGGTGGTGGCGAGGATTGAACATTGCGTGAAATAAAGATCGAGGGCTTCGTCGATGCGGTCGTCGATGACATTGAAATGCCGGAGAAGGTGTGCGATCGATCGGTTCCGGTGCGCCGTGGTTTTTTCTGATTCAAAAACTTCTTTGCCGATCGAGACTTCGTTGCCTTGATAATTTTCAAAGATTTTCGTCATGGATTTCAGGCGCTCGGGGAATGTCTGACCTTTAATGAATGAGCTGATCGCGATGGCGCCCGAGTTGATCATCGGGTTAAAAGGGCGATGTGTTTTTTTCTCAAGCTCCATGATGGAATTGAAAGCTTCGCCAGTAGGTTCGACCCCCACTTTCGAGCGGACGAATTCGCGGCCGTGTTCTTCAAGGGCCATACCATAAATGAAGGGTTTAGATGTCGACTGAAGTGAGAAGGACTTGTTCCAGTCACCGATCTTGTACTGAGTTCCATCGACCTTCGTTACCACGATGGCGAAGTCACTGGGATCAGCTTTCGCGAGTTCCGGGATATAGGTCGCGGGATGCCCCGAAGTTTCGGAAGAGTATTTGCGGTGAAGTTCTTCAATGAGTTTTTGCATAGGTTCCATCACACTTTCCCATAAACGGTGCGTAAGGGAAAGTGTGATGGAACCCTATTAACCCTATTTGGGAACCTGAAGATTTTACACACAGATACAGGTTTTGAACTACCCTACGTTGGGCATGCTAATTTTAGGTATGAAGTTTTTTAGTCTTTTGGCGATTATTTTTTCGGTGCATTCCCATGCCATTATCGGGGGATTCGTTCCTCCCATGAATGATGTGCTGATGAAGTCTACGGTGGCGATCCTTAGTGAGTATCAAGGTAAGATGCTAGTCAATTGTACCGGAACTGTTCTTTCAGAATACATTGTCCTGACTGCGAGTCATTGTGTAGCGGAAGAAACAGGAAATAAGCTATTCATAGGTCAGGGAATTAACCCACTTAAGAATCCCCTTTTTCAAGTTGATAAAGTTAAATTTGTCGCCAAAGATTTTTACACCAACGAAAATCTTGGTGAGCACGACATTGCAATTCTCATCAGCTCAAAAAAACTAATAGGGATGGTTCCAGTTAAAATTGGTGAGCTCTCGGTTTCAGAAAGTTCTCCATTGATCCAAATTGGTTATGGGTTCAATACAAAATCCGATCGTTACGAAGCACCTTCCTATGGCCTTCTCAGAAGATTTAATGGGGCGCAGTTTAGAGAATTATATAACAGGCAAGTCATTGTGAATGAAATTGCTGGCGTTCAATCACAGGAAGGTGATTCCGGTGGACCACTCCTCATGAATGAAAATGGGAAAATCACCATCCAGGGAGTTCTAAGTTCTGGCTCAGAGATGGAAATATCCGATACTCTTTATGCTCATCCTTATTTCTATCAGAACTGGATAAACTGTTCACTTCCTGACGAATTGAAACTTCCAGTTGGAGAACTTAAAGAACAATTTCCTTGTGACTCTGAACCACTTTTAAAAGTGGAAGATCTTCCTGCTTATAACGAAAAGCTTTGCCGGGATTATAGTACTGAATGGAACCATCAGGGAAAGTGTCTTCCTCTCCCTATTTGATCCAATCAGCGACTGCCACAACCGGTTTTCCATTCACTTCAATCCACACACTCAGGACTTTAGCCTTCTTCTCATCTGGTTGAAGTAGCGGGAACTCTTTTTTCGAAACAACTCCCGGCGAATCGAAATGAGTAACCACAAATTCGTGTTTTAGTTTTTTTCCAGCGTTCTCACCTGCGCGAACATCCGTTACCTGATCCATGGTCTGAAAAGCGTAAAAAACTTTCCCAGATGGGAGAGCTGGGGTCACAGTGACTGAAAGATTCTTTCCATTCCATTTTGCGGACAGAGTATAAGTTGATTTTCCAGAATCTCCTTCGCCGCGACCATTTTGTCCGTCAAAGAAAAACTGGGGAGTATAAACGGTCGACTGACTCAGCTGATTGGAGAGTCGGCGCTGGCGCTCGACCGCCTCACTCGATGCATACGGATCTTTCCACCCAAGATGGTCCCAATAGCTAACATGAAAGGAAAGCGGGACAACAGTTTTCCAGAGATCTTTATTGGTTGTGTAAGTGGAAAGAAAGGCATCGGCCGGAGGGCAAGATGAGCAGCCTTGCGATGTGTAGAGTTCGAGAAGCTTCCCCGTGCCTGAGCTCTCCCATGAGACGGCAAGAGCATTGAGGGAAAGGAAGAAAAGCAGAAAGAAAGATTTCATGAGACACCTCTTGTCCCTATAAGTGTAAAATAGGGGCTAAATCTTACGGCCGTGAGATATTAGCTTATTATCCTATTCTTTGTCCTTATGTCAGGCGTTGCTTTTGGACGCCTCATCACGAGTATTTGGGAGACTCTCTTAGTTACCGTAAGACTGGTTCAGATATTTTTCATTCATCGCGACTTACGGGTTTCTGGATTAAGATCTGGTTAGGATCGCTTTCCTCACCGGATCCTCATGTGACAAAAACTTAAGGTCCTCCGAGAATTATCTCAACAACGGGAGACTAAATGCACATCGACTATCTCTGGATCACTTTCACTTTTCCTATACTAGCGTTAGTTTTTATTTTTCTTAGTGAAAGTGACCTCAAAGAGCTGTGAACCCTGTGGAGCGGGTAATATTTTCAGCAATATCAATCTCCAGAAGAATTCGGCCCCTTTCCTTGTTAAGAGAGCTCCAACTAATATAGGGAGTTTCTATGATCAAGTTCACGGTCTCTATTATCGCTATCTTTTTAAGCCTTCAGTCTTTTGCCGCCAGTGAGAAAAAGGTTTGTGAAAAACTCCTTGCTCAGGCGGAAGATAATTGCACCGAAGCTATGTGCGAAGATGCCGCAAGAGATGGTTACGAGTGCGTGCATGACGGCGACTTCATGGAAGGTTTTCAGATCTGCGTTTACGATGGTGAGCTTCCGGCTCTCGTGACGGCCTACAATACGAAACATCCACGTGCGAAAGTTAAGTGCGAAGACATCTAAAAAATACTATGGGCGTTTAGATTTGGCACCGCTCGGGTCTCTCGTCGGAATTGTTCATGACCTCTCACAGATCACCCGAGCGTATTGCTTTTACATAAGCTGAACAGCATCTTGACCAGATTTTCTTAAAGGAGAACAATGAACCAACTTTTTCAAGGAAGGTTTTATGTCTCAGGCCAAAGCATACGCAGCACTCTCAGCCAAAGCACCTCTTACTCCTTTTACATTCGAGCGCAGAGCTCTTCGAGATAATGATGTCGCCATCGACATAAAATTTTGCGGCATCTGTCACTCTGACATTCACCAGGTGAAAGACGAGTGGGGATTCTCAACTTTTCCCATGGTGCCGGGCCACGAAATCGCGGGTGTGGTCACTCAGGTCGGGCCCAAAGTTAAAAAATACAAAGTCGGTGATTCAGTCGGGGTCGGATGCATGGTGGACTCTTGTCGCCACTGTAAATACTGCGAACAGCACCTCGAACAATTTTGTGTGAGCGGCATGAGCGGAACTTATAATTCGACTGAACAGGACAAAGTCACTCCCACTCAGGGTGGATACTCAAATAAGATTGTGGTGACGGAAGATTTCGTTCTTCGCATTCCGAAGAACATTCCCCTCGATGCCGCAGCTCCACTTTTGTGTGCCGGTATTACGCTTTACTCGCCACTGTCGCACTGGAAAGCTGGGCCCGGAAAGAAAGTTGCTATCGTGGGTCTTGGAGGTCTTGGCCACATGGGAGTGAAAATCGCGCGTGCGATGGGAGCAGAAGTGACGGTGCTTAGTCATTCAGACAAAAAACGCGAAGACGCTAAACGCCTTGGTGCTCATCACTACTACAATACTTCGGACGCTACGGTGTTCGAGAAACTCGCCGGAAGTTTTGATCTGATTGTGAATACCGTTTCTGCGCAGCTGGATATCGGCCAGTACATTGGACTTCTCACGGTGGACGCAACGATGGTTCAGGTAGGTGCTCCGGAAAAACCGAATGCAGTGGATGCGTTTCCGCTTCTCATGGGTCGCAGAAGTTATGCGGGTTCACTCATTGGAGGAATCAAGGAAACTCAGGAGATGCTTGATTTCTGCGGTAAGCATAACATCAGCTGTGACATTGAGAAGATAGCGATCACTCAGGTGAACGATGCTTATGAGCGCGTTCTCAAGAGTGATGTTCGGTATCGCTTTGTTATCGACATGGCGACGCTCTAGAAACTATTCCTGGGGGATATGTTCCGGATCCTTGAGGTAGTCACAGTTGAAGGCTTCGCCATTTTCAGCGCGGGCCTTCTCCAATTCCATTCTCGTCGCGGCCACTAAAGACGCCAGCATCGTGCGGGTCGCGATGGTCCTAGCATGGAAGCCGGCAAGGAATTTCACGAGACGTGCAACACCACCGAAAGAATTCACATCCGGATACTTCCCGTATCTCAGTACGTAAGCAAAGATCTGTTTCTTGAACTTTTTCAAAGACGGCTCTTTGGCAAGGTATACGTCGAGCATGATTGAAAGCTGTGAGTAGGCGAGATCAACTTCAGAAGCATCAAGAATATTGTTCTGGTTAGCGTCCCACTTAATCAGGACAGACTCAACGTGCATGAGAGCAGAGCTGAATCCAGCAAAGTCCATCTGTGAGAATGGGATTTCTTCCTTGTCGCTGTAAACCTGGCAAGTGCGAGATGCTTTCGTAAGTTTCTCAACGTAAGAAGCACTGTTAACGTCAGAACTCATCTCCTTACACAAAAGATTGAATTGAGCTTTGTTGCCTTCGCAAAGTGTAGAAAGAATATTCTTTTTTACACAGGCAGTCTCAAGGCGGCCAAATTCATCAGCGCTACAAGAGTTTTCGAGAATTTTTGACACTTTTTTTGCAATCTCAGAGCGGCGGAATGTCACGAGTTCCGTGAGTTCGTTTACATCGAGAACCGAGTCTCCGTTTGCCTGCGAATTAAAACCAGCGCTGAAAAGGGTAATTGAATCAGCAAACTGACCGGACATGCGCGGAAGGATGATTTCAAGTTGAACAAGTTCCCGTTCGAATTTTTTAGTAAGATTCTGGATTTTTGCAGCATCGAGAGCGCCGTATTTTTTTAGAGCTGCATTCAAGACATATTCTGTGAGGAAGGTCTCTGCAATGGCGTCAGCATTTCTGCGGTAGTTTTCTGTAAAGTAAGGAGCTTCAGCATTACCTTTGATGAAGCGGTACTGCGCAACGATCCGGATAAAGGATTTAATGTAATCCGGGTACTCAGGATAAGTCTGAGAAGCGTCTTCCAGGGAAATTGTTACAGGAAGACCGCTTTCCATTTGTGCTTTGTATTTGTCGTAAAGCCGATAAAGGATATTTCCACCCTGCATTGCCTTTTCGCCTGCAGCAAGAATGTGTTTGAGTTCAGCTCCAGTCATATTTTTTGAATCAGAGTCACCGAAGATCGATTTCGCTTCAAGGATGAGGTTTCTGAACTTTTTGATATCCGGGAAGACCTCTTCAACTTCACTCATCGTGAAGATAACTTCACCGTCACGGTTACCTCTGCCGACAGTAAGAGCGTTGAGATTTTCGATGAGGGTTTTTGCTAGTTCGATGGTTGAGCGCTGATCAAGGATGAGGTATTTGAAACGGTTTACATCAAGGGCCGTTTCGATATTTGAAGGAAGTGCGTAAATCAGGTTTTCAAGTTCTTTTGAAGTAAGTTCCGCCTTGTTACCACCAGAAAGAATCTTTTTGATAAAAAGAAGCTTCTTGGGTTCTACTTCGTCGCCTAAAAGATTTCGAACGAGTGCCTGGATGTCGACAGTTCTCACTGCACCCTCGATGCGGAAGTTTCTTCTGAGTGCGATGGCCACGCGGTTTGAGGCATCACGGATTCTTGATTTGTGAATGCGGTGAAGATTAAAGGTTGCTGCCTCTTCGCTCTCAAGGAGCGGAGTGATGGTACCTGAGAATTGAATATTGAAATGCTTCAAGAGCTCAATAGTCTGGGCGGTTGTCTCAGCTTTCAGGATGCCCTTGCTGTCGCCGGCGATAAGATAGTTGAGATCAGAAACGGCAGTGAGGATGCCCATGATTTCTGCACTTCCCTCCGGAGTGTTGGTCTGATCCATGTAGAGCTTGATTGTCGCTAGTGTGACTTCGCCTGCTTCATTGGGCTGAATGACTTTCAGTAGCTCTTGAATATTGTTATCGAGGCACGAAAGTGATGAAATGACATTTTCCCGAAGAAGGTTCTTGATAGGGCCTAGCTCGCAATTCGCGGCCGAAGCTGTGAGAGAGAAGATAAGCGCTACTAGAACAAACATGACTTTCATAAGATACCCATTTGAAGAATTTTAACAAAATTAGCATGAAAGTATGGAGTGTCGGAAGGGAGAGCGAAGGCTGAGAACTTCTTTTAGGGTGTTTAGGAATTAGACACCCGATAAATAGCGCTATTTACGAGGTTCCAGCATACTTCCGGAACGCGCTGCCGTCCGGAAGTATGCTGGAACCTTTTCTTAAAGATCGGTATCGGTGTCAGGAACCGAACACTTTGGAAATTTATAGCGAGGAATGAGGACGATCGTATTTTGGGTGTGATGACCATCAGTGGGATCTGTTGGAATGAGAATGATCCCAACGAGCTGACGGCACCCTGGTTCATACCCTGCGCCGTCGATTTTTGCCCGTGAGACGAGATAGTCCACGCGCGCCTGAGAGAATTCACCCACTGTATCGCTGTTAAATTCATCATCCACCATACTCCAGATAGCAAGCTGGACGTCTCCGATGGAAAAAATCCCCAGATTGTTTGGCGCAGTTTTTCCCACGAAGTTCTGATTGATGAGCCAGTTGACCTCATCAAGATACTCCGGGTGATTGACGACATCCGTGGGCACATTGGGAGCAAGGCTCGACCAGAATTTTGAATTGTAATTTATGCCGTCTTCTATGTGCGTATTCCAGTCTACACACCAACCGACAAATGAACCGTTGAGTGGTCCGATTTCTGCGACATTAACTTTGAAGTAACCAGGGCCCGTGGTCATGTGCTGCACATTCATCGTGCGGTTCTGAGCAATAGCATTTCCTGCAAAAAAGCAGACGAGAGAGAATAAGAGAATTTTCATTACTAACCTTCCTGTTTGAGTGGATTCAAACGAAGGATAAGTTTGACCCGAAGCAGGTCGGGAGTTAATTCTTTCTTAAAAATATTCCTGACGCAGCGTTGGACTGTAGGGAACCTTTATCACTTCACCATCGTACGAGCTGTCTGAAATTCTTTCGAGTGAGAGAAGTACCAGATGAACGCCATCCCAAACATTGTGTAGTGGGGATTTTTGTAAAGTGGGCTGCTTTTGTAAACCGCTCCATCCAGATAATCGTAACGAAGAAAAGGCGTGAATTGAACATTCCCAATTCTCTTTGAAACAAGCATCGCCAGCTGAGTGCCGGAGTACCCTGAGACAGAATGAAAATGTTTCCGGTCTGGTGTGACATCCGGAGTGTCGACGGCATAAAAACGATTATGAAATCCCGAAGACCCATACTGAAGTCCGACGGAGACATCGACCGCCCAACCCAGAGTTACCGGTGATGCTTTTGAAAGATAATTCACATAGGGGATGGAGTAGTAGCCGACGTGATCGATGTACTGAAGATTTGTGGCGTAGACCGCGCGATAGGGCATTTCAAGATTCACGAAATGCTGACCATCTTTTGACTTCCACAAGTAGTAGCGAAGCATGGGGCCCACTTCAAAAATCGGATCGAGATCGCGCATACCCTTACGGAGATTGTCGGCGTCGCTATTGACCGGAAGACCCAGTGAGAGACTCAGATCGATCGCGAAATTATCCCTACGGACAAGATGCCCGCGGATGTATCCACTTTCGGCCTCAACGCGAGCACCTCTGTAGACGTACGCCGCCAGAGGTAGAGTAAATAGTTTATTCTGAGGAGAACCCCGGTAGTGATCGGCCCGAAAGGGCAGGATACCAGCGCCCACTTCCCAGAGAGGGAGTGGTTTATCGTCGGCATGCACATTTGCCAGAAAAAAACTAAGGATCAAAAAAATTAGCATAGGTTCCAGCACACTTTCCCATAAACGGCGCGTAAGGGAAAGTGTGATGGAACCTTTTCAGGCCTTCAATAATTTCGATGGGCCATGTTCGTGTCGAGATCCTCACTTGAGAAACCATTTTTATTTTGCGAATCCCTGAGTGACTGTTGTTTGGCATCCAAGGAAGCCGTGGAAGTCTTTGATGAGGATTTTTTTGGTTCTACCCAAGCAGTTTTTGGCTTAGTCATTTTTTTCTTACTTTGATCGATTTCACTCGAAGTGTATTTCTGGAGTTCGGTGATGGCGTCACTAGCGAGGGAAAGTATGGTGTCGAGGGTCCGAAGTATTAACGATCGCATAAGATCTCCTTTGATGATCAGGGATGATGATATGAAAAAATCTGCGGCATAATCTTTGAGATTCTCTAAAGTTTTACCGACAGAGCTTTTCACTCAGACATCTTGAGATTGTTGCTTCGAATGGATCCGAGACACAAGACCGACGATTTTAGTTTGGGGGAGAGGCACTTTCTATGTTCAAAATAACTTTCATCTTTGAATGTTCTTTCACATTTAGATTACAAATTTTTGAACCATTAATCGGCAGAATTTTCCAAATAATATTCTCGTTCTTTAAGGAAGGTATAATAAAAGCGTGTCAATGTTAAGGGCAGCTTAAAAGAATGATACGTTTTATTTATGCCATATTGGTTTTAATTTCATTTAGCGTAAGTGCTGAAGAAGTCATTCGTTATCGAGTGAAAAGTGGCGATTCCTTATCCATCATTCTCTTCAAACTCAACATTGGCCCGATCTACGGAAAGAAAGGTTTTCAGAAACTTTCTGCTCGAAAAAACAATCTTAAGCTTAAGGGAGATTTTATCCGGGTCGGCGACGTTTTGGTTTTTCCGGCCGCGGCTGTCAATCGAATCGTCGCTTCTGAAGAAACGAAAAACAATGAATCGACTGAAACAAAAAATAAAGAAGAGATTGATCAGTATCACGCGCTCGGTTTTTCTCCGACCGTTTCCTGGCTTAAATTTTCTTCTGATTCCAGAGACCAATTCCAACACAACCAGGTTAGCCTCCGAGCCAAGCCCGTAGTCGGCGTGAATCTTCACTACGATCTTCACTGGGACGCGCATTGGAAGTTTCAGGTTTTCGGGTCGCTTTCACGGATTAATTTTTATCCTGATAAAAATCTTAAATTCCAAAGTCACTCTTTCTCTCGGAACTCTTACGGTCTCGGTGCCGGTTACCAAAATGGGGCGTCTGAATTTGGACTCCGGGCCGGGTTCTACGACGAATTCTTTTTCACTCTTCCGTCGACAACAGAAATTCGTACGACGGTGGTGGCACTTCCGGAAGTACTCCTTTCTTTTCACCGAAAACTTCTCGAAAGAAAAAAGCTAAGTCTCAAATGGGGCGTCAGTGTGCGCTACATCATGCCGTATTCGACCTCACAGATTCATGGTGATTCTGGTTTCGGTGCAGGCAGTGAATTTCTGATTGGTTCAAAGACCAAGGCGCTGAGATTCTTTACTAATTTCATCCAGGCCAATGCCCATAAAAATCGTACTGAAACATTCGAACTAGGAATTGGTTACGCCTTCCAAGGTGATTTCTATGATTAAACGATCGAAGATCGGAGAGCTGATCCTGCTTCTTATCCTCTGCGCCTGTAACGCCAGTACCGCAAACAAGGTGAAGGTCGATATCAAATCACCGCGCCCTCTTCAGGCGAACCTTTCTTCAGTCTCAGTGGAAAACGGAAAAATTGTCATCCGTGGAACCGGACTCGACACGGTCACGAAGGTGCAGTTCGTTGGTCCAGGTTCTTCAGGTCAGTACGACGTCGAAAGCTCGACCGCCACTAAAGTCATCGCATATGCCGCGACTCTCGCCGCTATCGGCGTTGGAAAAACCTTCGAACTCATTATCGGAAACGCAGAGGCGCAGGCTTCATTCCAGGTCTCGTTTGATCTGGAAGACGGAAGTGTCACGTCTACGAAGATTCATCACATGGGTGCCACCGCCGGACAGGTCCTGAAGTTTAACGGAACTAATTGGGCGCCTGCCTCTCTTCCAAGTTCACAGCTCTTCCTCGGTTCTTTCGATGCTTTCAATAACGTCCCGGATCTCACGAGTCCGTCGGGAACTCCCGGTGACTATTATATTGTCTCGGTCGCCGGCACTTTCAATGCCATCAACTTCGCCGTCGGAGACTGGATCATATCCGATGGATCCGCGTGGCAGAAAATTGCCAACGCTCAGCCGATGGTGAACAGTTTCCAGGGAAGAATGGGTGCAGTGACCCTCATTCCGTCAGACTACGTTTCGTTAAAAAACGTCGCCGGAAAAATTCCAGGCTCCTCACTTGATGACCTTGCCGACGTCGACCTCACAGGAGCAGTCGCGAACAAGGTCCTGAAGTACAACGGTACCAAGTGGGTTGTTGAGGATGACATCGTGGGCGGAGGAGCAGCTTCCGTCGGAACTTCTCAGCTGCAAGATAACTCTGTAACGTATCAGAAGATGGGTCTGCTCGACGGAGATATTCCTGTAGCAAAAGTGAGTGGTGTTACCGCCGCTTTCAATTCCGTAAACACTACCCTTGCGACGAAGATCAACCTCACAAATCTCTCAGCTATTGCTCCGGTCACTTATAGTAATGCGACTGGTGCTTTTGGTATCCTGCCCTCATCTGGCTCGCAAGACGGCTCTATGAGTGCATCCGATAAAGCAAAGATTGATACCCTCGAGGCCCTCTCCCCGGGAGACGGACTTCTTGAACGCTTCAGTGGAGTGATTCGTTCGAACACTTGTTCTAACGGTGAGGTCCTGAAATGGAATTCAGTTGCTGGTTGGAGCTGCGGCATAGATAGTGCCACGGACGCGACGAAACTTCCGCTTGCGGGAGGAACTCTCACAGGAGATCTCGTTCTTGAGACTGAATTAAAATTAAAAGATGGATCCGCAAATTCTTATGTGATTCACCGGGCCCCAACTTCAGGAACGTCGACGTACATACTCACCTGGCCTGCGGCAGTGGGAAGTGCGAACCAAGTTCTGACGACGGA
>JBKJNQ010000253.1:0-16931 GCA_046593575.1 Bacteriovoracaceae bacterium
TTTTTTTGTGATCCAGAATCTTATCCGACTCGCTTTTACGATCGAAAAAACTCCGGGCTTCCCCGATCTTTTGGATAATTTTTTTGACGGCCTACTCTGGGATCTGGGGACCTGGTCTTTCCTCTCTCTCCCGGTCGCCGCTCTTTCTTTGACACTCAAAACTTCCTGGTGGGACAAATTCCAGAACTCGAAGGCACGCATCGGTGTCCTCCTCATGCTCTCATTTGTGCTCGTTTACGTGGGAGTGTGCGAGCTTTTCTTCTGGGACGAATTCCATTCACGTTTTAATTTCATCGCCGTCGATTATCTCATTTACACCAATGAAGTTCTGGCCAATCTCCGACAGTCTTTTCCGATGGGGTGGATCACCGCAGGTGTGGTAGTGCTGGCCTCCGTTCTTTCCTACTCTGTGACAAAAATCCGCTTACAGGAATTTCAGATCAAGCGTCTCCCGGTCCTTGCGGGCTTTTTGATTTTCCCGGTTCTTTTTAGTTACACGCTCAAGTCCTGGCTTGAGAATCATGATACGGATTTTCATGATACGCAGATTTCGAGAAATGGATTCCTGGAATTTTACCGTGCGTTTCGATCGAACAAGATCGATTATCGTCAGTTCTACGCAACGATTCCTGATGCGGAAGCCGAGAAGATTTACCAGTCAAAAATCGTTCCCAATTCCCCGCTTCCTTTTGCCTTTGAGATGAAGAAGCCCAACGTGGTGATGATTGTGGTCGAAAGCCTGGGGGCGAAATTTATCGGAACTCTCGGCGGAGCTGAGAACAATACACCCTATCTCAATGCACTCTCTGAAAAAGCTGTGTTCTTTAAAAATCTCTATGCCACCGGGACCAGAACAGTCCGGGGACTTGAGGCCATCAATCTTTCCGTGCCACCCACTCCTGGTTATGCCGTGGTAAAACGTCCTGAGCACAAGGGACTTTATTCCATGGGCCGCACCTTCGCGCAAAATGGCTATGAGCCGATGTTCCTTTATGGGGGAAATGGCTTTTTTGATAACATGAATTCTTTTTTCAGCGGGAATAGCTTTCACGTTTATGATCTGGGCGATTACGAGAAATCCGAAGTGACTTTCGAGAACGCATGGGGCGTTTGCGACGAGGACATGTTCAATAAGGCAGAGAAGATTATCTCAGCGCGAACGTCAAAAGCACCCTTCCTTATGTTCATGCTCACGACTTCAAATCACAGACCTTTCACTTATCCCAATGGCAAGATCGATATTCCCAGTGGCCAGAGCCGCGCCGGTGCCGTGAAGTACACCGACTATGCGATCGGAAAATTCATTGAGGATTCGCTGAAAAAAGACTGGGCAAAGAATACGGTTTTTATCGTGGTCGCAGATCACAGTACGGAAGGACGCGGACAATTTGAACTTGAGATGAGTGACTTTCACATTCCCATGTGGATCTATGCCCCGGGAAAACTGAAACCTCTGGTGGTATCTAAACTGGGAAGCCAGATCGATCTTCTTCCTTCTCTGATTCATCTTCTTGGCCTTAAGGATGACTCTCCTTACTTCGGAAGAAGCTTTTTCAATGAGAACTGGAAAGATGAGCGCGCGCTCGTGGGGAATTATCAGTTCGTGGGTTATTACCGCGACCAGGTTCTTACAACTCTTGGTCCGAACAAGGTCATCCGTTCCTATGAATTTGATCCTGCGACAAAAAAACAAAAAGACACGAAGAACCTGACTTTCAAAGATGAGGCCATCACTTACTATCAGAACGCCAGTTCCCTGCTTGATAGCGGCAGATACCATCCGAAATAGGTTCCATCACACTTTGCCAGGCGGGCGGCCAGCCAAACGGTGCGTTTACTGCGGTGTTTATGGGAAAGTGTGATGGAACCCTTAGGGCAATCCTTCTGTAATTTGGATCAGGTTTCCGTCCTGATTAATCTTCCAGGTATCAAGTTTTGAAGGGTTAATTGGATCGAGATTTCCTACGGCGAAGGCCTCAAAGCCCGTGCCCGCCTTATAACAATCATCTTTTTTTCCCTGCGAGAAAAACTTATTCGCTTCCGTACGAAACTTTGAACTTAGATCTTTATAGGTGGCGGGATAAAGATCAACTGTTGTCGCTTTTTTTCCAACAGCACAGTATTTTTTAAAACCAATAATGTAGCGGTGATGTTCTTCGTACTTAAAGTCCTTGAGAACTTCTTCCAGATTATTCGAAAATGCTTTCAGTTTTTTTTCTTCCGCCAGCATAGTGGTCAGAGCAAGCTTCGCCTGAATCTGCATCATCCGAGCGCGAAACCAGATGGACAGATATCCCGGCATGAGAAGGCAATCCTCTTTCGTCAGAGGACCCGGACAAGCTTCCACTTCTTTTAACCGGTCCTGGCAAAGAGTCGTATTGGTATCGGAGCAGTCATCCTTTAATCGCTTTAAGAATGAATCCCCCATCTTCGTGAAGAGCTCGCGCTTCTTTGAAAGATCACGGCAGACGTCCTCGAGACCATAATGGCAGGCACGACGGAAATAAAGATGCGAAAGATTTCCGTCTTCATTTTTCAGGAGTCTTCCGAGAGAGCGGCACGCGAAGGGTTCAAACTTATCGCAGGCCTTATTTAAATAACTGATTCCTTCTTTTGGTTTTTTCTGCGCCAGAAGAGATGTGCCCGCGTAGGTGCAACCGATGATCGATTCTTTTTTGCAGAGAGCTTCGCCGATAACTAAAGTATTTTCCCAATTCTCGCGCGACAAATAATAGGCGCCAAGTTTTTCACAACCCATGGGTTCTCGTTTCTGACAGGCATCAAGAAGGACTTGCTCCTCTGGACGAATCGCCAAGGCCCACACAGGGAACAAAAGGAGTAAGAAGATTTTCATCTCATTATTCTAAAAGGCCCCAACAACAACGGCAATCTCAGTGTGCTTTTGACACTCAAAGTGGTCCTATGGCCAACATTGTCTGAAATCGCCTGTCATGCGCCGGGCGACAACTCCGAATATCCATTAGCTTAACTAATTCCTCACATAAGGCTTCCTTGACCAAGCGATCGTCAAAAAACTAACATTTAAGAGTCTTGAACAAGGAAGTTTCAATGAGACAGCTACTCGCTCTGACGTTAATTATGATGACCAGCAATTCATGGGGCTGGGGCTCTCAAGGTCATATGATCGTGGGACAAATCGGACAGAACAATCTCAATCCCAACGCTAAAAAGGCCGTAGCGACGATCCTCAAGGGTCAGACCCTTGCTGATGTAGCGAACTGGGCCGACATGGTGAAGTCAAAACCTGAATGGGCACACACCAAGCCGTGGCACTTCGTCGACATCGCTGATGGTGAGGATTACACAACGTCTGAGCACAAGAGTGAAGGCGATGTAGTCGGCGCTATTACAGATATGGTGAAGGTCCTGAATACTTCTTCTTCGACAGCAATGGAAAAAGAAAACGCGCTGAAATTTATTGTTCACTTTGTCGGCGACATTCATCAGCCTCTCCATGTTGGAAAGCCTGAAGATCGCGGCGGCAATGATGTCCACATTACATTCAACGGAAAGGGTTCCAACCTACACGCTCTTTGGGATTCCCTCATGATTATGAAGTCACCTTTGGATTACATGCAGTACGCTAACTGGCTTGAGCATGGTAAGGCCTTTACTCCGCCCTATGACCTTCCCGCATTTGCCTTCAGCACGATCATTACAGAAGACATGAATGCCCGCAGTGAGATTTATAATTTCAGTCCGGGTACTCAGGGAAATATTCAGGTTACTGAAGCTTACTATAAGAGAAACGTCGACCTGATGAACCACCAGCTATTGACGGGTGGAAAACGTCTCGCGACTCTCCTCAATTCTATCTTTAGATAATACCCGTTTAGTATTTGTCGATGTCCCTCCCCGTATCTCTTTGCTAAGAAGAGATACAGGGAGTTCTTATGAAAATAATCTTTATGCTTTTGCTTGTCCTCTCATGCAGTTCATTTGCCGGAGGACGCGATCTTCCGACCGCTGAATATGTAGATATTTCACGCTACCTGGGCAAATGGTACGCCATTTCATCTCTCCCACAATTTTTCACGAGAAACTGTGTCGCTCAGACAGCTGACTACGGTGTCATCAATGAACAAACTATTTCGGTGGTGAATACCTGTCTGAAGAAAAAAGGGAAGTCCCAGATTTCCGGCCAGGCAGTTGTAAAAAATGCTGCTACCAATGCGGAACTCATCGTGACCTTCAATTCCTTTTTCACCAGACTTTTACGGGTGAAGGGTGATTACACGATCGTGAAGCTGGATTCTGAATACCGTTATGTCTTAGTAGGTGATCACAAACGGAAATCGATGTGGATCCTTTCTCGCACTCCCGTCATGCCGGAAGCTCTTTATCAGGAGTATGTTTCATTTGCTGAAGCTCAGGGTTTTCCTGTGAAGAAACTTATTCTTTCGAAATTCTAATTCAGGAAAGTGGAAGGTGCACGGAAACCTCCGTCCCTTCCCCTTCTTTACTTTTCACAACGATCGTTCCATTGAAGGCCTTGACGATTTCGTGAGTGATATAAAGACCCAGACCAAGGCCAGCGATACTCGAGATCTTTCCGCCTCTTTCAAACTTATCAAAAATTTTAGAAATATGCCCTTCTGGAATTCCGACTCCATGATCTTTCACAGTGAAGATGGCATGTTTCTCTTTCTGCTCGAGGAGCACATGCACGGGTCTTCCCAGTCCGTATTTCATGGCATTGTTCAGGAGATTCACCATCACCTGCTCCATCCGGTAGCTGTCGACAAAAACTGAGGGATCATGAGTGAGTTCAAGTTTTAGTTCTGTTCCGGCCGCTTCAAACTGGGGATGCATCGCCTCGGCAACTTCACTCACCAAGGATCCGAGCTGCGTGGAAGTCAGATGGTAATTCATTTTGCCGGACTCAAGCCTCCCCACATCGAGGAGGTCATTCACGAGCATGGTAAGGCGGTCGATCTGCCTGATGGCATTGATAATGGGTCTTTCGATCTCTTTAGTCTTGTTTCCTCTGATCATCATCTGAAGCTGAAGTTTAAGTGCTGTGATGGGAGTTTTTAATTCATGAGAAGCAATCGAAAGGAATTCATCCCGAGCGCGCACTGCTCTTTGTGTAGAAAGAAAGAGCCGGTTGTTATCGAGAATGGTACCGGCACGTCTTCCGATCTCCTGAACGATGGAGAAATCCAACTCATCAAACGGCATCCGATCTTTGTCACGAGAGATACTGAGAATACCTAAAATACCCTCACGTCCTCTAACGGGTGCAATGATGGAAGAAAAAGTGCCGAGAATGTGATAAAGCTCTAGCTTCCTTGCGGAGATACCTGCACTGATGAATTCCTCATCCGTAATACTTTTCTCAAGTGTCGCCTCGCCCTTCATCGCCTTTTGGACTTCAATGGCATTTTCATTCGGTGGAAAATCACGAATGAATTCATCGATGAAAGGTTTCCGGCTTTCGTCCCGATGAAGGCCTGCGACCCGGAGAAGAATACCTTCTTCATTCCAGAGAGACAGAATCGCCCAGTCTCCCATGATGGGCACCACTGAGCGCATGAGCCGGTGAGCAGTCGCCTTATAATCAATCGTCTCTGACAGTGAGGAGATCGCCTGCGCCACAAAGTTTTCTCTTTCCTGGATCTGTTGTCGCTCAAACTTAATGGCATCATTCTGAAGCTCAACTGCGCGCTTCTTTTCCAGTGCAACTTTCTCCGTGATATCCTCAGAAACTCCCAAAAGATAAAGAGATTTTCCCTTTCCATCCATGATGGGGATTTTTTTTGTGTGCAGGAGTTTTTTTCCGAAAGGAGTATCGATTTCTTCCATCGGAATATCGTGAATGACTCCGCTTTTCAGGACTTCACGATCCTTATCCTGAAAGGCCTTCGCCATTTCGGCAGGAAAAAAATCGTAATCGTTCTTCCCGATAAGGTCTTCGCTCTTGAGACCCAGAAGAACCAGGCCCGCATGATTGAAGTTTCGAAATTTGAGATCATCTGCGTTCTTCACAAAAACCATGAGCGGAAGGTTATCGAGAAGAGAATTTAAAAAACCACTGGCCTTGGCAATTTCTTCGGTCTTATGAAGTTTCGCCCTTCCTTCTTTATATTTTTCCATGGAGAAGCTAATCCAGAAACCTAGGCAGGTAAGGATCATGAGCATGCAAACATCTTCCGCGCCGAATTGATTTTCGGGGATGATAAAAATGCCTGCTAAGGTTAAAGATACGACTGTTGCTATCATTCCCTGGGCCATTCCGAAAACCCAGGAACAAACGAAGACCCAGCTATAGATTATAATCCATTGGCCAAGCAAGACTGCATGCTTTTGAGCGTAGACTGCGGCCATAGAACCAAGAAGGGTCACGACGGTCTTCAGAAAGAACTTCATAGGAAAACCATAGCATAAGACACTATTTGAATCTTGTGTTAGCGTCACACTAACCAAATCTTAAGGAAAACAATGGATACAGAAGTCAAATGCCCCAAGTGTGGTTCAGAAGACAGCTACCAGGATGGAACACTGATGGTATGCCCGTCTTGTTTTCATGAGTGGGCCCCTGAATCCGCTACTGAAGTGGTCACAAAGGACAATTCCATCAAAGATGCTCATGGAACCATTCTCGCTGACGGCGACTCTGTTTCAGTGATTAAGGACCTTAAAGTGAAAGGAACTTCATCCGTTGTGAAAGTCGGAACCAAGGTAAAAAACATCAAGCTGGTGGAAAGCACCGACGGTCACAACATCTCATGCAGGATTGAGGGAATCGGGGCGATGAACCTTAAGTCGGAGTTCGTGAAGAAGGTTTGAGATATTTTTTGGACGCACAGTTCATTTTTCCATGGAACAGACTACAGGTGCTGTCTTCGATGTTTCTTCCGGCCTTATTCACTCCCCGACCTGCGTCGCGGGATGCTTCCTGGGCCTCCTGCTTCATCTTGTTCGGACGTGATCCACCGTATGATGAGGAAAGCGAAATAATTCCAAGTAAGGCACCCAGAGCGATGGCATTTTTCATGGTAACTCCTTTTGCTGACGAATGAGAAGCAAGGGAGAGGCCAGAGTGTGACGCTCAGACTCGCGAGATAACGCGCATTCGGTTCATGCCACCGCATGGAAAAGTTCTGAGACGAACCTTCTCTACGATCGAAGATGTTTTCACATCAAAGCGTTTCATGTTTCCCCGAAATGGCTTCACCAGTGTTTTAGGAATGATCTCGACCCATGATTTCCCGTCCCAGCCATCGAGTGAGACTTCGAGTGGATTGTTGTTCACAAAATACGTGAAATCCATTTCCACTCTCTCTACCGCTGCCGCTTTAGCGACGGCGATCACAACTTCCTCAAAGTGTCCTGGTTCACGCGCACGCGCCGATTCCATCCCATCAAACATATTGATCGGACCCAGCGGAGATAAAACCGTTGAGGCGGGGGAATAATGCTCATCAGTGGCGGAAAGAACTTTCGCGCCAAGGGCAAGACTGGCGTTGTTGAACGGGCCCTTTACTAACTTCCAGTTTTTTTCTATTTCACGCGCATCCGGCGAGTAAGGCACGGCCAGTGGCTTTTTGGTCTGCGGAACTTTCTCCTCACAGACTCGTGACACATTATCAAAACTCTTTTGAAATTCCTCAGGAAGATTTTCATAAAGTCCGAGACGGGTGAAACCCCCGTCGGGGTACATTGTCGCTCTGACTTCACTCACAACACCTGAGACTTCAGGAAGAGTGATACGGATTTCGGAATGTCCCTGGAGACGGGTTCTCGGAACGATAATTGTCCAGGCACCGCTGATAAATCCTTCGATCTTCACTTCCGGGGAAAAATTTCCCGTGTGATATTTTGTCGAAAGAAGTGCGTAACGGATCCTCGATGGTCTTTTTAAACGAAAATGCAGGAAGTCTTCCCCTACAAGATTATGCCGGACAGTTTCCCAGCTATCCATGACCTTGCCCTGTTTTCCGAAGAGTTCAGGATCAAACTTCGGCAAGTGATCAGAGAAAAGATTTTCCGCGCGCGCGAAGAGCTCATCGCTGACTTCGATAACTTCAGCTCCTACGCAGACATTAAAACCCGCGAGCAGATCTTTCGGACCTTTGTCAGTAATCGGCTCAGGTCTCAGCGGAGTGAAGCCGCCAAAAACAAGATTTTTATAACCAAGATTAACAATTTCTTCCTGGCGAAGTTTATCCATGGAGAAAGTCTTTCCGAATCTATCAGTTTCAATTCCTTCAAGCTTCATTTCTCTGAGAATGAGCTGGGTCGCCTCGGCAATGAAAAGCATCGCCTCATTATCTTTGTTGGCAAGAATGACGAGACCTTTCCCGCGATCCGGCCCCTCGTAACAGTGAAGAAAGAGGCAACGAAAACCGTCATTAGCACCCTGATGAACCATCAGCTTATTGTCGCCAGCGTGAGCGATAAAAATTCCGAGACCCATGAGGCATCCCATGAAATTCCGACAGCCTTTGTCAGTCCCGTTAAGCATAAGACGGGCGGTATCATGGGAGATCGATCCCGATCCATCAAGATCATGATAGGCCATTTCCAGATGATGGAGAAATTTCGCCACATCTCCGGAAGTCGCCATCGC
Source organism: Bacteriovoracaceae bacterium (assembly GCA_046593575.1). Lineage (GTDB taxonomy): Bacteria > Bdellovibrionota > Bacteriovoracia > Bacteriovoracales > Bacteriovoracaceae > Peredibacter. The sequence goes on from JBKJNQ010000253.1 coordinate 8,594, forward strand.
TCCTGCTGAAAATGCCGGGAACATTTTCCGTGTCCCCGCTACCGGAGACCCCTGATCGGTGAATCCTATAGCATACGTATGTGAAGGAAGTGATTCCTGAGTAAAAGTAAAATTCGTGAGACCAAGTCCCTGCGCAAATGGTTTTGTGAGTTCACGGATATTTTTTCCTTCCATCGCTTCGATCAGATGCTCGAGAACGATGAAGCCCCCTCCGGAATATTGAAACTTCTCACCAGGCGGATTGATCACCTTGATAAGATCGTAACCGTACTGAGTGTTCCCCGTGAGGAACTCACTGATCGGCGGCATTTTATGATCAAGAGGCACACCATTCACATAGTGAAGATTGAGTGCTTTGTGGGACATGAGATGCTCTAAAGTGACGGCATCTCCCCCGGGAATCCTAAAAGTTGATGTGGTTTTTTCGAGGAGGGCATTGACCTTCGCAGTCGGAGTAATACCCTTTTTCGCAAAGTACTCAAGCGCAAAGGCCGAAGCGACACTCTTACTGAGAGAAGCTATTTCAAACAAAGTTTCATTGTTCGTTTCACCCATTGAGGCATTCTGGATTTTACCTGAAGCAAGAAGCGAAACCTGAGCAGAAGGAATATTCCTCTCGGCTCGTTTTTCTTCCAGTGAATGGTGAAGCTGATTGAAGGGATGGGCCTCCATTCTCTTTTTGGTAATTTGAAAAAGCGCATTCCTGGCGTTCTTCCATTCTGTCTCGCGGGGATTCTGCATTCTCTCTTTAAGAATCAAGAGCATTTCGGGACCGGTTTTCCCTTTGGCAGAGATGAGAAATTTTACTCCGTATTTGTCTTTATATTTATTTCCGAGCTCCAGAAGTTCTTCCTGGGAACTCGAAACTTTTTCCTGCTCGGCCCTGGCCATGGCATCCAGGGTTTTAGAACCTTCGCCAATATTTCCGTGGTAGCTCGCGGCTTCTAGGACATCAGCTTCAGAGAAGTTCATGATGGTTTTCTCGATGGCAGAAAAATCCGTCATGAGATTGTGACCAAGGGTCGCCGCAAAATTCCGGCTGCCGCACATTTCAAAATAATAGTTGAAGCCCCGGACATCATCCCGGAGTTTGAATTTCATCGGATCCACTGAAAGGGCCTTGGCCCACGGATCACTGGCCGAACGAAGACTCTCCAGTGTGAACGGAAGGAAAAGCTGGGTTGCAAATTCCACCGGGTCTTTATCTGTCATGAGTTTCAGCATGAGATTCATCGCTACCGGGTACCACTTGGACGTGCGTTCATCCCATTTTACCTGGACAATTTTCTTCGTATCAGAGAGATCCTTCCGGATAAAATGCATCTCCTCATGGGCAATGCGGATGAAATCTTCCACAGAAAAGCGTCCATGATAAATCTCATGCCAGACTTCCCAGCGACTTCTTTCAGCAGTCGCGAGATCATCCATCACTCGTGCCGGCACTCCGCCCACAGTTGTGGGAAGAGCGACACAACCATTTCCGGAGAGCCAGTCGGTAATATACTGAAGCGATTGGAAGACATTGTAGCGGATCTCATCCGGATGATTATTGGCGATGAAACTCGATTCGCGGATATCGGCCACGATGAGCGAGCGCGCGTACATGGGATCGGTTTTATCTAGACCCTTGATATCGGGGCCATGGATAAACTCGAGAATTTCCTTGTGATATTTTTCTTCCAGCAGTGTGGAGACCAAAGTGTTGAGCTTAGAGGAATCACCCTTCTGATGAAATTTCCACGCTTCTACCAGGGCCAGACCGAGCCTCACAAAATCCGGATGGGCAACCCAGAAACCCGTGAGGTCACGCTTGAACTGCGTGATCACGTCCCGGATATAACCCTTGAGAGTTATCTGAAAAGACGGTGAGGTTATTTCCGGGGTCGCGGGAAGAATCCCGTACATGCCGCCAACTTTCACTCCCCCGCGGGATCCCACGACATCAGCGAGAAGATCATGAGAGGCCTTGATGTACTTGATCACGATATCGGGATCGGCCTTCACGGGAATACGATAGTTGGAGTCTTCTTTGAAGAGTCGCGCGGTACTGGCGAGATAATCATGCCAACCGAGAGACGCTCCTACGAAATACGGATAAAGCTCATCGATCATTTCATGCACGCGGAAAACTGCGCGCGGATTTTCGAGAACGATCATAAGCCGGATAGAGCCCACAACATATTCAGCATGAATTTTCTGAAGTTTTTTCTCCGCCGTCTCCATCATGATCCGGATGTAACGTGCTTCTTCCTCGTTCTCAAGTTTTGGAACATAAAAAGCGAGTGCCTTAGGGTTCTTCCAGTTCCGGAAGAAGTGAAGAGCGAAGTCATAGAGGTGAAGTGGGATAGGCTCGCCCTGATAAAACATGAAGAATGAGGGAAGAGCGAGTCCTGGAAAACGTTTGATCGGGAGTGCGAGCTTATCTTTTTCCAGGTGATATTTTTCAAAATTAATCGTGCCGTCGAGGCAGGCAGAAAGATTCTCACCAGCGGCGATCAGATCCTCTCTCATCGGAGTCTTCGAATCCTCATCATCAGCTCCCCATTTCGGAAGCGAGTTGTGAGTCAAAAGAAGCTCGGCCACAACTGCGGGCTCGCCTTTAAGCTTCCGGTGATACGAGTTCATCGCGTTCACAGAGAGCTTGGCATTATCCGGTGGACCAAAAAGTGTGACGTGATTTCCGGCGAGCCATTCCGGGACGGGAGCAATTTTCTTTTCCGGCTTCGGATCTGCGTAGTCCGGAGATTTTGGTCCCATGACAATACGACCGTCACCATCTTCAAGACCCATGATGGTTTTGTAGTCGACACTTAAAAAGTCACGCGTGAGGTCCCGGTTAAAGACCGCGAGCGACTTCGTTCGCTCATCTATGAATTTCCGGTCGCGCATGCGGCGGTTCAAAACCAGTTCAAGTTCCGGTTTCAGTTCTTCATAAAGCTCGCAGAGAAATTTTAAAGACTCGGCATTCTCAAGCCCGCCGGTTTTTCCCACATGCATGAGACCAGCAACTCCCGGATAAGGAGTTGCTGTTTCGAGAATATGAGACTTAAGCGCTGGTGAAAGGAAATCGTTATAATAAAGCACTAGGTTCCCCGGTAAGTCGAATAGCCATATGGATTAATGAGAAGTGGAACATGATATTTCCGGTCTGTGCTCTTCACGTTGAACACCACTTCGGTGTTCATGAAAAAGCTCTCCTCACTTTTGTAATAATCTTCAATGTGAAAAGTCAGGCGGTAGACACCAGTTTCCTTAGGGCAATCGTAAACAATTCTGCCGTCGGCATTGGTCTTATCGGTGCCCACATTTTGCCAGCCCTTGTCCGATTTTTTTTCCAGGACAACCGTAATATCTTTGGCGGCCTTACCTTTGGAGGTATCGAGAATATGAGTTGAAATCATGGTTTTCCTTTAAAAGAAAATTGTACATCGGTCACACCACTTTCAGTGATAGTGATTTCCTGAGTCTGGGTCCCGTAAACTTCGTGCCAGGCCTCGATTAAATATTTTCCCGCCGGAAGCGCAGGAAGTTTAAATTCACCCTGAGCATTCGTCACTGCATAGAAAGGATGCTCCATCACGGCGACGTAAGCTCCCATCCACGGATGGACGGAACACTTGGCCTGAAGGAATAGCTCTGGCTTCTTGAAAATCTTTGTCACTCGCTGATCTTTTTTTGGCATCGCCACGTTGAAGCGCTCATTCTGAGTCGTGATCGATCGTACGTTGTGAAAAACCGCATCCGAGTTCACGAAAGTAACTTTCTGTCCTACACGTGCGGCCGCTACGCGAGGGTGATACATGCATCCACGCTGGTCGAGGATCACTTCTTCCTCTGGAACCGGAACGTTGACGGCCGGGGGATCCTTGATGGTGATGAGAACACCCTCAAGTTTACCGTGATTCACGATGACTTCATTGGAATAAGCAGGAGCTCCGTTCGTAGGTCCGCATCCTGCTGGTAAGAGAAGCCTCTTCCCCTTTGGGGGAGTTCCTTCAAAATTCACTGATCCCTTCACTGGAAAAGACTTGGAGTTCACATTAACGGGAATAACCACCGGTGCTTCGATTTTCACCGGAACAATGACCACTGCCTCTTCTGCTGGTTTAATGGAAGTCCACACCACAACGAATGAAATGATCGCAATTCCCATGACCGCCGCAGTCATCGAGCGCTTAGGGTTTGATAGGCGAACAACAAAATATTCACGGACACAAGCTCCGCCCGCCGTAATGAGAAGAAGAATGAGCCAGTTGAGATCATGTCCATAAGTATTCGGGAAGTGATTCGAGAGCATCACAAAAATCACGGGTAAAGTGAGATAGGTATTATGCGTGGATCTGTTCTTGGCGTTTTTTCCCCAGTCCTGATTAACGGGCTCGCCTCTTCTCGAAGCTTCCACCATCTTGAGCTGTCTCGGAATAATCCGCATAAAAACGTTGGCGGTCATCCACGTCCCCATCATGCCGCCAATGTGCATGTAAGCAGCACGACCGGAAAGTGTGTGACAAAGGAAGTACGACATCCCGGCCAACCACAATAAAGTGAGAACGTGTCCTGCGATCGGATGTTCACGCGTAAGCGTGCGTTCCCATAAAAAATCGTAAAAAAACCAAGATCCTATTAATGAAAATAATCCAATCGCAATTCCCTGAGTAAGAGAAATCGCTGAAACAGATTCATCAAGAAGAAAAGTTCCGTCACCCCAGTAGAAGATGAGGATCATGAGCATCATTCCGCTCATCCATGTCCAGTAGGATTCCCATTTAAACCAGTGAAGCTTTTCCGGAACTTTAGTGGGTCCCATGAGAAGTTTTTCCACGTGATAAAATCCACCACCATGAACCATCCACACTTCACCCACGTGACCAGCGTTTTTGGAATTTGCATTCCGCTCAAACGAGCGATCGAGCCACATGAAGAATATCGACGTTCCGATCCACGTCACCGCGACCGTGATGTGAAGCCATCGTACGAGGAGCAAAATCCAATCAAAGATGTCCTGATTCACCGTTCTATCCTCTGAAACATATAGGGTGTAATTAAACCATTCTGACTGCGGAATTTCATCAGGTTTATGCGGCCGGCCCTGAGCGAAAAAGTGTCTTTTTCCCTAGATAGGGGTATTTTTGATGTAAACTGAGACGACAAGGAAGGAAAATGAAAAATCTTTTCATCTTCGCGCTCGTCGCTGTTGGCATCTTTGTTTATAAAGACAAAGTAAGATCAAATTCGATTTCGTCAGTTAAATCCCCCCAGTTTCGTGAACTCGTCACCACGACAACCTGCCAAGGAAAAGCTTCCTGCATCGTGGTTTATGTCGCTCCCTGGTGTCCCGCTTGTCACAGCATGACTCCCGCTTTCAAACTCTGGAAGGACAAATCTGTAAACACTGACTGCGGTGTTAAAATCATTGTCGGAAAAGAACGCACGCAAGGTGACAATGAAATCATGGCTCAGAAATTTGGTGAGGGTGTTGTGATCGACACATCTCTTGGCCTCCACGATTCACTTCCCATCGAAGGATACCCAACTATTCTTCTCGTTCAGAATGGCATTGTGACAAAAAAAGCTCAGGATGCCTTCAACTGGGCCAATCAAAAACTTCTTCTGAACCCCTGAGCCTTTTCTCCCTGTGCATTTCCTTTACCCTCTTCTTAACAGGGAGAAGCTTTATGACTCACTCATGGCCGGAACTCAATTATTCAGAATGGAGACCCACATACGAAACTCTTCACCGTTGGGTGCAAATCGTGGGGAAACTTAAGCTCTGTAAATCACCGTGGCTAAACCATGCCTGGCACTCTACCTTTCAAGTAACCTCACGAGGGCTCACGACAAATGCCATTCCACTTGGAGATAGAATCCTCACGATTGATTTTGATTTTATTGATCATGTCCTTTTATTTCAGGACAGCCGTGGTTTGAAATTTGAAATGAAACTTCACAATGAAAGTGTGTCTTCTTTCTATGAACGTTTCCTCGAAGTACTCAAGATGTTTTCTGTCACACCAACATTTTATCATGGGCCCAATGAAGTCATGGACGCCATCCCTTTTGAAATGGACGCCACACATTGCACTTATATTCCCCTCCACGCTCATGCCGCCTTTCAAGTATTGGTTAGAGTTTCCAATATTTTTCAAGAGTATCGCGCCGACTTTATCGGAAAGAGTTCACCGGTCCATTTCTTTTGGGGAAGTTTTGATCTCGCTGTCACCAGATTCTCAGGAAAATCAGCTCCGGAACATCCGGGGGGAGCACCTCACCTTCCTGATCGAGTGGCGCGGGAAGCTTACTCACACGAAGTGATGAGTTGTGGTTTCTGGCCTGGAAACGAAATGTATCCCAAGGCCGCATTTTACGCCTATGCGTACCCAGAACCGTCGGATTTTTCGCACGCACGTGTACCTGCCGAGGCTTATTATCACCACCAGCTTCATGAGTTTATACTGGATTATGATCTGGTCGTGGCTTCTTCAGATCCTGAATCTCTTATCCGGGATTTCATTCAGTCGGTATATTATTCGGCGGCAGACCTTGGAAGATGGGATCGTGAGGAGCTTGAGCACTCACCTTATCTTGACGCCGTGAGGGCAGAACTGCGAGCATAGAAGTATGCATAGTTCTTTTGAAGCCGCTCTTTGGGGATGGCTTGCGGGATCCTCTCTTCTTATCGGTGCCGGTCTCGGCTGGTATCTCAAATTATCATCGCGGAGTATCTCTTCGATCATGGCCTTTGGGTCTGGTGTTCTTATTTCAGCGATGAGTTTTGAACTGATGGATGAAGCCTTCAAGCGTGGTGGATATCTCGCCTCAGGGAGTGGGTTTCTTGCTGGCGTTCTCATTTACACAACCGGGGCGCGCTTCGTAAATAAACGAGGAGCGAAATATCGCAAACGCTCAGGAAACTTACAGAAAAAAAATGAAGGGAACGCCAGGGCGATCGCACTTGGTGCCCTCCTCGATGGAATTCCTGAATCGATTGTGATTGGAGTTTCCCTGATCGAAGGAAAGGCCGCAGGACTTGTTACAGTGTTTGCGATTTTTATTTCCAACATCCCTGAAGGACTTTCGAGTTCAAGCGGCATGAAGGCCGCCGGCCGCTCGAAAACATATATCTTTTTCTTGTGGGGAGGTATTGCGTTTGTTTCTGGAATCGCCTCGTTTTTAGGATTTGCTTTGATCGGAGGTCTTTCATCGGTGGTGATCGGTGGAGTAACCGCAATCGCGGCCGGTGCTATCCTCGCTATGATAGTGGATACTATGATTCCCGAGGCCTATGAAGAAGAGGGAGACTGGGCGGGTGTCATTACCGGGCTGGGATTTCTTGCAGCATTTATTTGTTCGAAATTATCTGTCTCTTAAGTCTTGGTCTGTTCGTCGACTCTCTGAAACCACTTTTGAATATACGGAAAATCCCGTTTGATCCACTCAGATTCCTCGAGGTCGCTTGAGTAGAATCCCTGAACAACCATGAACACATAAAGATCAGTGAGCGTGGGTCCCGTAGCGAAAGGCTCAAAGTAATCCTGGCCCATGAGCTTGATCTCGAGGGAAATAAATTGCTGCCGAAGATGCTGTTCAAAAGCGGCTTCCGAAGGAAAATCAAAAAGCTTCCGCTTAAGATAATCCTGAATCATCGTACGAAGTGTCCTGAGGGATGCATCCTGATCCGGAACTTTTCCCCATTCCACGTGATGAGTAAATCGCTGAAAGTTCCACTCCCTCGCCCATCGTGCATAAACCAAGCTGTTAATGAACACGAGATTTGCCCATTCCTGGATAATGAGACTGGTGCTGACGTCGAGACGACGAAGATTCGAAAGTCCTTCAGCATCGGCGACTGATAAAAGATAGCGGATGATCTGGTTACTGTCGGTGAAGCGTTCCTCTCCGACTTCCATCAGCGGAACACTGGCGAGACGCTGCCGGAGCTTCGGAAGAAAGTGTTCGCCAGGTTCAGGAATGGTGACGGTCATAACCTCAGCATCGATCCGGGCGAGATTACAGATCCTCTGAAACGCGACAGACCGCGGGAATATACTTTCCGTACCGGTACCACCGGGCCATTGATAAAGGATAATCTTGTCGTCAAGGAAGCTAGTCATGGTGAAATGTTATCGTGACGGGGGATTGATGAACAGAAGAAAGGGCGGGTTAACCCCGCCCTCATGAGAATTATTTCTTCTTAGCGAATACACTGTTGTATGAGTTCACAAGATTCTTAGTCTGAGCGTTAATGCCGTCTTTCGAAGCTCCACGGAACTGAGCAACAGTGTTGTCTTCTTTGCCGTAACGGAATGTCACAACTTCTGGCTGCGAGGAAGCAGCGAAA
>JBKJNQ010000265.1:0-46535 GCA_046593575.1 Bacteriovoracaceae bacterium
AAGTCGCTGCGTACTGGAATCAGGTTGCAAATTGTCACTTGAACCAGGGTGCTCATCGTAAGGCACTTCTTTTTTACAACAAAGCACTCGAAGTGAAGCCGAATTATGTACCGGCCCTGAATAACATAGGTGTGATGTACTCGCGCATGGATCAGGATCAGAAAGCTCTCGTGGCCTTTGAGCGCGCTAACAATGCTTCGAAATTCGCTAAAACTCCGCGCTACAATCTTGCGAAGATGTATCTCGTGTATGGGCTTGCAGAACCGGCACTACCGATTCTCAAAGGTCTCCTGGAAGCAACTCCGGCTGATCTTGACCTCCAAAATGCGGTCGCGAATGCCTATTTCCTCATGTCTGATTACAACATGGCATTCTCCCACTTTCAGAAAATTCCGAATGCTCAATGGGTAAAACCTGAGATTGGCCTAAATCTCGTAGTGACCTTGAAAAAGCTCGGTAAGGCCGATGAGGCCAGAAATGTCTTCGGAAGTATCCAGAAGCCGAAGGCCCAGTCTCTTGCGCGTTATTATGCTTCTGTTGAATCCTATCTTGGAGAGAAACAATGAAAATCTTCCTTATTCTGATCACCATTCTCTCTTTTCAGGTTCATGCTGAAGAAGGCAAAGGGAAGTCCATCCGTTACGAATACAAGAAATTCGAAAAATTTGATTTCGATGAAATCGGTGTGGAAGGTGAGGCCGGATCTCCCGGAGATCTTTCTATTAATCCTCGTGCGAGAAACGAGTTTCGGAACAAGCTTCCGGAACGGACAAATTTTAATAAAGAAATTAAAAAATCAGTGGAAGTAATCCGCTGAATATAAGGGGCCTTTTGTGGAATTAGAGAGAAGCAAATCGACCACGCTTTTTGAAATCCGTCCAACGGATGCAAATGCACGCTCAAAAGGCGCAGTCTTTCCGAAAGGAAGAATTCTTCTGGGGAGATCAGAGAGTTGTGATCTTATGGCACAACATGATTCGGTTTCCGCCATTCATGCAGTCCTCGAGATTTTTGAAGATCGCGCAGTTCTTTATGATATGAATTCCACCAACGGAACTTATATAAATAACGATAAGATCATCACAAAAGATCTTCACGTTGGTGATGTCTTTAGACTCGCCGATGTTGAGTATGAATTTCTGAGATACGTTGCGGCCTCTGCTTCGCTCCCGCCCATTCTGGATATTCTTGAGCCTTCGTTAGGCATCGCTTCAGTCCGTGTTCCGCCGGCCACACCCCCTGTGCCATCGGACATGAAGAATCTCCCGAAGTCAGCTCCCGTTGTCTCGGACATGATTCCCAGTGTGGTTTATCCTCTGGCAGCTGATCCGAAAGCTGAATTCAGTGAATATATTTTTGAAGATCAGGCGCATATTTATCCGATTTTCCGCTACGAGGCTTCCCGTCAGGCGGTGGAAGTTATCATCCTTTTCAAGGATCAGATTTACAGCGTTGATTATCTGCCTGAGGGAAAAAGTACATATTACATATCGGGATGGTGGACAACTAAGCAGGAACTCGAATTTCCGTACTTCGGAAAAACAGAAAAAGTCCCATTCGTTGATGTAAATGGCGGAACTGCTACTGTTCATACACTTCCTGGCTTCGGTGTATTCTTCCTTTCAGATAGGAAGAAAGATACTGGTCACGTTGGAAGCTCTATTGAGCTCAAAGGCCAGGATCTGGTTCGTTTTCAGAAAAATGATATTCAGATTTTTGTGAGGAATGTTTCTGCCCCCCCTAAGGTCGCGGCAGCTCCCATTCTTAAACGTGATCCAGAATTTCAAAAATATCTTATTCTTCTTCTCTTACTTGTCGCTTTTATTTCCGTCGGATTCAACATGGTGGAAATGCCGGAAGATGAGAAGAAAGAAGAACTTGCCTCTGAAAGACTCGCAACGATTCTCTTTAAACAGCCCTTGACTGTGACAAAGAATAAATCTGTCGCAAAGACTGAGAAGGCACCTAAGATTGCACAGAAAGCTCCTAAGGCAGTTGCCGTTGCTAAGGAAGTTCCAAAAGAAAAACAGCCAGAAATCGACAAACCCGACGTCGTCACAACCAAAGACCAGACGAAGAAGCCAGACATCGGTGAGAAAAATGCGACTGAGAAAAAAGTTGTTAAGCAGGGAACTGAAAGAGTCACGAAACCGACGAATCAAATTGCAACGAACCTCGCGGCTTCGAAAAACAATAACAATCTTCAGACGAAGTCTGCGGCTTCTGCTTTCTCAACCTCAGGTCTCAAAACCAACGGTCCGGTTGAAGTTTATAAGTCTGCAGATTTCTCTTCTTCAGTCAGTACCATGGTTGCTAAAGGTGGATCATTATCCGGCATCAGAACTCGCGGAGCAACCGGAGCCAATGGCGGAACTGATTTTACTGGTGCAGCGACTGGTGTCAGTACCGGATCCGGTTCTATTAAAACAGCTGAGATTGCTACCAATCAGGGAAGTCTCGTTGGTGCTGCCACAGGTGTTCTTGGAAGTTCAAAGGGTGCTGAGGGGCTTTCAGGTAAGAAAGCGATTTATACCGCAGGTATTCCTTCGGAAACGGTTGTCCTTGGTTCAATGGATCCCGACGTGATTCGCAGAATTCTTCTCGATCACCTTCCCCAATTCAGATACTGCTACCAGAAGGAACTCGAACGTACCGGTGCTGATACTTCGGGAACAGTAAAACTTGATTTCACTATCGCCGCTGCCGGTAACGTTTCTGAAGCAGGTATTGAAGGAGCATCAAGCCTTCCAGCCGATGTTAAGAAATGCGTTCTCGGAGTACTTAAGGGAATACGCTTTCCGGAGCCGATGGGCGGAGGAAAAGTCGGGGTGAAGCAGCCGATGAATTTCTATCCTAAGAAAATGTGATGAAATAAAAAAAGCCGCCCGTAAGGGCGGCTTTTTTTTTGTCTTTATTTTGTCGTAGCAGCTGGCAGGCGTTCTGAATCAGTCATTTTAGTCATCGCTGCCCATGGGCGAATGTCCTGATCAAGAGCTGTTTTTCCTTCAATTCTTACACCATGATCATTGTAGTAATGAGCAACTTTCTTTGTCCCTGGTCCGGTCTTCACGAAAGTCATGGCTCCTTCGGATTCACATCCCACAAGGTGAGAGACGTTAGCAAAAACATCACTTGATACACGAACATATGTGTACGCGAGATCGAGTGATTCTTTTCTTCCACCGGCGAGGCTCACTGTAAGTTCATTACTGCCATTCTTGCGGGCAATTGTAGCCGAGTTTGCATGCACGATAGCTGAAGGTTTCTCATGACAATTCTGGCACCAGAAAATGATGTCTTTGTTTGTGAGAAGGCCTTTAGCTGAAATAGCGTCCGAAACAGTGTTCCAGGCACACTGATCAGCGAAAGCTGACATTGATACTGAGGCAAGTACGAGGGTCATAATAAACTTCATAATCTCTCCTTAGAGGAAGTGGTTGATATGATTTTAAATGAGATTTGAAGATGAGTAGCTAGGTAAATTCCAGTCTTATGAATACGAGGGTAACTCTAGTTACCCTCAGTCAGAACGACGAATTTAAACTCTTTAAAACCGGCAGAAGCGGCCGTATACATGACACGCTTTAGGTAACTGTACTTAAGTGTTTTATCGACAACCAGATTGGCAATTCCGGAGAATTTCACAGCATTGGGCGAGAGTTTAGCAGACTGCTTAATAGTTTCTTTGATTTTCACGAGTTCATTGTAAAGAGGAACGATCCGTCGCCCACCCTCATCAAAAATCTGGCCGTCTGTTGCGGACTCAGACGTGAGTACTTCTTTGTCATCAACCCAGATATTAGTTTTTGAAACCTGAATGTTAACACCGAAATTATTCAGAGACTCAGAGGCCGAACGGGGGAGATCAATACCCTTAGGGACGTTAATGATAACGCCCGATGAGTTATAGCTCTGGAGAAGGAACACGAGAAGGATCGTGAGAATATCGAGAAGGGAAGTGATATCGATATCGAATACACTCTCTTTCTTTCTTCTATTTGCGAATCGTGAAGCTCGTACGGCCATGTTGTCCTCTTAGCTCATCAGATTACTGAAGATGATCTTATCAAAAAGATTCTTCAGCGGTTCATCAATGCCCTCTTTATTGGGCTTCATGATGGAGTCATCAGTTTTTTTCAGCATCCGGACTGCGTCCATGACTTTAACGATTTCTTCGTAAGTCAGCTCGCCCATCGGCTCGAAGATAATCGAATCTTCGGTTACATTCTTCTTTTTAATATCAATCAAAGTCGTGTGAATCGCCTCGTAGTCAAAGGTCCCGTCGGGAAGACGTTTAAACCGCTGAATCTCACGCGCTGGTATACCCTTGGTCAGAATGATCTCATTGGTTTCCAGAGTCATCGCAAGAGCGAGGGGATCCTTATCGTCTTTCTTCGGTTCTTGGTCAGAAATAATAGGAATCGGACTTCCGATCTCATAGATCTTCAGGAAGCTGGCGGACATGAGAAGGAAGAAAATGAAGATAAAAACTGAATCCATGATAGGAACCAGATTCAGCTTTTGATCAGGTCTTTTTCTCTTTCGACTGGTCGGTACGCGCAACATGAGAAGTTATCCTTAGTCGTCGATCGCTTTCTTAGTACCGAGAAGATCCTGGAGTTTGACAGAATATTCATCGATCTCGTTTACGATTTTCTCGGCCTTGGCCATGAGGAAAGCGTGGATCATCATGATGGTAATCGCTGCGAGAAGTCCGAGAGCAGTTGTGTTCATCGCAACGGCAATCCCTTTCGCGAGAACTTCTGCTTTCTGAGTCGGATCTGCTGCAGACACGGCAGAGAATGACTGAATCAGACCCTGGATAGTTCCCAGAAGTCCGAAGAGAGTGGAAAGGTTCGCTGCGAGCTGGAGATAAGGAATTCTCATTTCGATTTTCGGAATCACTTCGAGCGCAGTTGCATCGATCGCATTCTGAACCTGAGTCGGGCTAAGGCTTGCGCGCTTCAGTCCCGATTTCAGAACTCTTGGAAGAGCTGCCTGAGATCCTGAACAGATACGGATAGCACCCTGAATGTCATTCGAGAGAATGTATCTCTGAAGTTCATTCATGAATGAAGGTCCATCCACATCAAATGTATAAGAGAGTTTTTTGAATCTTTCGATTGCGACAGCCCCGGCAAAGGCCCACACAGCGAGGATCACATACATGAAGATCCCGCCCTCAACAATGAACCGGACAATGTCTTGAAGTAACGTCATAACTAACTTCCCCTTCCGTGGAAAAATAATGATTTACTTAATTATATGTGGATTTGATTTTGGCGAAAGGAAATTGCGGAAAGAACTTTATAGGGGCGTTGATGGCGCCCCTATTGTTTAGTGAAAAGGATTATCAGACTAGAATGCGCAAGTAACTTTCCCACCCTGAAAAGGCAAACTGACAGACTTAAGCCTGCCGTCTTCCTTGATGGAAAGAAGGGCACCGTCAGTTGAGAAGTATTCAAAGTCCTTAGCGACAATCTTGCCGCCTTCGTTCCAGAAATTCGTCACACTGAACTCCTGGTCGAGTTTCACGACGGTTTCATTCTTGTCATTTTTCCCGTCGAGATTAACCGAAAAGATCACGCGGTAACCGGGATTTCCGAAAGCATCTTCGTCCTTGATATTTCTGGTCTTGCTCACTTTGACTTTGCAGGTAGTGCTTATTCCTCTCACCGAAGTCTTCGTCTTAAGAGCTCCCTTAAGAACCGGAACACCCGTGATAGATTGGGCCATGGCCGTTCCAGTGATCAGTAAAGCGTAAGTAAAATATTTCATATGAACCTCTTAGTATTTTGTAGTTGATTTGCCGCTATCAAGGCCTTCGTAGGTTTCTTCCCAGCCCTTGAACGCGCGTCTCGCGTCCTGGAGTTCCGGAAGGACCCAATTATTTTTCTTAGCACCTTGCTTGTCACGCATTTCAAGATCCAGCGGACGGAAGTAGTACATAGGAGCTTTCATCGTATAGCAAAGCTTGGTCCACTGATTATCTTCGTACTGCTTGTAGTTTGTGATCGCCGGGCAATTGATCTTATCAGTCTGCATGAAAAAGTTTGTCCACTCTTTCACAGTGACAGGTTTCTGCATGAAAGTTCCATCCAGAACGTAATCCACACCTTTGACCGAAACGAGCGGAGCAACGTGGAACCACCATTCGAACTCATCCACCATTTGGTAGCGGGCAGTGTAGAACATGAAAATTTTCTGAGAGTTGATTCCCATGGTTGACCACATGTCGTAGGCCCACATGTGTGCGCGCTTGAAACACTGAGAGCGGCCCTTATCACCATCGTTCAAAAGATCATTGAAGACTTGTGTCGCCTGTTCAACAGACTGAAGTTCAGTCGGAGCAAATTTTCTGAGTTCATTATACTGGAAGTGATTAAGATCGTAGGTTGTCTGATCAACTTCACCGACAGAAACCGGGTGGATACTTGTGATATTGTTTTTTGTTCCGTCTGTCGTAAAAGAAAGTTTCACCACCTGACCAGTGAGAGACTTAAGATACTTTTCAGTTTCTTCGTTTTTCACTGAACGATAGACTCTGCCATCAGCACCGGAAAGAACCAGCAGCGCCTTTTTCTCAGGATCCTTCACATCCAGAACGTTGAAGACAGTGGTAAAGATCTCTCCCGCCTGTGATGTCAGCGAAAAAAGCATACCAAGAACGAGCAGCCATTGTTTAATGGACATAAAAACCTCACTTAAATAGTGAAGCCCTTATAGAGAGTCGGGCCTGTATCTCAAACATGTAAATGAATGGGTTGTAAAAAATACCGAAGTTTAGACGTAATTCTCAGGGAAAAGGTCTCTTTCGATGCCCTCAATGAAGATATGGATGCATTTAATGTGAATTTCCTGGATACGATCAGTGATCGGGCAATCGATCACGAGGGCGACGTCGACCATGGACTTGAGCTTTCCGCCGTCTTTACCCAACAACCCTACGACCTTCATGCCCTTCGCTTTGGCGACTTCAACTGCCTTAATAACGTTGGCAGAATTCCCTGAAGTAGAGATTGCGAGAAGAGTATCGCCCTTTGATCCCCAAGCTTCGATGTAGCGGGAGAAAATATGCTCATAACCGAAGTCATTGGCGATGCAGGTGATATGTCCGGCCTCAGAGATTCCAGTAGCAGGAAGGGGAGCGCGATTTTTTCTGTAGCGACCTGTCAGTTCTTCAGCGAAGTGAAGAGAGTCACACATCGACCCACCATTACCGCAGCTGAAAACTGCTCCGTCATTTTTAAACGAGGAAACAAATGTTGCGATGGCCTTGTCGATATTGGCGATATTTTGTTTGTCTTCTATAAATGTAGTGAGAGTTTTGTGGGCTTCGGTGAGGGATTCGAGAATGTAGCTCATAAAAAAGAGCGGGCACTAATGCCCGCTTCCATAGGAAAAAAAATTAGATGAGGCTGTTGAAGTTCTTGATGATCTCAGCTTTTGGCTGATTACCAACGAGAGTGCTTTTCACTTCGCCGTTCTTGAAAAAGATCAGCGTTGGGATACCGCGAATGCCGTACTTTTGCGCAAGGTCAGAAGCCTGATCAACATTGACCTTAACGACAGTTACTTTGCCATTCATTTCTGTCGCGATTTCATCAAGAACTGGAGAGAGCGCCTTACAAGGACCGCACCATTCTGCCCAGAAATCCACGAGAACAGGTTTATCTGATTTCATGACTTCTTGTTCAAAATTAGCGGAAGTCACACTTGTTAAATTGGCCATACTTACTCCTTAGAGAGAAACATTTCCCCACTTTATCTTATGATGGGCATCCCTACAAGTTCCGCAAGGGTGCCCGGTTGATTAACATGGTCCGAAATTTCGCGAAAAATGGTTCAAGTTGTGATTTTTTGGCTACAATGCCGAGGATGAAGAGAAAGGACTTCCTGGATAAACCTCTCGCCCGTGCGCGACTGAACCGCTTGATTGCGAAGCTGATTGATATCAGTTTGGTAGGCATAGGCGGATATATGTATTATCCCATGGGACTGATCCTTGGAACCATCTATCTTTGTATCGCCGATTCATTGTACGAAGGTCAGTCTATCGGCAAACGCTTTATGGGTTTTGGAGTTGTTTCTCTCATCGACGGGACCCCCTGTTCCGCCAAGCAATCTTTCATCCGCAATCTTCCTTTTACCGTTCCTCTTTTTCTGTTTATCTTTCCTTTTTACGGATGGATCTTTGCAGGTATTTTTGCACTTCCTCTTTCAGCGATGGAAGTTTATTTTCTCTTCAAAGATAAATCACCTTATCGTCTCGGAGATATCATGGCGGATACAACTGTGATCGCCAATGATGGAACCCGTCTCGACCTTCGCGTTGTTCCCACAGCATAGGACTTATGAAAAAACTGATCATCATCGACATTTCCAATTACATCTTCCGTGCGTTCTTCGCCATTCGTCCACTTCACGCACCGGACGGCACTCCTGTGAACGCAGTTTATGGTGTGCTTTCGATGGTGCATAATCTCATTCAGAAATATCAACCGACTCACATTCTGGTGGCACGCGATACGAAAGAAGGCTCTTTCAGAAAAGAGATTGATCCAAATTATAAAGCTAACCGGTCCGAACCACCTGATGAACTCATTCCCCAATTTGCATTGGTTGATGAACTGGTGAAAATGCTCGGGCTTCCGGAAATTAAAATGGCCAACTATGAAGCCGATGACATCATCGGTTCAGTTGCCGTTCAGTGGAAAAATGAATTCCAGGAAATTTTGATCGCCAGCGGAGATAAAGATCTCATGCAATTTGTGGACGGGCCGGTGAAGATGCTCGATACCATGAAAGAAGTGACTTACGGTCGTGAGGAAGTGAAAGACAAGATGGGAGTTTATCCCGAGTCGATCATGGATTATCTTTCTCTCATCGGAGACAGTTCAGATAATATTCCGGGTGTGGCGGGCATTGGTCCCAAGGGTGCGCAGGGCCTCATCGAAGAATTTGGTGACCTCGATAATATTCTCGCCAACATTCCCAATATAAAAAATAAAAGAGCACAAACAGCTCTCGAAGCTCACAAGGATGACGCCATTCTTTCCCGGAAGCTCGTTCGCATCGTAACGGATCTAAAACTTCCTCATGCGGCAGTGGACTCCGGCTTTAAAATGGCGCTGACACCTGAGCTCGAAGAATTTCTGGGGAGATTAGGCTTCCGCACCTGGATCACGAAGCTTCAGGAGTTTAAGCACAAGGAACCTGCTAAGGATGCCCCACCTCTAAAACAGGTCGTCAAAGACTCTGTGAAGAAAGCGAAACTCTGGAAGCTGGACGATCTTCGGAAAAGAATTGAAGGGAAGGGAGCAATTGCTGTTTCTCATCTTTGCGATGATGAACTGAACCAACACCAATGCTGGAGAGGAATGGCGATTGCGACGGATCAGGAAGTCGGCTTTCTTTCCATGAGTCCGGAAGAAGCGAAAACTTTTATCGATATCATTCATCAAGAGAAACCACTGGTGGTTTGTTACCAGTCAAAACCAATTCTTCAGCTCGCCCTGGTTTCGGGCATCAATCCCGACTTCAAGTATTTTGATCTCGCTCAGGCGCACTTTATTATTAACCCGGAACAGCGGCACGACCTGGATACCATCTGCGAAGAATTCACCGGCCAGAAACTTCCTGAAAAGGTCAGTGGCCAGGCCGATCTTCTGGGCAACATGACGGATGAGGAAATCAGTTATCACGCCGAGAAAGCTCAGGCGATTCTCCAGCTCTACCCACTTCTTCGCGCGCGCATGAATGAGCTCGAGGTCGAAAGACCTTACGATGAGCTGGATATCCCACTTATTAAAGTCCTGGCGGCGATGGAACTGGAGGGGATTGCTCTCAACGTTCCTTTCTACAAGGAACTGGAAAACGAATTCAGCTCTCAGATTGATGAAATAGAAATTGAAGTGAAGAAAGTTTCCGGCGATAAAGTGAATCTTCGCTCACCGAAACAAGTGGGAGAGTTACTTTTTGAAAAACTCCAGCTTCCTGTTATCCGGAAAACGAAGACCGGCTATTCAACAGATGCGGAAGTGCTGACTGAACTCGCGGCGATGAAGGTGAGTCCGATTCCCGAGATGCTCCTTCGATATAGGGAAGTGGAGAAATTACTTTCAACATATGTGAAAGCACTTCCTCTCATGGTGAGATCATCAACCAATAAAATTCATACCCACTTTCAGCCGAGCAACGCTGCGACCGGAAGACTCTCGAGTGACAATCCGAATCTTCAGAATATTCCGGTGAGAACCGAGAATGGAAGAAAACTGAGAAAGGGTTTCATTCCGACCAAGGGCAGAGAACTTCTTTCTGCCGATTATTCTCAGGTTGAGTTAAGACTTCTTGCTCATTTCTCCCAGGACGAGAATATGCTCAAGGCATTTTTAAATGATCTCGATATTCACAAACAAACTGCCGCCGAAGTTTTCGAAGTTCCGCTCGATAAAGTGACAAAAGATCAGAGAAATGGTGCCAAGGCGATTAACTTCGGTCTTATGTACGGTCAGACAAGTTTTGGTCTCTCGCAATCGCTACATATTTCACAGGGTGAAGCGAAGAAATACATCACAAGCTATTTTAAGAATTTCCATAGTGTGAAATCTTATCTCGATAGTCTCAAAGAAAAAGCGGAAGAGACCGGATACGCTGAAACTTTATTCGGAAGAAAACGCGTCCTTCCGGATATCAAGTCATCGAACCGGCAGATCAAAGCGATGGCAGAGAGAGTAGCGATTAACAGCCCCATCCAGGGAACGGCCGCCGATATCATCAAGCTTGCGATGATCAATATCCAGCGGACACTTCGCGAGAAGAATCTAAAATCCCGGATGGTTCTTCAGGTGCACGATGAATTGATTTTCGACGTAGTTCCGGAAGAAATGGAAACGTTGAAGACTCTGGTGAGGGAACTTATGGAAAATGCAGTGACACTTTCCGTCCCTCTCAAAGTTGAGATGGGTACCGGACAAAACTGGTATGATTTAAAGTAAAATTTTGAGAGATATATTTCATTTGCCGATATGAAGGGAATGAAAACACTCATCGTTTTAACATTTCTATTTTCCACTTCCATCTTCGCAGGGTGGTCTGAGAAAGCGAAGACCCATCTTCCGAAAGACCTGCGCGCGCTTGAGCTCGGAAAAACGAACCGCGAGTCGGCCCGCAAGACCCTTGGTAAACCCGATCTTGTAAGAGGGGATAAGGAATACTGGGTACGCGAGGGTTTTAAGTATGCCGTGGAGCTCACTTACAAAGACAATAAACTCGCGACTCTTCATTACAATTTTCCCAAGAAAGATTTTTCTCTTGAAGACCTCAAAGCGGATATTGATCCGAAGCTCTTGAAATCTTCTTCCACTGCGCCCCATACTTCACTCGTCTACGAGGACAAGGAAGGAAAACTTGAAGTCGATCTTTCCTCTGGGAAAGTTGAAAGCGTCAGGTTTCAATGAAAATTTTTCTTTACCTATTTGTTCTTAGTGCCAGTGCTTTCGCGCAGGACTGCGCTACTTGTTTTCCGGAATTTGTGCCCGATACATCAACTTCAAATCTTGAAGAGTTCTCCTCAACCCTGGAGCATTGGAGTGCAAATAATAATCAGGTAATGAACGCGCCTTGCAAGCATAAGACGTTTGATCTTCCGTTGATGAACCAGACTCTCGAGGCAATGACCGGGACTAAGGATAAAAAAATTCAGGGTGTGAAATTCGACAATGAGAATCCTGAGCTCCTGCAGGTATTTAAAAAACTCACTTCCAAAACCAGCAATTGGACCTGGTGGGAAAAGCGTTTGTACAAACATGATCGCGACGTGAATCTTCAGGCCAATTATCAGGTGAACCCGGAATGTAAAAAAGTTCTCTGTGCCGTTGATAAAATTTGGGGCCAGTACGTCGGGAGAAAGCTTCTCTTCTTGAACCTCAAGTTTGGATACAACGGCTCTGAACTCGTACATGCGAATGCCGCAAAATACACCGACACAGAAATGGATGATCTCCTGCTCGCCATGTCGGATCTTCCCCAATCGATCATGCCCTTGGGGAATAACCGCGAAATTACCAAATATCTTCCTTCCGCAGGCCACCCCGATAAAGGCCCCCATGTTTGGGCAGATTCTCTGATGAGACTTTATGCTCCCTGGTTCCGTGGTCCTCCGGGTCTTCGCTTTCAGACTCTCATTCATGAGTTGGGACACAATATTCATTATGCCATTGCTCCGGAGCTCAACCAGCGCTGGCTCACGATGAGCTCATGGGTGAAAACCGGCGATAAGTGGGAGTTTGATTCTGTCGGTGCCTGCATGCCTTCCCGCTACGCCATGACGAGCCCGCTGGAGGATTTTGCTGAGACCTCATCGGCTTACCGCTACAATGCCCGTGCCCTTCTTGCCCAATGTCCGGATAAGTACAATTTCATGAGGGATAACGTCTTTCACGGAGTGGAATACCGGGAAGAGTCCCAGTGTTCTGGTAAGTAATTCAATAAATTTTCTAAGCTTCCGATATAAGGGTCATGAGATATCTTCTGGCCCTTTTCTTTTTTGTATCAGTGAATGCTTTCGCCATGAAGTGTGATTGTGAAGTGCGGGTGTATTCGCCGATGACTGGTTCGTATCAGATGGATTCCACACCACTTAAAACTTATACCTTAGAGACTTATGATTCTTATCGCGTGAAAAACCAGCTCCGCTGCCGCGACTTGTGTCTGAAAACTTTTGAAGAGGATCTTCCGACCGAAAGAATCACGGCACTTCTTCTCCTTCACTCAGCCCGGCTTATTCGTGAAGGATTACTTGGGTACAATTGCACGGGTCTCAGCACGCTGAAATATCCCGTGCGTGTGAAGGCCAGTCTCGGGCGCCTCAATCTTGGGAACGTCGCAGACCAGGTTTACGTCGTTAATCACGAAGAGCAGTGTTTCTAGACGACCGGGTAGCCTGATTCCATCCACAGATCCATTCCCGCATCGTGAATACAAACCAGATTCGAAAGTCCGGCATTCGAGAGTATTTCATAGGCCGTTTTCGCCCGTCCGCCACGCTTACAGTGAATGTAGATGGTGGAGTATTTCCTAAGATCATCCGTAAAATTCGCGACCTGATCGACAGGGATATTACGGGCATTTTCGATGTGACCCTCTTGAAATTCAGAAGGTCCGCGGACGTCCAGAATGACCTCATCCTTCTTCAGTGTTTTATGCAGGTTAAAGAACTCGTGCAGGCCTAAGAGCTTATTTGACATGTTTGGTCTCCTTACTCGGAAAATATCATATTCATCATACAAATACCGATAAGAAACAGGAAGGGGAACTATGCTCTACGCCTTTTTCCTGGTTATTGCTGTCGTGTACAACTGGAGAAAATTCCGCCGTGAGCGGAGTAGCTTCCTGTCGTCCCTGATTGACGCCAAAGATACATCTCATCGCGAAATGATTCTTTCTCATCACTTCTACATTTTTGTCTTCGAAGCTTTTCTTTCTATCGTAGTGGCACACTTTATTTCTGAAGGTGCGATGGCGATTGGACTCATTGGGCTGGGAATGGTTTATCTGGCCCTTTTATTTTCCGGCTACTGGCTCTATCAGTTTTTCATCCGTTATGTAGAAAAGAAAACGAACCTTGAACTGCTTTCTTCATTTCGCCGCCGGCTGATCCAGGAAGTACGAGTGAATTTTGCGCTCATCCTCCTTCCGATATTTACCTATTCGGTCATCAACATGACTTTTCAGGATGGTGTTTACGAGGACTGGGGATCACTGTGGTTCATTGGCCTCGTCTTCAATATCATTTTCGTTTCGGTTCTGACACTTGCCTGTTCTGTGATCCTCATGCTGAAGCTCATTCCTAACCGTGAAATTACTGAACCCGAGTATCTGGATATCATCAATCGCCGTCTCGATCAGATCGGGATGCCATCATTTCGCGTGCGCTGGATTGAAACTGATATTAAGAATGCATTCGTCGTGGGACTCAAGCTCTTCCGGTTTTCTAATCAGACGATGTTCATCGGAAGAAAACTCCGGACCACATTGACTCTCTCGGAATTCGACGCCGTCATTGCTCACGAACTTTCTCATGTGGCCAATCGTCACATCCATAAACGCGTGCTTGACCTCATCAAAAATCTTCTCACTGTCCTCACAGGTGTGGGACTGATCATGATGGTCCTGATCGGGATCTCTCTTCTTTACTGGGGAGAGGATGCTTCCTTTCACTCAGGAATGACCGCCTCGCTGGTCTTCATCTCTTGCCTCGCCTGGTTTGTTTTTAACTACGCACTTCTGTTTGATACCATTCGTTCACACGAATACGAAGCCGATGCCTATGCAGTTCTCAAGCTAGGCGCGGATTTTGAGTCCATGAAATCAGCGCTTCAAAAACTTGCTTCACCAGAAGAAATTCCTGATTACCTGAAGGGGAAAATTCCAGAGCCGCAGAAGAAAAGTTTTTTTGCCCGTCACTTTTCCACGCATCCGGATCTTGATTCACGGATCAATTCCCTTGAGTGGAAACTCGTGAACAAAGCGGCCTATAATTATTATGTCTCACCGGCAAAAAAGATCAGAAATGCGATCGGATCTTTCCTCAACTGGAAAGTTCTGGTTCCCGGCTTCTCAGTCTTCGTCATGATGTCGGCGTACTATGTGAATGGATATCGTGAAACGCAGAAAGCTCTGGCGTTCCTCCAGAAATCGGGACGCGAGCAGATCCTCAAACGAAATATTGCTTCGGTGATTAACTCCAGGCCGACTCCGCTCAGCCCCAGTCTCATGTACTATGTAGTGAAAAAGCAGGATGAAGTTCTGATAGATCATTTCCTTGCTCAGGGCGCGGATAAGGGTAAAACTCTTATTTATGTTACTCAGACCAGGAACCTTCCGCTTCTACAAAAGTATTACGGACAATTGAAAAATGAGATAACCGACGAAGAGTATTTCCGGGTATTAAAGAAGACCGCTGAGATGAATTACACGAACGGTTACCGTTATCTCGTGAACGCGGATAAGTTCGAGACACTTGATCCCAATTACAAGCAAAGTATTGCTCGCATCCAGAGTAAGACCCTACGTCATCGCGCACCGGCCTCGATCAAGAAAGAAAAATAGTAAGAAGAATTAAGGACCCATCCAGGTGACGCTGAAGATGGCGTCAGCCTTGAGCTCATCAGAGCTTGAAGTGAATTTGATCGTGTTACCAGCATCGATCAGCATGACGGTAGATCCGTTTGTGATATTTCCGAGGTCCTTGCCGTCCTGATCCACGCATTTTTCAACGGGCATCGTCTCCGGTGCAGTTCCCTTGTAAACACATTTGGCATCGTAAGTTTCCGGGTCATCAGCACGGATATTATAAACGATCGTTACGGTTTTCCCCATGGCATTCGCTGAGCGCACTCTAAGGCGATCCGGAAAGAGATATTGGCCCGAGAGTTCCGGGATATAAGTGAAAACTTTTTGTTCGATCGGAAGAATCAAAGTCGGAGATGGTTCCTGATATTGAAAAATGGGCTTTGATTTTGGCCCCGACTCAGTCATCTTTTTCCCACAGCTCATCATGAGGAGAAAGGAAAAAAAGGGACAAAGTTTTTTAGAGAGCGTTAGCATTTTCCATCCTTGGATACTGCCTGTTTAAATTATATCGTGATTACTTATCGGCTCACAAAGAGCTCCTTTGAAGGGTTTTCAAAGCACCGGAATTTAACGCACTGATGGGGCAAAATTTGCTGGACCCAGAAGGAGACCAGTGTGGGAATCAAGCACTTGCGCGAATGATTAATGTTTTTTTCACGAGGCGACCTTGACACTCGTCCATTCGAACATACATTGTGATGGCAACAAAATAGACCTTATATAACTGACTATTGCACAGCGCTATTTATCTTTTCTTAGGAGGAAAAATATGGAACTGAGACCATTGAATGACCGTGTTGTCGTAAAGAGAATCGAAGAAGAAACAAAGACTGCAGGCGGGATCATCATTCCTGATAACCACAAAGAAAAACCATCCCAAGGGAAAGTCGTTGCTGTTGGTAAAGGCCATCGCCTCGCTAACGGTGAAATTAAATCTCTCGACGTAAAAGTCGGAGACACTGTTCTCTTCGCTAAATGGGGCGGCGGAACTGAAGTGAAAGTAGGCGGAGAGAATCTCCTCATTATGAAAGAAGAAGAAATTCTCGGAGTTCTTCAGTAATTAATTTTTCAATTCCATTTGGAGGAATATATGTCAGCTAAAGAACTTAAGTATTCAGAAAACGCTCGCGCTTCCATCCTAGCTGGTGTGAACACTCTCGCGAACGCAGTAAAAGTCACTCTCGGTCCTAAAGGCCGTAACGTAGTTATCCAGAAATCTTTCGGCGCACCTTCCATCACGAAAGATGGCGTGACTGTTGCTAAAGAAATCGAACTCGAAAACGCTTTCGAAAACATGGGCGCTCAGCTCGTGAAAGAAGTTGCTCAAAAAACGAACGAAGATGCTGGTGACGGTACAACGACTGCAACGGTTCTCGCTCAGGCGATCTACCGCGAAGGCGTTAAGCTCGTAGCTGCCGGTCACAATCCTATGGACCTCAAGCGCGGAGTTGATCTCGCGACTGCTAAAATCATCGAAAAACTTAAAGTGATGTCGAAGAAAATCGACACAACTGAAGAAATCGCGAACGTTGGGACAATTTCTGCCAACAATGATTTTGAAATCGGGAAACTTATTTCTCAGGCGATGGAAAAAGTTGGGAAAGAAGGCGTCATTACGATTGAAGAATCTAAGACTGCTGAAACTTCACTTGAAGTTGTTGAAGGTATGCAGTTTGATCGCGGTTACGTTTCTCCCTATTTCGTGACGAACACGGAAAAGATGGAAGCAACTTTCGAAAACCCTTACATCCTCATCACAGACAAGAAAATCTCTTCTATGAAAGAGCTTCTTCCTACGCTTGAGAAAGTTGTTCAGACTTCACGTCCACTCGTTATCATCGCTGAAGATATCGAAGGTGAAGCTCTCACAACTCTGGTTGTGAATAAACTTCGCGGATCCCTCAACGTTGCAGCTGTTAAAGCTCCTGGTTTCGGTGACCGTCGTAAGGAAATGCTGAAAGATCTCGCAACTCTCACTGGTGGACAGCTGATCTCTGAAGAGCTCGGCATGAGTCTCGAGACAGTAACTCTGAAAGACCTTGGTACTTGTAAAAAAATCAATATCGACAAAGAAAACACCATGATCGTTGATGGTGCTGGTAACAAGAAAGACGTGGAAGCACGCGTTTCTGCTATCCGCGCTCAGATTGCTGAAACAACTTCAGACTACGACAAAGAAAAACTGCAAGAGCGCCTGGCGAAACTCGCTGGTGGTGTTGCTGTGATCAAAGTTGGAGCTCCTACTGAATCAGAGATGAAAGAGAAGAAAGACCGCGTTGAAGACGCGCTCAATGCTACTCGCGCTGCTGTAGAAGAAGGAATTATTGTTGGTGGCGGTGCTGCTCTCCTTCACGCTGTTATGGCCCTCGAAGGTCTTAAAGGTGCTAACGAAGAGCAAACTGCTGGTATCAAGATCATCCGTCGCGCTATCGAAGAGCCGATCCGTCAGATCGCGTTCAACGCTGGTGTAGATGGTTCTGTTGTTATCAACAAGATCCAGGAATCTAAGAATGCGAACTGGGGTTACAATGCCCGCGACGATAAATTTGAAGATCTGGTTAAGGCCGGAATCATCGATCCAACTAAAGTCACTCGTTCAGCTCTCCAGAACGCAGCTTCTGTAGCTGGTATGATGCTCACAACTGAAACGATGATCGCTGATCTTCCTAAGAGAGATGACGGTCACGCTGCAGGCGGCGGCGGCATGGGCGGAATGGGTGGAATGGGCGGCATGATGTAATGTCATTTCGTTAAACGAAATTTCACAAAGGGCTCCGAAAGGGGCCCTTTTTTTATGGAAAAAAATGCCGGTGTCATAAGGCCTCCCGCGCTCGCACATGGGGCCAGCTCGCCTCTCAAAAAACTCATCCTTTAATAATGTTGAGTTACCTTTTGTCCCTGTCTAGATTACTCCTGATAGTAAAAAAGAGAGTTTACGCTCTCTTGCTATTGGCACTCACCGTGCAATCATCTGCTTGTAGAAAGCAGCGGATGGATTCGCAGCTTGAAGAAAACCGGATGCCAGGGAGTAGGCATGAAAGCAGTCTTTATACTGTCTCTCGTATTGTCCTCGATGAATGTTTGGTCCACGGTCACGGTTGATCAGCTGGATTGCCCTACGCAGTTTGAGGGGAAGGTCAAAGAGGTCATGGAAGAAGTGGGACCCACAAACCCACTGTCGACCAACAAAGTGATCTTCGATAACCAGCACACCATCAAGGGCAACGTGAACGAGACTGTGACGTTGGATGTATTAAAGCACGGGCCTTTTGAAATTGAACAAGGTCAGGATTACCTGGTTCAGATGAGAGGGGATAAACTTTGCTGGATCGAGAAAATCTAAACGGCTTTTTCAGGAAGAAAAAACTATGTGGATAAAACTAATTCTCTGCTTGTTTCTCACCACACCTGCCTGGGCGTTCAAACTCACAACTGACTTTGAAAATGGTTTCTACTGGGCAAGTCTTCCGATCAATATCACGGTGGTTGAAGCGGATGCTACCATAAAATCAAAACTCGAATATCTCTCAAAATTGGCAGTTCAAGAGTGGGAGAATAGTACTGGTCTCAATCTCTGGGACACCTCAAACTCTGGTACAACTAACGTTATCCGCTGGTCGAGGAACTTTGCTGCTGAAACAAATATGGATCCTGCTTCCGTTCTTGCCGTGGCCGTTCGCTATACGAATGGTCCGTACTTTGCGAAAACAGAAATCATTATTAACGGCAATCACATATACAACCAGCAGAATAACTACCTGCTCACGACTATCACGCATGAGCTTGGCCACACCATGGGACTTGATCACTCAAACATCAGTGATGCGATCATGGCGCCGTCGCTTCAACTGAATTCAACTGGTGTCCGCCAGGACGATGTTCAGGGGATGGATTCAGCGGTCTCGGAAACCAATCACCGCCAGGAAATTGGTTATGTCTCTCCGCTGGCCTATCAGAAAGAGGAGAAGAACACCTCTCCGCTCTCCTGCGGTACTGTGGCGGTCTCCAACTCAGCGGTGCCGGTTAACGGCCTCCTATCATTGGGGATGGGAATCCTGATCGGATTTGTCAGACGAATTCGCAAATGGTTCAAAAGCCTCCTATAAACTAAATCTTCATCATTCCGAAAAGAAGGTATGGAAACGACCATGCCTTTTATCTTTTTTCTTACTCTGGATGAATCACTTCCGGGTTCCTTTTATGTTTTTGATCGGCTCCTTAAGGAAGCGGGATTTATTCTCGTTCCGGTTCGGGTAGATCAACTTCAGAAACTTGTCGCCTCAACGGAACAGAATCATGTCATGGTCATCAGCTGTGTCAGTAACTTCCGTGAGTACCGCCAGTTCAATGAAAGAGTTCGCGGGATTTTAAAGTACGTTCTGAAATCACGCCGTCTCACATTTTTAAGTCTTTCAAGTTTCTCCAAGCTCAATGACAGCCGCGTTCACGCGCTTTCTAAAAATTATTTTTTCATCAAAAATCCGATTGATGCACGTGTTTTAGTAGATCGCATGGTGAACTACCACGACATGAAAGCCGAGAAGAGCGATATCTGGCCGGGTGGTCATCGCGTTTCTGTTTCAGGGTCCGCATGAAAAGTAAGCACGACGACGCCACACTTCGCGTCCTTCTTCTTTTGAAAGTGGATGCGAACAATCTCTTTAATCGCATCAAAGATCGGAAGTCCGAGTATCTTGAGATTTTTGCCCTACGCCGTACCCGCGCACACTTTCCCAAAATTTTTCATAACCGCTATGAAACTACTTCCATCATGGATCTCTCTCATTGTGGTGAAGAACTCATCACTTTGCTTGATCAGTACTACACGATGGCCGAAGAAATGAGCTGGTATCTGTTCGCTACGGAAGACATGCCCGGAACGGTTGAGGCCTACATTGACCGGAAGATCAAAAAAATGGGCAAGCTTCTTGAGACTCTCAATATCTTCTTCAGCGCCGAACTGGGCGGGGAAGAAATGGTAGAAATTCCAGAACCCAGCCCGGCGTATTTTTACGATGAGCCGCAGGAAGATCCCTTCACAGAAACTCCCGTGGATGATACTTCTTCACAGGACTCATGAAATTCTCCATCTGCTTTTTCCTCATTCTGGCGTCGAGTCTTTCTTTCGGTCGTGATCCGATATCTGGAAACCGTTACCAGCAACTCTCAGGTGTAAAAGTCCAGGGAGATGCCAAGGACCAGTGGGATAAGCGATACCAGCGGCCAACTTATGTCTTCGGAAAATCTCCTGCCCGTTTCCTGGCAGAAAACTATCAGTATCTTCCTTTTGAATCCTCCGTTCTTGATATGGGAATGGGCGAAGGACGTAATGCTGTCTTTCTTGCTCAAAAAGGTTATCGCGTAACCGGAATTGACATCAGTTCAGTCGCGGTAAAGAAAGCGCATCTCCTGGCCGAAGAATTTGGTGTGAAATTTAAGGGCATCGTGGCATCGCTGAATGAATACAAAATAGCACCGGGCTCTTTTGACGCTATCATCTGTTTTTATTATGTGGATCGCTCACTCATTGAAAGAATGAAAACCTGGCTGAAGCCCGGCGGTATCATCGTTTATGAGGCGCATACCCTCCGTGAAATGAAATCCAATAAGACGGCTGAACAGAACCCGGATTATTACCTGAAAGAGCAGGAACTCCTGAATCTCTTTCCCGGAATGCATGTCCTGAAATATGAAGAGCCTCGCCATGAGAAAGAGTTTCGCTCAAGTATTATCCTCCAGAAAGAATAAACTCAGCTCTTCCTTCCCAAAAATCCACACTCTGGCATAATAAAATCAATGTCTAAGTTGTTTTTTGTCTCACTCATTTTTGTCAGTCTGGCAGTCCATGCTTTAGGACCTCTTCCATCTCCGGAAGACGAGAACGCACGCTTCTTTTCCGGAAGAGTTTCCCGAACAAATCAGGTCGCAAAACTTATCCGTATCCGCACTGATTTTGCGAACATCAAATTTCTCAATCGTCGTGACCGGATCGAGTTTTTCAATGAACAGTACCCGGCGTTTCGTTGCCGCGGATTCATTGAGGGGCGGACCAACGATTACTTGTTAGTAAAAATTCCGGAGTTCGAAGCATGTCTCCGAAGTGTGCATTTCACCACGGGCTCCTATCTTCGTTTTGAAAGTGGTGACCTTAATCAATCAGTAGATCTCGCGCGCGAAGTTGTCGGCATTCTCCAGAAAAAGCGACTGGCGATGCAGGCGAAGAAAAACCGTCACCAGCGCGACCTTGATGGTCATGTTGATCGGGTCGATACCGTCAACAAGCGGTTTGAAATTTTAAGACAGAAACTGGAAATTGAGTGGCAGAAAGAACTCGCTCTTCTGGAAGAAGATAAAGCGCGAACCTATGCTGAGTTTAAAAATTCAGAAGCAAGACTGAATGAGATCGATACGAAGCTTGAAGCTTACCGGATTGAAGACCACAACCTGAAGCTTGACCGCTGGTCGCTCGATCCCGCTCTCTACATCAGAAAATAATTTAAGGAGTCTCTATGTCATATAAGGTTCTGAACCTCGTTCTCATTGTTATGGCCCTGGGACTCATCGGCTGTAACAGTAAATCCGGAAAGGCGAGCAAGGCGATTTATCTCAATATTGGCGGCGAACCTTCGACACTCAATCCGCTGGCCTCCTCTGACGGATATTCTCCCCAGGTTCAGGGTTATATTTTTGAAAGCCTTCTCACGCGTGATCTCGATTCCTATGAATGGAAACCAGCTCTCGCAACCAAATGGGATATTTCTGCGGATAAGAAAGTCTTTACGTTTAACCTGAGAAAAGGTGTTAAGTGGCATGATGGAAAAGATTTCACCGCTCATGATGTGAAATTTTCTTACGACGTGATTTATACTGACGACTACAAAGCTGTTCAGATCCGCCCTTATTATGATGCCGTAAAATCAGTCACTGTTATTGATGACTACACCGTCCGCTTTGAAGTGAAAGACGATTACTTTCTTAACTTTGATGTTTGCGCCGGTATTGAAGTTCTTCCTAAGCACTTCTACTCGGATCCCGCGAATAAAAAAGATTTCGGTAAGAAGCTTGTTGGAACAGGTCCCTATACTTTCACCAAGTATGATAAAGGTCAGAAAATCTCACTCACGAAAAATGCAGACTGGTGGGGGGTAAATGATACGGTTGAAAAAGATTCTTATACCATCCCAAAAATCGTCCTACGTTTTTCTGCTGAAGAAAACGTCAGTCTCGAGCTCCTGAAAAAAGGTGACATTGATTTCCTTGGTCTTCGTCCTGATGGTTTTGTTAAGAAAACTGTAGGTGCCATTTGGGAAGAGAAAATTGTTAAGGTGAAAACTGAGAATAAAACGCCCAAAGGATATAACTTTATCGGTTGGAACATGAAGCATCCGATCCTGAAAGACCGCGAAGTGAGAAAGGCCTTAGGCATGCTCGTGAATCGGCCTCTGATGGAAGAGAAGTTTGAGTACAATCTTTCTGAGCCAGCGACGGGCCCGATTTATGTCCAGTCAGACTACGCCAATCACGATGTGAAGCCACTTCCTTATGATCCTCAAGCAGCGCTCAAGATTTTGAATGCTGCCGGTTGGAAAGATTCAGATAAGGACGGCACTCTGGATAAAATGATCGGTGGAAAGAAAACTCCGCTCTCGATCACGATCCTTGAGCCCTCGCCTGATTTTATGAAGTATCAGACGGTGTACAAAGAAGACGCAAGCAAGATCGGGGTTGATATCCAGATCAAGAACATTGAGTGGAACTCATTTGTGAGTCTTCTTGATTCAAGAAAATTCGAAGCCGTCCGCATGGCCTGGGGTGGGGGAGGAGTTGAGACGGATCTGAAACAAGTCTGGCACTCAAGCTCAGCCGCTGGATCTGGATCAAACTTCATCGGCTACGGAAATCCTGAAGTCGATAAGCTCATCGATCAGGCGCGCAAGCTCTACGACAAAGATCAGCGCATTCCTCTTCTCAGAAAAGCACACGAATTGATTGCCGGCGATTACCCTTATGTCTTCTTCTTCAATTCTAAGTACTCTCTCTACGCTCACACCAAGCGCGTGGTGAAGCCGAAAGATACTTTCGTTTACGGCATCGGCCAGATGTACTGGAAGCTTCAGTAAATGCTTAAGTATTTCATCAGGCGTATTCTTATTTTGATTCCGACTCTTCTGGGTGTCACGGTGGTGGTTTTTGCGATCATCAATATGGCGCCGGGTGGACCGATTGATCAGAAGCTTCATGAGATGCGTTTTGGTTCTCAGGGCGGGGGTGCTGAAGGTCTTACGACTTCTTCTCGGGGAAGCACCCAGGGTGTTCCGGATGAAGTTCTCGCCGCTCTTAAGAAACAATATGGTTTTGATAAACCCATGCATGAACGCTATATCCTGTGGCTGAAAAATATTGTGACTTTGAATTTTGGTGACAGCTTTACTTACGAAGAACCGGTCGTGGATGTGATCGTGAGTAAGTTTCCGGTCTCTCTTCAGTTCGGAATCATCTCGCTTCTCCTGTCCTATCTCATTTCAATTCCACTGGGGATAGCGAAGGCCATTAAGAATGGCTCGGCTTTTGATGTGGTCTCGAGCTTTATTCTCTTCATTCTCTACTCAGTCCCGTCATTTATGCTCGCCATTCTCCTTATCGTTCTTTTTGCCGGAGGAAGTTTCTGGGAAATTTTCCCGGTGGGTGGGCTTCAGTCTGAAATGTACGATGACCTCTCAGTTTGGGAGCAGTTCCTTGACCGCGTCCATCACTTCACGCTGCCACTCATTTGTTACACCATCGGATCATTCACGAGTCTCACTGTCCTCATGAAAAATTCGATCATTGAAGAAATCAAGAAAGATTATATCCGCACAGCGCGCGCCAAGGGTCTTGAAGAAAAAGTCGTGTACATGAAACACGCTTTGAGAAACGCCCTGATTCCGATTGTTACGGGTCTTGGTGGTTTTCTTTCCGTGTTCTTTGCGGGCTCCCTTCTTCTTGAAACGATTTTCCAGCTTGATGGGATCGGACTACTTTCTTATAAGAGCATTCTCTCCCGTGACTATAACGTCATCATGGGTCTGGTCTTCATCCAGAGTGGACTATTCCTTCTCGGAAACGTGATCTCGGATTTTGCCTATGTTCTGGTTGATCCAAGGATCGATTTCACATGATGGAAAGATTGATCAGAAACGACGAGTCCTTGAAGAAGTGGAACCGCTTTAAGAGCAGAAAACTTGCTGTTGTTTCTGTATGGGTTATTCTCATCTCATGCTTTGTGAGTTTTACTGCTGAATTCTGGGCGAACAATAAGCCTCTTTATCTGAAATATAATAATCAGAGCTATTTCCCGGTGTTCAACAGCTATCATCCTTCTGAATTCGGTCAGGAAGAAGCTGTCGTTATGGATTATCGCTCGCTGGAACTAAATAAAGAGCGCGGAGACTCGGCGATGTGGCCGCTGATTCCGTGGAACCCATACGAATCCAACAAAGAAGTTTCTTCTTATCCCTCGGCGCCCACGTCCGAAAACCTCATGGGAACCGATGATCGAGGGCGCGATATTTTCACGCGCCTCATGTACGGCCTTCGTTATTCTGTCATTTTCGCCGTCCTCGTTTGGATTCTCACCTTCATTGTGGGAACAGTTCTTGGCGGAGTCATGGGCTATTTTGGGGGAAGAACGGATTTCTGGGGCCAGCGGGTGGTGGAAATTCTCTCCACAGTTCCGCAATTTTTTCTCCTCATCATTATTATTTCTATTTTTAAGCCAACCCTTTTACTTCTGGTTGTTCTCTCGAGTGTCTTTGGCTGGATCAGTATTTCGTATTACGTCCGCGGAGAGTATCTGAAGAACCGGAAAAAAGAATTCGTTGAAGCCGCGCGCGCTCTCGGAGCAGGCCACGTCCGGATCTTTTTCCGTCACCTTCTGCCAAATTCCTTTTCTCCCATCATTACCTTTTCACCTTTTGTCATAGCCGGAAACATTGTCAGTCTCGCATCTCTGGATTATCTTGGCTTCGGCCTCACTCCTCCGACACCAAGTTGGGGAGAGTTACTGAATCAGGCACAGAAGCATTTTACTATCGGCTGGTGGCTCGCTGTTTACCCGTCGCTGGCATTGTTTCTCACTCTCACGATGCTTTCCCTGATCGGAGAAGGTGTGAGAGACGCGATGGATCCCAAGGAATAACATGAAATCTACTTCTACCAAACTCGCAGACTTTAAAGACTCAATCTTTGGAGTCATCTCGAGACTCGCCCGCGAACATCAGGCGGTAAATCTCGGTCAGGGTTTTCCCGATTTTGACGGACCGGATTTCATGAAAGACCTCGTAACCCAGAAAATGAAAGAGGGCCACAATCAGTATGCTCCCTTCCATGGAACTCCTTCTCTCCGCACGGAAGTTTCCCGTTACTACAAAAATTTCTACCAGCTTGATTACGATCCTGAGGCTCAGGTATCGATCACGGTAGGAGCGACGGAAGCGATTTATCTCGTCATCACGGCGATGACCAATCCAGGTGACGAGATCATTGTTCTAGAGCCTTTTTATGACTCTTACGTAGCATCGATCAGAATGAGTGGCGGAGTTCCGGTCCCGGTCACGATGCACGCTCCGGATTTTCATGTCGATAAAGCGGAACTCGAAAAAGCAATTACTCCCAGAACCAAGATGATTATCCTCAATAATCCGCACAATCCTTCAGGGAAAGTCTGGACCAGAGAAGAGCTTCAGGTCATTTGTGATCTCGCTGAAAAGCACGACCTCTATATTCTTTCCGATGAAGTGTATGAGTTCCTTGTCTTTGATGGGGCAAAACATATTCCGACTGCGACCTTTCCGGGGATGAAAGAAAGAACCATTACCGTATCAAGTGCCGGAAAAACTTTTGGTCTCACGGGATGGAAGATTGGCTGGATCTGCGCCAATCCGGAAATCTCGCGCGTTTGTCGTCTGGTTCATCAGTATGTGACATTTTCTGTTTCTACACCAATGCAGGAAGCAGTCGCGGAAGGTCTTAAAAAACTCCCTGAATATCTTCCGGGATTTGTTTCCCTCTATAAAGGGAAGCGTGATTTCTTCTACGCCGAGATGAAGAAGTTAGGATTTGAGTTCGCGACTCCCAAAGGAACTTACTTCATGATGGTACCGATCTCGAAGAAAACAAATCTGTCTGATGTGGATTATGCGATGAAACTGATTAAAGAGCGGAAGGTGGCGACTGTTCCTCCCTCGGCGTTTTATCTAAAATCCACCGAGGGCTCGAAGTTTCTGCGCTTTTGTTTTGCGAAGAAAGAAGAAACTCTGAAACAGGCTATTGCGAACTTATCGCCTGAAGCGTGATTTTTGTCGTGAGAGCTTTTCCTTCGCGTCGATATTTCACATCGACCTGATCTCCCACTTTCTTTGTCTCTAGAATCTGATAAATATCATCGAGACTGTTCACTTCTTTTCCAGCGACCGCGAGAATGATGTCACCGATATAAACGCGCCCATACTGATCCTGAGTCATGCCTTTCAGCCCCGCCTTCGCAGCCGAACCCTTGTCATCAATATAAGAAATAATAAGCCCCTGAGTTTTCCCTGTGAGACGTGTCTTCATCGAGTCCGGAACAATGCCAATCCCAAGACCTGGTCTGATGATTTTCCCGTGAGTAATGAGCTGGGGAACAATTTGTTTAATTGTATCAACCGGGACAGCGAACCCAAGACCGGCACTTGATCCGGAAGTAGAAAAAATCACAGTATTCATTCCGATGAGAGATCCCGAAGAATCCAGCAGTGGCCCACCAGAGTTTCCCATGTTGATCGCTGCGTCTGTCTGGATCATGTCATTTATTTTTACGCCACCGATGCCGTCGATCTTTCTCCCGAGAGCAGAAATCACGCCGGTCGTAAGTGTATAATCAAGACCAAAAGGAGAACCGATGGCAAATGAGTATTGACCCACGAGAAGAGTTTTCGAAGCCCCAATGGAGATCGGAGATAGTTTCGCTGGCTTTTCTTCAAGCTTAAGAACGGCAATGTCTTTATCGGGGGCCGTTCCTACGATCTTGGCACGATACTGTTTTGGATCGTTGTAGAAAGTGACGACAAAATTATCTCCACCCTGGACGACATGGAAATTGGTGACGATATGTCCCGATTCATCCCACACAAAGCCCGAACCCTGTCCTTGAGGAATTTCCACTTCACCATAATAAAAGTTTTTAGCGAGTTTTATGTTCGAGACGTTCACCGTGCTGGGTACTGCGCGCCTGTAAATGTCGATAGTTTTGGTTTCTACCGGAAGAAGTTCCGCGGTAAACCCCGAAGTTGTCAGAAGAAGAATAAGGATCAAAAACAACGCTTTCATAGAGACCCCTTTTGACTGTGCTTGGCGCTGAAAGTATAATCCCATTACAGAATAATCCCAAGAGGAAACCCGATGACTACCGTTGCCAATCCCCCCGAGATTAAGTTTTTTAACCGGGGTTCCGGACAGGTAGAAATTGAAAAGGTTTACGGGGATAAATTCATTCGTTTTATGTATTGTTCCGTCGCCGGGCGAAAATTCGGCAACCTCTTCACGAATAAATACTTCAGTAAGGCCTACGGCGCTCTTCAGGATCTTCCTTCGAGTCACCAGAAGGTCAAACCCTTCATCGATAAATTCAACATTCCTATCGACGAATACGAGCCTGGATCACGCCACTCCATGGATCCCCGCGAGTCTTACCGGACCTTCAATGAATTCTTCATTCGGAAATTCCGCATGGGCAAAAGAAGTTTTGTGGCTGAGCCCAACCGCATGCCCGCATTCGCTGAAGCACGCTACGTGGGTTTTGATGCAATCGAGGAAAAAAGAACTTACCCAGTGAAAGGAAATTACCTCCTCGCTAAAGATCTTATCGGTAATGAGCAAATCGCAAAAATCTTTGACGGCGGTCCACTTTTGATCGCGCGCCTCTGCCCGGTTGATTATCACCGCTATCATTATCCGGATAACGGAAAGGTTCTTGACCATTTTCGCGTGCCCGGTGTTTATGACTCCGTTAATCCGCTCGCACTCAAATACAAAAACCAGATCTTCATTGAAAACGAGCGCTACACTTCGATCCTTCAGACTGAAAACTTCGGGCGAATTGCCTACATTGAAGTCGGTGCCATCTGTGTTGGGAAAATTGTCCAGAGTCACCGCTGGACGAAACCTTTCATGAGAGGCGAGGAGAAGGGCTACTTCCTCTTTGGCGGATCCACGGTCATTATTCTTGGCGAGAAAGGTGCGTGGAAGCCTTCAGCTGACGTCACAAAAAATACTGCTGCGGGAATTGAGACCTATCTGAAGCTTGGGGATGAAGTCGCAGTTAAATGCTGATCTTTGCCATCACGGGATAATGATCCGTTGGATATTTTCCTTCGCGCGTACTCTTATCCATTTCGGCTTTCGTGATCTTTATTCTTGAATCAATCAAGACCCAGTCAATCCGGCTACCATTCGGTACTTCGCCCTGAAAGGCGTGATGCGAAGATTCCTCAGAAGAATGAAATAGCTTCCAGGCATCCTGGAGCGAAAATTCTTTTTCCAGATGTTTTCTCACAGAGCTTTCCGGATGATCATTAAAATCTCCCATGATGATCAGAGGATCTTTCTCCTTCCAGAATTTCTTCACTTCCGTGCTCAGGACTTTGACCTGACCCATGCGCGTCTCTTCTTTGACGTGATCAAGGTGAGTATTCACAAGCCACAGATCAGTCTGCGAATTCACCGGCTGAACTTTCATCCATGTCATGAGTCGGGGGAAGGCACTGTCGAAAGAAAGGCTGCCGGCAATGTCCGGAGTTTCTGAAAGCCAGATATCTTCGCACTTCATCAACTCAAACTTATTTTTTTTCACGAAGAACGTCGGATACATCCGCTCACCAATCCACGCCCGGTGCTCATCAACCAGATCATAATCTGGCAGAAGACTGTTCAGATCCTGAAGCTGATGAAAGCGTCCTTCTTGAGTGGCAATAATGTCGGGTGAGTGTGAAAGAAGAATATCGCGCAAAAAAAGCCGCCGATGCGACCACGAATTGGCCCCATCGGCTGGATTATCAAATCTAATATTGCAGGTGACGAGAGTCAGATCCATGCATTGATCTTATGTCTAATCCTCCAGCTTCTCAATGTAGGCATCAACTCTCAGGCCGAAATGACCCTCGTCGTTAGTGAGATCGCCACCAGTTTTTCTGGGAATAGCATCACATTCATATTGGTAAACCCCAGTCCGCGTGTATGTCGTGTATGGCCGGTCAGGTATCGTCAGCTGGATCGCCTTGTCAGAAGTTTCCAAGGCAACTTCTAGGTATGGCCCTTCATCGTCACTGGCCTCGATAGCTGAAGCGGCAAGTTCCTGAGACGAGAAGGCCTTGAGCTCACTCTGAACCTTAATGGTATTCAGAATTTCTTCACTCGAAAGTCTCAGACTCCCTGAAGAAACAATCGAGCGTGACCATTCGTAACAATTCATCGGTCCTTCTTCGTGGCCACCACTGCGCTTAAAAGTTCTGACGGCCTCTTTGAAAGTACGGGCCTCTCTCGTTCCTCTGAGTTTCAGAATCAGTCTTGCGTCCGGATGCTTTTCAATCCTTGTGACTTTTGTCATCTTTCCATTTGTGCGTGTTACTTCCTGAAGGATCTTCACAAAATTTTTTTCACGTTCCTTAGCAATGTCTTTTTCCGAAGCTTTCACCACGACTTTATCCTGGTTTCCAAGGTCTCTTACCCACCAGTCCTTATTCTCATCGTGCCAACTGAGCTTCCCTTCATCTTCTACATATCTCGGGTGAGTGACTTTCATCAAAAGAAGGAATCTCTCAAGAGTCAGTTCCCGCGAGACATAATACACATTCGTCGTCTTTCCATCGTTCCAGAAAACCCGGTACGTTCTTTGTCTGACATTCGCGTCCTGAGACCAGGGAGTTTCAGCTCCCTTTCTTCTCATCGACAGAAATGTCTTTGATGAGAGAACCTCCTCTAAGTCTTTTCTCTGCAGATGAAACTTCATGACGGGTTGAAAATCACTGAGGAGATTTTCTCCCAGCAAGATATGATCGGGAAATTCTTTTGAATCCTGAAAACGAAGAGTCACCTCATAAGCTTTTTCCGGTAGAGACAATTGAGGGACAACGGTTGAGGTTCTTAAAGTCGCCCATTCTGAGAAATGACCTTCCTTGTTCAGAAGATCATGTCTTTTTGTCAGGAGAGTGTAGCTTGTCTTATAAAGATCACTCTCATTAGATAAATCGACTGTGATGACTTTCAGATCGGCCTTAAAAGACAAGGTTGCCTTCATTTCCGCAAAGGGAGTGACGGAGGCGGTATATTTTTTTAATTCGTCACTGGACTCCAGGTAATTCGGAATCTGATCACCATCACTGTCGGCTGTATCTTGTGCTGGGGGTGAATCATGTCCGCACGAAATAAGAATGAGAAGAATAAACCATTTCATTTAGCGCCCCCTGATCATCTGATTCATCAAAGTACTCACATCACCGATACCCCAGAAAATGACCTTCCGGTCTTTCAATGGCACAATCGCTTCAGCTTTTTTATGAGCGTCCATGAGAAATGATTCAAGATTCGACAGCATCGCGAGAAAGATCTTTTCATCGCGTGAATCCATGGCAATCTTAGCGAACTTAAAATTCCTTCCTGAAGGTTGCTCAAGAACAGCTTCGATGATTTCTAAGGACTCAGCGAGTTTTGCGTCCATTCCGTTAATCTCTTCCTGAACCAGCGGGGAGAGATTGTCAGAGATTCTGTAGTGAGCACCATCGGTACAGAGAATTCCTCTTATAATGAGCGCCTGGATCAGATTGAAGCAGACATTTTCATGCAGTCCTGACTGGTAATGAATCTCTTCATACGAGAGGCTCTTCTTTCCGATACATTCGAGCACGTTTCTTTCTAGTGATGATAAACCTTTCATATATACTCCTAAGCGATACTTGCATTGTTAAAATCAGAACGGATGTAAGTGCGGGCAAAACTTCGGCATCTCACCTTTCTCTGAACGTACTCAGCTATTTTTCCAAGTTCTTCGTTGGTGAGGATCGCTCCTGCTTCATCCACCGCCGCTGAAAGATAAGTCATGCTGGGGTTCTCAGCGATTCTCAAAGTCACCGCTGATTCGAAGGCCTCGAGTTCTCCGACCTTCATGGTTTTGCCACTGAAGAGCCGGAAAACGCGGGTGATCTGGATTCCCGTACGGGTTGAAGTTTCACGGAGGGTTTCGTTGGGGAAGTATTGGCGGTAACGGGAAAGTGTTTTCTTCTGTAGAGACATGAGCAACTCCTTTTTAAAAGTTGCAATCTCTAAAGCAAGCCCTGTGCCAATCAGAACTGGAGCTGGTTTTCCTGAAGGATCCGGTAGAATGCGGAGGTTGAGATCTTAAGTTCTTTAATTGAGGCGGTGATCTTGCCGTTATTTCGTTTCATCGCCTCTTCGACCGCTCTTTTCTCAAGTTGGGAGATAAGAGAGCGAAGTCCGTTCTCTTTCACGTAATCTTCCCAACCCTCGCTCATGGGAACTGCGGAAGAAGTACTCGTAGCGAGGGACTGATTCACAGTGAGAGCATCGATAATACCGGTCACACTCTGGGAAAAGCGCTCGCAGACTTTTTTCAGTTCACGGATGTTACCCGGCCAGTTGTGTTTCTTTAAGAGTTCAAGAGCTTCGGGCTTCATCACGAATCGTCTCGGAGAATCCTTCTGAAAGCGTTTCACCAGAAGATCAAGGTCATCAATCCTCTCTGCCAAGGGCTTCATACGGAAACGAAAGCCACTGATACGGTAGAAGAAATCCTCACGGAATTCTTTCTTTTTAATTTTTTCCTGAAGGTCTTCACAGGTTGCCGTAATGAGTGTGAATTCTGATCTTACGGGTGTGGAACTTCCTACGGGATAGAATGTTTTTTCGTCGAGTGCCTTCAGCAGTTTCTGCTGCATGGATATCGACATCGTTCCCACTTCGTCGAGGAAGAGTGTTCCTCCGTGGGCCATTTTAAGTTTCCCTTCTTTCTTCTGATCGGCACCGGTAAAAGCACCCTTCTCATGGCCAAACAGTTCACTCTCAAGGAGCTGATCCGAGAGTTCTGAGCAGTTCAGGTGAACGATATTTGCATCCGGAGTCGTGAGTTCATGAATGAGTTTTCCGAGTAAGCTTTTCCCGGTACCGGTAGGACCTTCAATAAAGAGCGTCTGGTTTTTCCAGTTAATCTCACAGAGGCGCTGAAGGTCTTTGATGAGTTCCGGATCCTGAGTGATAAAATCCTGGGTGATGAATTTCTCAAAGCGCGCGTTCTTGGCCATGAGAAATTTGTGAATGTAACCGGGGAGTTGTTCTTTCAGGCGGAATTTTGAGAGGAAGTGTTTAGCTCCCAAGAGATAGGATTTCTCAATCACTTCTTCGTTCTCATAGGAACTCACGACGATACAGTGAGAGCCTTTCTTAACGATCTCAGGAATGATTTCCACTCCCGACCCCTCACCCAATTCAATATCAGTGAGGACAATGTCATAGGTAAAGTTGCGTAATTTTTCGCGGGCCTCATCGATCGTTGTCGCCTCTTCAATCACGCCAAAAGGCTGCAGTATTTCCCGTAAGTTAAGACGGGAATACTTGTCGTCTTCAATAATAAGAAGAGATAGCCTTGGTTTCATGAGCAC
Source organism: Bacteriovoracaceae bacterium (assembly GCA_046593575.1). GTDB lineage: Bacteria > Bdellovibrionota > Bacteriovoracia > Bacteriovoracales > Bacteriovoracaceae > Peredibacter. The sequence goes on from JBKJNQ010000265.1 coordinate 32,820, forward strand.
TGTTTATGCTGCTCATGTTCGGAATTCAAATATTGAATTCCGAATCCGAATATTTTACAGTATCTGGGACACAGGAAGGTCATAAAGCATGAGAATCATTTTAAGTGAATCAACTCAGGAAGCGGTCAGTGCGGTTGCCACGATGGTGACAGACCAGATCAGCTCCCATCCCTCATCTGTTATTGGACTTGCGACCGGCAAGACAATGGAGCCGGTTTATGCGGAATGGGCGAGGCTCGCCGTTGAAAGTAAACTTGCTCACGATAAATGCTTCTTCTTTATGCTGGATGAATACATGGGTCTTCCCAAAGGCCATGCTTCTGGTTTCCGGACCTATATTGAAAAGCGTGTGCTGAATCCCCTGAAGCTTCATATCGATCAATTTTCCTTTCCTCCGGTATACGCTGATTCCATCCACGAGGCAGCTGCCCACTACGAACTATCTCTGAAGGAAGCGGGGGGGATTGATCTGCAGCTTCTGGGTATTGGGGGGAACGGGCATATTGGCTTTAATGAGCCGGGGTCTCTGAAAAATTCCCGCACGCGTCTGGTGGAACTCACACCGGAAACAAGATCGGCCAATCAATCTGATTTCCCAGGTGGGGATATGCCTCACAGAGCTCTCTCGATGGGCATTGAAACGATTCTCGAAGGAAAGCATCTGGTGATGCTGGCGACGGGAAAATCCAAAGCTGACGCCATTAAATATCTCACGAACCATCATGATGATCCGACTTGTCCTGCGACCTATTTAAAGTATCACCCGAACTTCACACTGGTTCTGGATCCTGATGCGGCCTCAAAAATTAATCTAAAAATTTAATCGACTTCGTTTTTGACGATCTCACCGAGGTCGGCGAGATGAGAAAGAAAAGAGCTGGGAAGTTTCACGTCTTTCCATTTCCCTTTCTTGAAAGTCTGAAGCTGGTAAAGCACACCGAAAGGAATCATCGGTGCCGCTGCACCTTTTCCACTAATCACTTCTGATCCACGGCGGACATTATCCATCATCCACGCCGGAAGTCTCAGGTGATAAGGATTCCTCGCCACTTCGCCTTTGTGTTTTGCGAGGGCCTCCATCTGGAGCACTAAAATTTCTTCGGGAACTTCGACTAAAGTGTTGGGTTTATCGAGCTGTCCCCAGAATTCTGTCCATGCTACGAGATAAGTTTTTTTCTTATCCAGGACTTTCTTTAGTAACTGCCCGGTCTTGATGTGAGTGGGGTGATGATCCTTCACATGAGGAGCGAGAATCAGTTGTGGTTGATATTTCTGAATGAGACTTTTTAATTCTTTGGTTTTCTTTGCCCAGTTATCATCGAGGACCACCAGCTCCATCTCGAGATGCTCACAAGCGGCTTCAAGTTCTTTTAAGCGCTCAGCTTGTCGTTCTTTATTTGATCCGAGTGTCACCGCTACATTCACAATGTGAGCGTTGTTTTCTTTCTGCAAGCGAAGAGGGAGAGATCCCACGATGCATTCATCATCAGGATGGGGAGAGAGAATCATGACGACTAGAGGGACTGGATATTTTATGACGAGTGGAGAGGGGGAAAATAGAGAAGCGAAATTTTTAACGATAGGGGTGAATTCCATCTCACCTTACCTCAATCAAAGATTTGTAAGAGTCGTAAGAACGTAGCAAAAAGCGATGAGGATCAAAACTGATCTGAACATGTGTCCCTCTGAAAGTGAATGGTGTTAACTTCAATGTAAGAGAATCCATTCAGGTCGTCCAGATGTCAGAGTCGCGACACTTTTTCGCGCTTTCAGTTAGTTACGTTTATAATCATCCTGCAGTCGCACAATGTCATCCTCACCAAGGTAAGCTCCGACCTGTGCTTCGATGATAACGAGCTCATCTTTCTGCAAATTGGCGAGGCGATGTTTCGCCTCTTTCGGAATATAAGTCGATTCATTGGCCTTGAGCTCAAACACCTTATCATCAATTGTAATCGTGGCAATTCCACGAACAACAATCCAGTGCTCAGAACGGTGATGGTGAAACTGATAAGAGAGTTTGGCCCCTGGTCTCACTGAAATCTGCTTTACCTTATATCCAGGATTCTCTTCGAGGATCGTGTACGTTCCCCATGGTCTGTGAGCAGTCGTATGAACTTCAGTCATTTCAGGATTTATTTTTTTTACCATGCCTACAAGATCTTTTACTTTTTGAGTGGAGCCCTTGCGCGCAATCACCAGAGCATCGGTCGTATCGACTATCATCAGGTCCTGCACGTCGATAGTTGAGACGAGGCGCCTGCCGGAAATGATGAGATTATTTTTTGAACCGATGTGAATAACATTTTCTGCATCGGTGTTTCCGTTCTCGTCTTTTGGAAGAGCATCGTAAAGAGAATCAAAGGATCCAAGATCACTCCAGCCGATGTCAGCAGGTATCACATTCACCTTGCGGGATTTTTCCATCACGGCGTAATCAATACTTTCGGAACGAATGGCTTTCATATCTTCAAGACTGATTCTGATAGCAACATCTGTGCGGGCATTTTTATAAGCGCGCTGAGACTGCTCATAAATATCTGGTGCATGGGTTTTTAATTCTTCGAGGAACACACCCGCCTTAAAACAGAACATTCCGCTGTTCCAGAAATAATTTCCCGCCTTCACATAGGATTCAGCCGTTTTTATATCGGGTTTTTCCTTGAAGGATTTCACTTCAAGGCCACTCGCCTCGATGTAGCCATAACCGGTTTCTGCGTAGCTTGGTTTAATTCCAAAGGTCACTAGTTTTCCATTTCTCGCGAGCTCTTCCGCTTTTTTTACCGAGGCAACATAAGCGGCCTGATTTTCAATCAGGTGATCTGACGGAACGATCAGAAGAATCTCTTCCGGATCAGAAGCCAGTGCTGCCATAGCTATAGCAGGTGCTGTGTTTCTTCCGGTAGGTTCAAGGATAAATTTTTTCTTCAAGGGGATTTTGGTTTCTTCCACCTGATCAAGGCCCATGAAATATTGATCCTGATTGATTACGACCGAGAATGATGTGGCGAAATCATTTCTCAAAATGGTTTTCTGAAATAGAGATTGAGACCCAAAGAGTTTCACGAACTGTTTGGGATAAAGTGTGCGGGAAATAGGCCAAAGTCGTGTACCGGATCCACCACAAAGGATGACTACTTGCATACTGAACTCCTGAGGGTTAAGAAATGCCTAAGGCGTGGGTTGCCAATGCGAAATAGATAAGAAGACCTGTAATGTCGACGATTGTCGTAATGGCGGGACTTGCTACCACAGCGGGATCCCCTCCGATGCGTCTCACGAGGAGCGGAAGTCCGGCACCTATGATGGCAGAAGTGATCACCTGAATCGCAATCGCGATCGCAATCGTGACCCCAATATAGCTCATACTGAAGCCTTTCGGCAGAAGTGAAGAGAAGGACAGAAAAGCGATTTTCAGGTAGGTCAGGAAGCCGACACATACAGAGAGCATGAAAGAGATTTTCATCTCTTTTATAATAATTTTCGGCCAGTCTTTATCTTCAATTTCTCCCAGTGAGAGAGCGCGAATCACCACGGTTGCTGCCTGGGAGCCGGTATTTCCGCCTGTCGCCGCCATCATCGGCATGTACATGGCAAGAATGATAAAATTCTCAAGCACTCCCTGATATTCATTGATGATCATCCCGGAGATAATTCCGATCGCAGCAAGAGACACGAGCCAGACCACTCGTTTTTTAAAATGATGGAATGACGAAGTTGTCATGTAGTTACCATCATTCTGAGTGGGCATGATACCCATGAACATTTCGAGATCTTGCGTGTTTTCTTTTTGAATAATGTCGATCGCTGCTTCGTGAGAAACAACTCCCACCAGCTGACTGAGGGAATTCAGGACAGGAAGAGCAGCGAGGTCGTACTTCTCAATTTTCTGCGCAACAGATTCCCGGTCTTCATTAACTTCGGCGTAAACGAAAAACTCCGAGAGCATTTCTGCCACTTTCGTTTGCGGCTCACTCATGACGAGATCTTTCAGGGTCACAAAACCCTTCATCACCATAGAGTGATCCACTACGTAGATATAAAAGATCATGTCTTTTGAAGGAGCATCTTTCCTAACTTTGGCCATCGCCTCAGCAGCGGACATGTCTGCGAAGATGGTGGCAAAGTCGGTGGTCATAATACCACCGGCACATTCCGGCGGGTAGGCCGACAGAATGATAACGTCTTCTCTTACTTTGCGGTCGAGATAAGGAAGCAGTTCGATCTGCTCATCTTTAGTGAGTTCCTGATAAAGATCGGCGCGGATATCGGAGAACATATGGCCCATGAGATGGGCGCACTCGCGTCTCTCCATGTTCCGGAAGATTTCGAGCTGAAGGTCATGTTCAAGATCGGAGAAAATTCTTCCCTGATCATCAAGGTCAAGTTTTCTCAGGTGGGCCAGAAGTTCGGGAAGGGGCTTTTCTGAAAGAAACTCCGCCACATCCATGGTGGGAAGTTCCTCAAACATTTCAACGAGTTCTTCGGTTTTTCCCTGGTCGGATAAATCGTGAAGAAGGTCCTGATTCAGGGCCTCTGTCTCTTCTTCGATCTGGGGTGAGTTGTCTTCGGATTTCATGCCTAAGCCGATGTTATCTCATCTATTTTCGTCTGCCACTTGTTTATAAACCTTAATTCTCCCCGCGAACATATTTTTTATTAAGAAACGCTTTAATAAAGACGATTAGATCATGGGTTTTCTCTATCGCTAAAGGCTTCATGGAACCAAAGATCTCGATCGTTCAATTTCTATTCAAGAATGACTGGAAGATTCTTAGTGAGTCTCTGGCGACAAATCCCTCTATGGGATCTCAGAAATTTGCTACGACTTCGGAGCTTCTTCAGTTTTGTTCTCAGGAACAAATCTGTCTCGTCATGGCCAATGTTTCATCACGAGATGATCTCATCCAGCTGGCTACTTTTTTCAAAGTCTCAAGAAAAAGTCTTAAAAATACAATTCTAAAAATTGTCGTCCTTAATGCGACTGAGAATAAACAGTTCGAAAAAGCTATCGCAAAACTTGGTAATGTCGAGATCCTCGAGCCAAACGTCAATGTGAAGGCACTCCGTTTTAAAATGGAGTTCTGGATGAAGGCGATGAAGGGCCAGGCGAAAAAACTCGGCGCCATGAACCAGCGAACGATTGATCAGAATAATCCTGAATCATCTCAGGAAAATAAAACGTTCGTTCAGTGGCCCTCGATGGAATGCGAGAGTGATATCTGGCTTCTTACGAAAGAGTCAGACTGCAAACGTATCATTGGCCGCTGGATGGTGAAGCTCATGGGGCCAAGTCCCTATGTCGGTCAATGGGTGGATGTTCCCAACAAACAGAATGTGTACGCCTTTGAGATTAAAAAATCATATCGCGACCTGTTTCTCTCAGGAGCGGGCACATGGTTCTATAAAGGTGATCAGAAACCGGAATTTAACTGGCAGGAAAATCGCTGGATGTTCACGGGTGATGATTTTGAACTCTTTTTTTACGACACAAAAGTAAATTCGCGCCTTCGCTTAAATAATAAAGTTCTTTCAATTGCGGGCAACTCACTGTTTGCCAAAACAAAAGAAACTCTCATCGTCGACAGCTTCAATAAAGACCTGGTCTTTAAAAATGAAGCGGAACTTCTGAAAGACAATACTCTTGAGTTTGAAAACGAGGGCGACCTCGGTGGAAATCTCCAGGGTAAGGTCAATGAAAAGAATGAAGAGAAAGGCAACCTGAAAGGGAAAATTAAAGGCGACGAGAAGTCGGAACTCACTGAGCGTGAGAAGTTACAGATCCGCGAAAAAGAAAAAGCCTTCGCTGAACGTAAACTTCGCTCTGAAGAAAAAACGCAAGCTGAAGGCAAGCGTACCCAGAAAAGCCAGAACGAAGAGGCTCGCGGCGAAGCTCAGAAAGCCGAAAACAATCTCAATAAGGCCGCTGTTACCGGGCCGAAGAAACATGCTCAAGGCCAGGAAGAAATAAGTTCTTCATGGCAGGGGAAAATTTCTCAGGATAAAAAAGAAGAAGAAAAGGCCAAGCGCGACGCTATTTCCACGCCTCAGACGAAAGAGCAAAAAGAAAAAGAAGATTACGGACAACATAACGAAAACCTCTCGGCGAACTGGGGTGGCAAGCTTGCGCCTCAGGATCAAAAGACTCACGGGCCAAAAGAAAGATCAGGCTTCAGTGAGAAACACTCCTCACCTGAACTGAAAGGGAAAGTTGATCCCTCCGATAAACTCAATTCTCACTGGGGCGGAAAGTCCAGTTCAGAGAATCTGGGTGATGATAGTCTTACCGGCCCTGGAAATGTGGAACTGAAAGAGGGAAGTCTTCTTGATCTGAAAAAGACCGAGAATGAACACCAGACTCATTACAGAGGTCATAACGAAGCGACAAAATACGAAGCCGATGCGACCCGGAAGAATCAGTACCAGGAAGATGGTGATCCGGGAGCAATGGGTGGAAAAAGTCAGACAGATAAACTGGCATCTCACTACGGTAATGGTAAAAAACGCGATGTTGATAGCTCTCAATCCGGAAATCTGGAAGGTGAGCAGGATACAGACAAGCTTAGTTCGCACATGGGAAGAAAGAATGCCTCCCCTAAATCCGAAGATCGTGGGAAAGAAGAGAAGTCAGAAAATTCTGCTCTCTCCGGCAAGGGTCAGACTGAAAAACTGAAAGGTCATTACGGATCGACCCGTAAAAAATCAGGTCGTCCTGATTCAGAAGAGAGTTCTGATCCGGTTTCTGCAGAGCTCGAAAGTTTTGTCCTCGACATTGAAACGTCAATAGATCTCCCGAAAGGAGACTCTTTTTTTGATGATTCAAATATTCTGTCGTTTGAAGAGAAAGCTTCCGCTAAGAATAAAAAAGATGTCCTGCCGGTTAATCCAGAAATGGAGATGGAAGTTGAAAAGCTTACCGAAAGCAGCCAGATCGTTTCCTATCTCATGCAAAACAATAAGAAATATGATTGTAAGCTTGATGATTACTTTGAAAACAACGTCATTTTTCATCTCGTTGGTGAAGGTCTTAAGAATTCCGAGAAGGCCATACTCGATATCACACTTGATTATCGGTCCGAGCAGGCCCACATCTACTGTGAAGGTAATGTGATGTCGATCGATCAAGACGGAGACAGGGGCTTTTTTGTCTCAGTAGAAGTTTCATCTTCTGATGCTCAGAAGTTTGACTCTTTCATGAAACTCCTTAAGTTTCGTCAGGAGAGTATTGAAACTTTCCTCATGAAAGTGAAGGGGTATTAATGTCACGCTTTAACGGAAACTCCATTCTCATTGTTGATAATGACCAGGTTTATGCGACACAGTTAAAAGAAATTCTTGAAGCACGTGGCGCCATGGTTATGAAAACACTCTCACTTCAGGAAGCCCGCATTGGTATGAACCGCTGCGATTTTGATATGGTGATCTGCTCTCACAAGCTTCCCGATGGCCATGCTCGCGAACTCGTAGAATGGTGCAAGGACTCGCTCTCAAGCCTTCCGATTTTTGCGGCCATCGGCAATTGTACACAGCTCGAGAAAAAGCAACTTGAAAAACTGGGTGTAAAGAGCTTCCTCTCAAAATCAGACTCAGCTATTTTATTCGATGATATTTCCAAGGCACTCTTCAGTATTGAATCTTTCGGGAAAGACTTCCTGGAAGCTAAGTTCGAGAAGGGAATAGCCTACGAGCTCAAAGTTGGCGGAAAGAAAATTGTCGTAAGAGCACTGGAGATTCTGGAGAAAGGAATTATTCTTTCTTTTGAAACTCCGTTTACTTTCGGACATCCTGCCACATTGGTGCTTACCGCCTGTGACGGTCTCATGATTGATTCCTGCATTGTGAACGGCACACTTCAGGGTGAATCTTCTGACGGTCAGTTTTTTAAAGTAAATGATGAAGACTTAGTCAGCTGGAGGCAACTCCTTAAACAGCTCGATAAGAAACAAGATGAAGTAACAGAGTTTCTTAAAAGGGCATCGGGTAAGTAACATGGAAAAATTGGAAGTTTTCCGCGATTACATTCAGAAGATTGACGTTCTTATCGTAGATAAGAACCCAAGCTCTCGTAGTCGCCTTCTTAAGATCATGTATGATCTCGGATGTAAGCGTAATAAAATTTTTACTGCTGGTGAGATGTCGGAAGCTGAAGAGTTCATCGCTACGAAAAATATCGGTATTGTCCTTTCAGATTATTTTATTGGCGGCGGTTCAGGATTTGATCTTTTTAAATTGGTCCGTGCGAAGTTTCCTGATAAGAAAGAACTAAGTCTTATCCTCGTGACGTCCAACATCTCTCAGACTGCTGTTGCAAAAGCAGCGGAGGAAGATGTGGATTCTTTCATCATTAAGCCTTATACGATCCAGAGCATTCAAGAAAATCTTATCTCGACTGTCTCTCATAAAGTGAAGCCTTCTCAATATGTTCAGATGATTGATCAGGGGAAAGAACTCATCAAGCATCGCAAATTTGATGAAGCCATTGCTCTCTTAAATGAAGCCAAGAAACTTCACCAAAAACCAGCTCTCGCTCTTTTTTATATCGGGCAAGCTGAGCACATGAAAGAAGCTGTAGAGCAGGCGAAAGGCTCATTTTCCAACGGTCTGGCCTTCAACAACATCCATTACAAGTGTCTTTTGGGTTTATATGAAATGTTCCTGGAACAGAAGAAATACGGTGAGGCCTATCAGGTCGTGAAGAAAATTGCTAAATTCTTCCCTGCCAACCCTGATCGGCTTACCCAGATCGTCCGGCTCGCGGTGCAGACCGAGAACTATGATGATATGCAGATGTATTATGAAATTTTCACCTCTCTGGACGAACGTACCGAGGCCATGGTGAATTACATCGGCGCTGGGCTTTTTGTGAGCGGAAAACATAAGCTCATGAATAAGAAGATTGATGAGGCCGTTAGGCTCTTCGACAACATTGCTGTTTCCTGCTCTGAGTTCTCGAAATTTACCCGTGCTATGATTTGCGCTCTGGTGGATTACGGACAGGTATCTTCTGCAGAGAAGTACCTTTCCCGATTCCCGCCGGGTTCTGATGATCAGGAAGACTTCCTGGTGAGTGAGTACATCATCATGAGCCGAAAGGGTGAACAGCAAAGTCACCTTGCGAAATTTGGTCTCGATCTTTACAACAAGAACATCCGTGACCCTGAGTGTATGAAGCTCATGATCAAGGCGATGGAAGCTTGTCAGTACAAGAAGGAAACTATCCAAAACTTCAAGTCAGAGTCTCTCAAACTCTGGCCTCAAGAGAGCTTTTTCCAGGTCGCTTAAACCGCCTGGAAAGCTCGGGTATCCCAACTTCTTCTGTCTCCTCTATAAACTCATTTACTCGCCTCACCTCATTTGGTGTCCTTGTGTGCAGACACAAGGAGCGTGCATATGAACTGGAAAGGATTAGTAGTGGCCGGTGCCCTGATCTCAGGATCAGCGATGGCAGAATCAATGATCGTGAGATTTGATCTCACGGATTCCATGAAGACGTATTTGAAGCAGAACGAATTCGACATCACTGGTGTGAACTATAAGACCATGGAAATCGAAGCTCTCCTGAATGATGCTGAGCTTGCTCAGATCACCGCCCAGAAAACCAAGATCAAATTTTCTTTTCCTCAAAATCTCGCGATGGCGCCTGATCAGGATTATAAAAATCCTCAGGAAATTGAAGATTTTCTCCGCGAAGTTCATGCACAGAATCCGGACATCACTGAAATCAAATCCATTGGTAAATCACTCGAAGGCCGGGACATCTGGGCCATCAAAATTTCTGATAACGTCAGAACTGATGAGACTGAACCAACTATTCTTGTGAATGGAATGCACCACGCTCGCGAAGTGATGACTCCAGAAATCACTACCGATATGGTGAGCTACCTCACATCGAACTACGGCAAAGATGCTGCTGTTACGAAGTGGGTGAATGAAACTGAAATCTGGGTCATCCCGATGTTTAACGTCGATGGTAACAACAAGATGTGGACTGAAGATTCGATGTGGAGAAAAAACACACGCGATGGTTTCGGTGTGGATCTTAACCGGAACTACCCATACGGCTGGAACTCTTGCAGTGGATCAAGTGCTAGCACAGGTGCTCAGGACTACCGCGGAACAGCTCCTGCTTCAGAGCCGGAAACTCAGGCGATGATGAATCTCGTGGCTGAGATCAAGCCTGTCTTTGATATCTCTTATCACTCCTATTCTGAAATCGTGATCTATCCTTACGGATGTCGTCCGAATAAAACTCCGACTGAACAAGCGGTAGAAATTATCGGAGCGGAAATCGGGAAAAAAATCGACTATAAACCAGGTACTGCTTGGGAGCTTCTCTACAATGCTGACGGCGGCGATATCGACTGGATGTACACTGCTCATCAGGTCATTCCATTTGTTATCGAAGTGAACGGAACATGGGACGGCTTCCATCCGAACTACAAAAAAATGCGCGACAAGACTGTTCTTCGTAACCGTCCAGGTTGGCAGCATCTTTTCACACGCCTCGAAGGACCAAGTCTTCAGGGGAAAGTGGCGAACAAGGAATTTGATACAATCAAAATCATGAACGCCGGTGTGGCGAAGGTCATTCAGACCTACAAGATTAATCCTGATGGATCTTTCTACGTGATTCTCAAGGCCGGAAATTATGATGTGAGCTTTGAAGGATCTCGCTCGAAGAAGATCGAGAATCTTGCGATCAATTCCCGTCAGATGATTTCTCTCTAACCGTTTTTTTCTTTCAAAAGGGCCTCTTCGAGGCCCTTTTTTATTTCCTTAAAATCATCTTCCTTCACATTGAGAAGAAATTTCTTTTCAGGATAGCAGGCGATGGCAATGCCCTCGTCGCACTTTCCGAGGCAGCCGCTGCGAAAGACTCTGACTTCTTTATTCGTTTCTTCTTTGGCCCATTTTTTCAGGCGATCAGTTAATTCTTTTGCACCTTTCTCTATGCAGGATTCTTTCCCTTCACGCTCATAATTGCAGACATGGATTTCCACATACGATTTCATTTTCTCAGATTTCATGTTCTTCCTTCTACAATGCGATCAAGAAGTGGTCCCTGGAGAGTGACAACTGATGGCCGTGGAATTCCTCCGTCCGGCCAGGTGCTTGTCGGTTTCTCAGGTGTGCCTTCTTCACCCGGATGTTGAACGGATAGAAAAAGTGTCTTATAGTCTGGCGAAAAGCAAGGACCGGTGAATTCAGCATCAGTCGGAGCAGACGCCACGCGAATGATCTTCCCAGCATTTTCTCCGCTTCTGATGAAGACAAATAGCCCGTTATTTCCCATTCCCTCGTAAGCACCCTTGCCGATATCACTGCCGGAAATATCGCTGGTAAACCAGAGATTTCCCTTCGGGTCAAAAACCAAGTTATCAGGGCAGGCAATTCCGGATTCTTTTCCGCCGGCGATAAATGTTTCGTGCTTAAAGCTCATGGGATCCGAATCATTTTCAATAATTTTTAATATCTTTCCGTAGTAATTTTTAGCTGGTTTATTGTTCGTTAAGCTCACCAGCACATGTCCCGTTAGAGGATCAAACTCTATGTCTTCCGGCCGATCCAGCGGAGTTGCTCCCACCATCTTGGCAGCTTCTCGCATGAAGATCAGGATTTCCGTCTGGTCTTTAAAATTCTTTTTGAGAATTGGCTGATCTTCAATCTGAAGACTGACCCATTGGCCCTCCTCGAGATTGGCGACGTAGATTTTCCCACGCTCGAGAGAGGAATCTGAATCAGAAATAAATTTATACAGATGCTCATTGATCGTGTCGTCGCCGGTATAGGCCACCACTTTTCCGTCTTTATTTTTTCTTACTGCTGCACACTCATGAGCACAACGTCCAAGCGAGATAAGTTTTTTCGCCTCGCCCGTTCTTGGCTTCACTTCCACAATCCACCCGTAATGCTCTGGCGGCCGCGGATAAAGTTCATCCCACTTCTGCCAGCTCTCCTGGATTTTTTTCCCTTTCCGGTCACGATCCCCCCAGAACATATCGTAATTTTCTTCAGCAGTGAGAATGGTTCCCCACGGAGTAAATCCACCAGCGCAATTGGCCCCAGTTCCCAGAGCGAAAGCTGAGCCCGCGATCGGAGTATCCCATGCAAAAGGAATTTTGGTATTGGCATCGAGACGGCGATTGTAAGAGGAGTTTTTCACATACTCCCAGTTACCATTTTTCTTTACGACCTCAATCAGAGATCCACCGACGTCTTTCATTTCAATATCAATATTCTTTTTCGTCCGTTCGATCCCACTAGTGTAGAGAGAATTGGTGTACTCATGATTGACCCAGAGAATGCCGCGATTTTTTTCTAGGGGATGGAAGGCGATGTAGTCATTGTTAAATCCAAATTTATCGTTCGCATTGATTTCATCCCCCCAGCGGATGAGAACTTGTGATGAAAGCCCTTCAGCGAGGAGGAGTTTATCTTCTGAGCTCTTTCCCAGAGAGGGGAGAGCAACTAATTTGGGAGGTTTTCCCAATGCTTGAGGAGGGAATGTGGCAAGCACTCCGGAAACGCCGAGGAACTGGAGGAAGTCTCTTCTTTTCATAAGCACCATGATAATATGGGTCCTATGAAATACCAATTACCACTCATCCTTTTTGATCCCGAATGCCCACTCTGTACAAGATTTAAGCAGGGCCTGGAATATCTGGATAAGAACCTCCATTTCGAGTCGGCGAGAAACGATGACGTTTATGCCGAGTTTCCCGAGCTAACAAGACAGGCTTGCCTCGATAAAGTCCATATGGTGACGACAGACCGGAGAATCCTTTCTGGTCAGGAAGTTGTCGATGAACTTCTGAAAACGCTTCCTGGTGTCTCTAAGTTTGCCTGGCTTCTGGATAATGATCAGGGAAAGAAAGTAAAAGAGTTCTTCTACCAGAAAGTAGAAGAACTTCGAGAGATTACCAAGAAAAAAGAAGAAGGCTGCGATCAGTGCCCGCGGAACTAGAAAAGTTTTGAGGCAATCTGCTGGATGACAGTGGATTTTCCCATCGTATAGAAATGCAGACACGGAACTTTTGCCTTGATGAGTTCTTGTGATTGAGCAATCGCCCACTCAACACCAACATTCTTCACTTCGTCATCATTCTTGCACTTATCGATGGCATCAATCAAATCATCCGGCATATCGATAAAGAAGTTTCTAGGAAGATTATAGATCTGAGACTTCATTGTAATAGGCTTGATTCCCGGAATGATGGGGGCGGTAATTCCTTCGGCGCGACACTTATCCTGGAACTCAAAGAATTTTTTATTATCAAAGAACATCTGGGTCACGATGTAGTCGGCACCCCTTTCAATTTTATGTTTCATGAACTTGAGATCGGTCTTGAGGTTCGGAGCTTCAAAATGCTTCTCTGGATAACCGGCAACACCGATACAGAATTTTGTTTTATGAGTATCCCGGAGTTCTTCTTCCAGGTAAATTCCGGAGTTAAGATTAGCAACCTGTTTTAATAAATCAACAGCAAACCGGTGACCACCGGGTTCGGGTTCAAAGGTTGTTTCATTTTTAGCGGCGTCGCCACGCAGCACCAGCACATTGTCTATCCCGAGATAGTGAAGATTGATCAATGCATCTTCCGTTTCATTAACACCAAAGCCACCGCATATTAAATGAGGAACAGTGTCAACACTGTATTTATTCATGATGGCACCGAAAGTATTTGTGCTGCCATCATGAATAAATACAGTGTTGAC
>JBKJNQ010000125.1:0-17528 GCA_046593575.1 Bacteriovoracaceae bacterium
CACGAGACTTCTCTCTTTCAGAAAGATAATGGTGACTGGAAATTTAAGGAAGGTCAGATTCACGGCGCTCAACCAGTGAAGAGACTCGAACCGAAACTTGGACGCAATGATGTTTGCTCATGTGGCTCAGGCAAGAAATATAAGAAATGTTGTGGCGCCTGATAAGGCCCGGGAGCTCAAGCGCTCTCTTCTCGAAGAACTCCTGAAAAAATCCCGCGAAGAACTCGTGGATCTTACTCATGCAGCTCTTGTTCAGAAAAACTTCGCGACTGACCAGGAATTCAAGGCAGAAAGTAAGTACGACACCCGCGCGCTGGAGGCCTCGTATCTTGCCAGTGCTGAGGCCAAACGCGTTGAAGAACTAAAACTCGAAATTCAGATACTGGAAGAAGTGGATCTCAATCAATCGCTTCGTCTTCAGGATATAAGCATCGGTGCATTGGTCGAGCTATCCTACAGCGGACGCGAGATGCTTTACTTTCTCATTCCTACTGCCGGCGGAACTCTTCTCAAGATCAATGATCATGCTGTTGTTGTCGTTTCGGTTTTTTCTCCCATTGGTGATGGAATGCTGGGGCTCAAAAAATCCCAGGAATTTGAAGTGGAAACACCCAAAGAAACCCGCGCCTACAAAGTCCTCAATTTCTATTGATCTCCCAAAATTCCTTGGCACTTTCTAAGTTACCGGCCATTTTTTCGGCCAATCCCACCATTTCTAACCCCTAGATTTCTTAGTAAACAGTCGTTTTTAGTCAAGTAAGGGGACGTGTTCACCGATAATCCTCAGACGAGGTGAACGTATGAGATTTTTCTTAACCCTTACTCTTCTGATTGGATCCCTTACTGCGATGGCCGAGGAAGTCTCACGTCAGCAGGCCTCGGATATGATCGATGAGATGGTGAGAATGAATACGATCTCCGCTGAAGAAGCAGCTAAAGCAAAAGTGCGCCTGGTGAATATGAATGAAGCCGAATGGAAAAAGGTAAATGTTGAGGCGAATGAACAGGCCGCTCGTATGCCTGCTTCAGTTTCGGAAGAAGCACCTACGAATGCCGAGATCAATGAGGAGCAGTTCCATGCTATCAAGTCAGATCTCGCTGTGATCGCACCTCACTACCAGCCGTAATTCCTAGTAAGGCGAGCCAACGTAGCTCCAGAGTCTCTTCTTCACAAATCTCGGAACAAAAATCTGCAGAAAGTGCGCGATGGATTTCAGCCGCACAAAACTTTTCATTCCCCACGGATAGTGTGACAGAAGCACCTCGCGATCAAGAACCGTAAAAAAATAATCCAGAATAATAGACAGGATAATGAGGTCATCGAGAAGCCCGAAAACTGGAATCCAGTCGGGGATGATATCAAAGGGTGAAAGAATCAGGGCGATCATAGCGAGAAGTATTTTTTTATCCCTATCGGGAATCCGCTGATCCTTTGCCGTATTCACGAGAAAGTCTTTCAGGTCTTTTAAAAACTTCATGATTCTTCCTGGGGGGTCGTAAGACCTTTTGTGAGTTCGCGGATCACGACTGAAGTCGTGGCAAAGGCAAATGCCCCGGTCACAAAACTCGCGGATCCAAAGCCCTCGTTACAATCCATATTCTTGGCAAAACCTGGCGGTTGAAAAGTCGTGCATCCATCAGCAGTCGGGTAAACAGCTCGCTCATGAGACCACACAGACCAGACACCAAACTCAACATCTTCTCTCGGGAAAGCAAAATCCTGACGGAGCTTTTTCCGGAGTCTCGCCAGCAGCCTGTCATTCTGGGAAAAAGACATATCAGAAACTTTTACCTGTAGGGGATCCGTTTTTCCTCCGGCACCACCCATCACGATGATGGGTATGCCAGATTTCTTGCAATGATCAATGAGATGACATTTATTGGTGAAGTCATCACAAGCATCGACAACAAAATCATATTTTTTATCAAAAATCTTATCTACATTCTTCGGGCTGAAAAAACATTGTTTCACATCGATATCGCAGTAAGGCTGGATTTCAAGAAGACGATCCTTCATGACATCGACTTTGAATTTACCAACGGTGCTGGTCACGGCATGAATCTGGCGGTTGATATTGGTCACGCACACATCGTCGAGATCCACGAGAGTGAGTCCACCGATGCCTGAGCGGGCGAGAGATTCAGCGACCCATGAACCGACACCACCAATTCCAATGACGAGAACTCTTGAGCTCTGGATCTTTTCCAGAGCTGCACGTCCATACAGGCGACCGATGCCGGAGAAGCGGGCATCATAGGTAGAGTCAATGGACATGTTTCCTCCTGGCACTTCCTTCCACTTTGAGCTGGCCGCAGGCAGCGAGAATATCGTCGCCTTTGGTTGTTCTCAACATAACACGAAGTTTTTTAGCGACCAGTTTCTGCCGGAAGATTTCGGTCTCTTCGGTGGTTGGTCTTTCCCATCTTGATCCGGGCCAGGGATTCATGGGAATGAGATTGAGAATCGCCTTACGACTTCCCAGTAATTTTGAAAGTTCTTCCACATGCTCATCTGTCATATTGAGATTCTTGATGAGCAGATATTCAAAAGTGATGAGCTTCTTCGTCTGCTGACTTAATTCATCGAGAGACGCCATGATTTCTCTTAAGGGATATTTGGCATTGATAGGGATAAGAAGATTTCTCTCCACTTCAAAGGGAGAGTGAAGAGACAGAGCAATATTGATTTTCGGAAATTCTTTTAAAGCATCCATCGCCGGAAGGTATCCCACAGTAGAGAGAGTCATCTGACGAAGACCCACATCCGTCATCGCCGGATCATTCAGGATGGTGATGGCGGCCTTCACTTCCACGACATTATGCAGGGGCTCGCCCTGGCCCATGAAAACAATACTGGGATTCATCGGATTATTCTGGGTACTGCGAAGGTAATTTTTTGCCACGAGATACTGGCCCACGATTTCACCAGCTGTGAGATTCCTTTTGAGCCCCATGGTACCGGTAAAGCAGAATGAACAATTCATTCCACAACCAACCTGTGTGGATAAGCAAACAGTGAATCTTTTATGAAAGGGGAGGAGGACGGTTTCGACTTCAAGACCGTCCGTCATTTTCATCTGAAACTTTGTTGTTCCATCGTTTGCTTTCTGAGTGCGGGTAATTTCGGGAAGGGCGAAGACAAATTTTTCACGGACAATACTCACTAACTCCGGAGAAACATTTTTCTCCCATTGGTCCCCGTCACGATAAAGTCCTGATAGCCAATAAGGAAGAACTCCGGCCGAAGCGCCTTGTTCTTCAAGAAAGTCTTTCCAGTTACGAGAAGTCATTGAATACACTGACATCATAGTGCTATAGTATAGACATGCGATTAACGATTGTCTCGATACTCTTGCTCCTTGGTGCCTGCGCGTCCTTCCGGCCGAAAGCCCCGGTGAAGGAAAAGCCTCCGGTTACAGAGAAAAGAGTGCGGAAGGTTACAACTCCGGTTAAAAAACCTTTGGATAAGGCCAGAAAGAGCCAGGCAGTCTGGCATCTTATTTATCCTCAGTCTGTGGAGTTCACCCTGGTTCATCACCAGACTGGTCAGAAAGAATATATTCGTGTGGAAAATACTCTCTCATCGCTTGATCTTCCTGAAGGCCAGTGGAACATAGAATCCCTGTCGGTTGCCGATCAAAAATTCGATGCACTTGAAGGTCAGGAAACATTCCAGTTCGAAATTAAGAAAAAATCTCCGACTTACGTCGGATCTTACGTGATCGAATGTCCTAAGGTCGGATCACTTCATTTTGCTGAGCTCAGAAAAATGAAGTTTTTCAACCGTCTTAACTTTACCGGTGAATCAGGCACTTGCGAATTAATCGTAGGAAATGATCTCGAAAATGTTCGTCGTGCTTGGGCAAAACTCGAGAAAAAACCGGGATCTAAGCTGCTTCTTGGCTTCTGATTGAACGAGTGCCAACAACATTTGGCTCGAGTTTAGCAGATTGTCGCCGATAAGAGGCATCACACTTATAAAGGTTTATTCACAAAGCGAATCTCCATTTTTCATCGCAAACAGTGTTGAAATTGGTGAGGGCCGGAGTAGAATCCGTATTAAGTATTTTACATTTTCTTTTTTCGATTTTGTCGTTGGACGTTAAATCAAGTTGCACGTTTGTTGATCCCAAAATCGAAAAGAATGCATGGCTTAAGAGCTTGTTTCTGGGATAACCATGAAACATTCAATTTTTACAGACTTTAACCGTCTTCTTATGACTATTTTCTTCGTTGCCAGCGTTACAGCTTGTAACAAGGAAGAGTTTTACCAAAAAGATTATTTAGAAAATCCATTCGCGGACAACACTGTCGTGACCGGTGGTAGCAATGGAGGCGATAGTTCGGGTGTGGATGGCTCATCTCAAGGTGGAGTGAGTGCGGGGGTAACCAGCGGTTCTACAGATGGAACTACTGGTGGCTCTTCTACTGGAACAACTGCAGGTGGATCTACAACTGGTGATTCTACTTCTGGATCAACAGCTGGCGGATCTACAGCAGGTGATTCTACTTCTGGATCAGCTACTGGTGGAACTACAACAGCGGGATCATCTACTGGTTCAACTGCTGGCGGATCTACAACAGGTGATTCTACTTCTGGATCAACTGCTGGTGGAACAACTACAGCGGGATCATCTACTGGTTCAACTTCTGGCGGATCTACAACAGGTTCAACCACTGGTGGAGTCGGTGACTGTAACAACGGCCACGGTAACGATGCTGATGGCGTTGATGATTCAAATCCAGGTCGTGGTCACGGCGGTCCAAACGCCTTAAAAAATCCAAATGTAACTGAAGTTTGTTATAAAAATGTTGAAGAAAAGTTCCAGCAATCAGCTGCTCAGACTAAAAAACTCGATATCATGTGGGTTGTTGATAACTCTGGCTCTATGGCCGATGAGCAAGCCGCTCTTGGTGCTAACTTTGATTCTTTCATCACTCAGTTCATTAACCGTAATGTTGATTTCAAAATGGGTATCACAACTACTGATACCAGCTCGGATGCTAAGAAAGGGAAGATGGTTGCCGGTTCAGATTCAAAATTGACTTCTGCGATGGCCGCTGCGAATCCTAATCAGTTCATGAATGACTTTAAGGCCCTGGTCAATGTGGGAACTCGTGGCTCTGGTAACGAAATGGGTCTGATGGCGACTGAAGGATTTATGGAGAAGTATGCAGACTCCTTTATCCGTCCTGATGCTTACCTCGCCATTGTGATTTTATCCGACGAAGAAGATCAGTCTCCGAAGGATGTTGTTAAATATACTGAGCACCTTAAGTCCTTTAAAGCGAATGCTGGTCTCGTGAAGATCTACTCAATCGTAAATGCTAAAAACGTCAACACTGGTGGGAACACTATCGGCCACGCCCGCTACGAAGAAGCGTCTGACCGTACAGCCGGTGTGATGTCCGACATCATGGATAACTTCGATGATGTGCTCCTTGAAATGGGAGATTCAATTGTAAACCTTCTTGATAGTTTTGCTCTTGCGGCCGATCCGGTTGATGGAACTCTTAAGGTCTTTGTAAATGGAGTTGAATCCTCGAATTATACTTTCGATGCCCCTTCACGGTCGATAAAGTTCACTCAAGGGAACTTGCCTCCGGTCGGCGCTCAGGTTACAGTTAACTATAAGAAAGTTAAGTAATCGAATCGAGGGAATGATTCTATGTTGAAGCTCACACTGCTTGCACTCGTAACCGTAATGATGATGACAAACAAGGTCCACGCTGGAGAGAAGTCGCTCTACGACTTCCTCTGGCTGGATCCTGATAAAAAGGTTTACGTTCTTCAGAACAAACTCTACAAAAAAGAACACACAGCTTACTTCGATCTTGGATACCTGAGTAACTTCACATCGAAGTTCCAGGACACGTTTGGATTTGCCGCTAAGGGTGGATTCTATTTCCGTGAAGAGTGGGCGATTGAAGGATTTTATAATGGGTACACTAACCTGAATAATGATGACTTCAGAAACGTAAAAGCGATTAATGGGCAGGAGCCTTTTATCCGCCGCCTGAACAGCTCTTACGGTGCAAATCTCGTCTGGTCTCCTTTTTATGGGAAAATCAATACATTCAACCAGATTTTTTATTTCGATTGGTCAGTTGCAGCTGGTTACGCCAAGATCAATGCAGAGTCGAATCTGAAATCCGTTAAACTTGGTAATGTGAAAACTTATTTTACCAAAGAATCCTTCAATGGAGCTGTTTTGAAAACGAATCTCAAGTTCCATATTACCGAGCATTGGCACGTTTCAGCTGATTATATGAACACTTATTTCTTCGCCGCCGGACCCCGCTCACCGACGAAGAAATTACGCACCAACACCGACGTGATAGTTTCTGTCGGCTTTTCATTCTAAGGGCGAACCATGAAAATGATTTTCGCTCTCCTTCTCGTGTTCACAGTCAGCGCGGGGGCCCAGGCCCCTAACGAAACTGTTTCTAAAGAACCACTTTCTAAAAAGCTGGAAGATAAAAAATATTATTTCTCTGCTTTGAATGAATTCTTCAAAGAAACTTACGTCCGGGAAATCAGAAAAGATGATCTCGCCCGCCTTGAGGAACTTCTGTTCTTCACCGGGATTGAGCTCCTCGAAGATTATGATCCGGCGATGCTGGCAAAATTCCCGACTTCATCGACGCGCTTTATTCTCGGTCGCCAGGCGATCCAGAGAAAAGATTTTAAAAAGGCCTTTGATTACATCGACAAGATTCACCCGGATCACCGTTATTATCCTGAGTCGCAGCTTCTCATGGCCCAGGTCTATGAGAACCAAAACAACAAAGACATGCAGTTCACTGCCTTTGATCGCTGCCAGGTTAGTGCGGAAAAGCAGGAGAAGAAAGCTCCGAGTGAAAAAATCGGCCGTTACTTCCGGATGGTTTATGAAATCTGCCTCGTGAACCGTGCCCGCTTCCAGTACAAGCAGGGGAACTACCAGGCCGCCATCGATGCTTACAATAAAATTCCTAAGCGCTCGTACAAATGGCCTTACCTTCTTCTCGAGAAGGCGTGGGCCTACTATCAGTTAGGGGACTTCAACCGGACTTTGGGACTTCTGATTACTTATAAGTCTCCACTTCTTGATACGTACTTCTTTCCGGAAGCTGAGTTCCTGACGGCGCTGGCGTATTTCCGTCTTTGTCTTTACGAAGACAGTTTGACCATCATCAATCAGTACTATCAGTTTTATCGTCCGCGCTTTACTGCTCTCGAAGGTGTGCTCCGGGGCAATAAAGATTCGCAGAATTATTTCTATAACCTCATGTTCAAGCCGGGTGAAGAGCTCAAAAAACATGAAGGCTTCGTCCGTCAGATTGTGACTCGAATGAAAAAGCAGACCCGCTTCAGTCTCGATTTCAACTCGATCTATAAGATCAATCAGGAAATGAGACGAATCGCCAAAGAGAAAAAAGAAGTTCAGGCGAAGTTCCTTCCTCACCTGGCCTCGGTACGCGAGAACATGATTACGAAGATCAATTACAACGCTAAAACCGATATTTTCCAGTTTCTGGAGAGTGTGCCATTCTTCTCATCTGAGCTTTTCAAGGTGAACCTTGAAATCATCGCGAGAAAGAAAGATCTGGTTTACGGCGGCAAGAAACTGATCGCTGACCGTAGTCGGGGAGACTTCTCGAACGTAAAGAGAAGCCGCTTTGAAGAGTTCTGGAAGTTCCATGGCGCCTTCTGGGCCGATGAGCTGGGGGATTACTCCTTTGGTCTGAAATCGAACTGCCAGACCGTAAGAACGGCCAATGAGCGGGACGAGGAAGATGAATCAAATAATGCTGACGGAAGTGTCGAAAAGACTAATTAGGAAATCATATGAAAACCTTACTCATAACTTTTAGTCTCCTGATGGCCTTCGAAGTGGTGGCGCAAGAAGCACCTAAAACAGAGGCCAAGGTCATCTACCAGTACAAAAAGTACGAGAAGTTTGACCTTGGGAACCTTGAGGTAAAAGGTCAACTCATTGCCCCAGGGGATATCTCCGTTCGTGAAAGAGAGCGCAAGCGCTTTGAACTTGATCTGTACTCCCGGAAAAACTTCGATCCCTTCCAGAAGAAAGATATTGATTCTCTTAGATAGACCTTCATTTCGCCCATAATTGTTGGCTTGTTTTTTTCCCTCACACCTCAGCTCTGAGGCACCTCATATTTAACTATTTTATTCTTTTGGTTTCGGACAGATTTGCCGATAGGTGTTCTTGATATTGGTTCTCTAACGAGTAGAATGTCCCAATTCGAGTGTTTTGATCCGGTAAACTTGCTGAACGTTATTACCTGTTGCACGTATGTTGTTACGTTCCGGATCGAAAAGTATAGGCCCAGTGCCTGTTTCTGGTTTATCCATGAAACGAAATCTTCAAACTCTATTTGCCAGTGAACTTTGTTCACGGGCGTTTTATTTTTTAAATACAAATACCAGTATTGGTCTTTTCTCATAGGGGGGAATATGGATCCAGTTTCAGGAGCGGCAACGGCCGCAGTAGCAGCAGCAACATCACCGATAGTTCAGGAATCTTTCCTGCAATTCTCAGCACGCTTCATGTCGGAGGGTGGGATCTTCATGTGGATCATTGCCGTCGTATGGGTAGTGGGAATCGCAATCTGCGTTGAGAGACTTAAATGTTTCGCGAAGTATGATATCGATGGAACAAGCCTCATGGCATCGATCAAAAAATGGGTCATCGGAAATCAAGTTCAGGATGCCATCCAGACTTGCTCTGAGTCTCCGGCGCTTCTTTCTTTCGTTATGAAAAACGGACTGAAGCGCGCCAATCAATCAAAAGAACAAATTCAGGATGCTCTCGAAGCCTCCATTCTTGAAACGGTACCTAAGATCGAGAAGCGCCTTTCTTATCTCGCTCTTTGCGCCAACCTTTCCACCCTCCTCGGACTTCTCGGAACCATTCAGGGTCTGATTCAGTCGTTCGCGGCAGTGGCGAATGCTGAAGCTTCACAAAAAGCTCAGCTCCTCGCTGAAGGTATTGCGGTCGCGATGAACACGACGGCCCTTGGACTCTTGTCTGCGATTTCTCTCATGGTGGTTCACGCCTTCCTCATGGCCCGCGGTGAGAAAATGATCCAGGAAATTGAAGAGAACTCTGTGAAGCTTCTCGACCTTCTTGGAACCAAGAAGCAAGGTCTCTCGAAAGACGATAAAGCTGCTTAATTTTTGGTCCTCCAGAGGTAGATATGAAAACCGGTCGCAAGATTAAAAAGATTGAGAAGCTGAACCTGGTTCCGATTCTGGACTCAGTCTTCATCTTCATTTTCTTCCTTTTGATGTCCGCTCAATTTGTTGATGTCTATGAAATCGGTTCCTCCCTTCCGATGACTCAAGAAGTTGAAGACAAGAAAGATGAGAAAGATCCTCTGATGCTGACACTCGAAGTGAGTAAAGAGCAGGTGGTAGTGAAGACCGGACTTAAAAATCCGCGCTCGCGCTCGTTTGCCTCGACTGATGATAAAGAACTTACGAATTACCTTCGTGAGCTGAAGCTAAAAAATCCGAAAGAAAATACCATGATCGTGAAAGCCGATCCGAAAATTTCTTTCCAGTACCTTGTGACGTTTATCGACAACACACAGGGGAACAGAGTCGCCAAAGAAAAGATTTTTGAGCAGATTGTGTTTGATAACTCCGGAGTGAGTAAATGAAAAAAAGATTCGCAAAGAAACGGAATAAAGAAGCAGTTGACGTGGATATTACGTCGCTGCTCGACATTCTCACGATTCTTCTCGTGTTTCTCCTGATGAGTTACAACGCGTCTGACCTCCAGCTCGATTTGACGAAGAATCTCGAAATGGCCGATTCGAACGCGCAGGAGTTAACCAAGTTCGCTCCCGTGCTCCAAGTGAATAAAGATGCTGTCGTCTTTCTCAACAACAAACCGATCGGGCGCCTTCCGGCCTCAGGGCCCATGCCTGAGTTGACTGCTGCCCTTAAGGCCCAGAAAGCAGAAACCGAACAGATGAATATCGGAAAAGTTCACCCTCACAAGCCTGAACTCGTAAACCTTATCTTCGACAAAGAAATGGATTACGGGATCGTTCAGAGAGTGATGAATGATTCTGCCCAGGCCGGTTACTCGCAGTTTAAATTTATCGTGAAAGGGAACTACTGATCATGATCGTCCTTCTCCGAAGCCTTATTTTCTGTGCCTTGCTTCTTTCTGCCGGCGGAGTTTCTGCGGCCAAAGAGAAGAAAGTTGACCGTTGGAACGAGCTCATGAAGCTCGTGACTACCGAGATGAAAATTCTTGAGAGCACCAAGAAGAAGGGACCAGATCTCCGCTACCGGATGCTTGAGCTGCACTCAGAAATCCTGAAACTCATCCACGAAAAGAACAACAAAGAATTCCTCGCGAAGTCTACAAACGGTGACCGTCGCCCGAAGGAAGAATATTTCCGTGAATCAAGAAACTATTACCAGAGCACCAAAGAATTTGGTTTCGCTTTTTTGAAAGAGCATCCCAATACAGTCCATAAGCCATGGGTCTTTTTCGTTCTGGGGCTTAACTCCCGCGACTACGGAAGGGACAATCTTGCTGAAGAATATCTTCTTAAGACGATCGCACTGGTGAACGATCCGCACAATTCTCTTCGCCACCACGCGGAGACTGCTCTGGCCGATCACTATTACAATGAGAAAAAATTCAAAGAAGCGATCGTCTATTACGAGCGCGCCATCAAGAAATCAGAAGATGAGTGGCTCACGAAGCACCTGTTTAACCTTTCGTGGTGCTATCTCAAGGTTCATGACTTCGATAGAGCGATCAAGGCGATTCAGGCCTCTTACTTTAAATCCAAAGATAAATCCTACGTTGACATCCGCGACCAGATTCTTGAGAACATCGGATCATTCTACGTTTACGCCAGCCGTCCGCTCGAAGGTCTGGATTTCTACCTGAAGCATGAAAAAGATCCAGTTCCCTACCTGATGCCGATGGGGCTTAAGGCCATGAACAAGGGACACATGAAGGAAACGGAGCAGATTCTTGCTTCTGTTCAGGGACTCATTCATAAAAATGACTGGCAAAAATACCAGGAACAGCTTCTTCACACGTATCTTGATTTCTACCGTCACTATAATCGTTTCTCAGATCACGAAAAGACTTCTGCTCAATTCGTGAAGTACTACTTAAAGGCCGATCAGTATAACAAGACGGCCGATAAGAAGAAGAAACTTCCGGTTGATGGCAGAGAAGACGCCATTGAGAAAATGAGAAGTCTCGCCGGATTCCTTCAGGTAAAAGTCGCTAAAGACATGAAGGAAGATGAGTCTCGCTATAACGAAGCGGAGCTCAATGTGGTGCTGAAATTTTTTGATCACCTCATCGTCCTCGATCACACAAAGAAAGTGGAATACTTCTACTTCCGCGCGGAGACTTATTATTCTGTTCGCCGCTGGAAAGATGCCGCTCCTTCCTACGTGGAAGCAATCCTTGAAGCAAAACATGTGAAGAACGAAGTCCTTGGCAGAAAAGCCTTCGACTCACTTCTTGCCCTCACCGGGATGGAAGTTCTTCCTAAAGAAGAGAATAAAAAGTTCCTGATTTTCGCTTACTCAGAACACCTGGCTTTCTGGCCGAAAGATGAGCGTTCTGAACAGATTTATCCGAAACTCTTTGAGATTTATCACGAAATGCATGATGACCAGAAAGCTTCTCAGGTCCTTGCTGTTTTCAATAAGTACTATCCACAGCACTTGAAAGATCAGCAGAAGCACATGACCCGTATTCTGGATTTCTTTATTGATAAGAAGAACACAGTGAGACTTGCTCACTGGATTCACGAGATGAAGGCCGGCTTTCTTTCATTCTCAAAAGAGACAATTGAAAAAGCCGAAATCACACTCGGGAATATCCTCTTTATTCAATATCAGGAAATGGCGAAGAAAGGTGAGCGCCTGGCCGCTGCCAAGGGCTTTGAATCGATCTACGTCAATAAACTCTATACCGATAAAGTGAAATATCAGTCCGCCTTCTTTGCTTCCATGGTTTATCTCGAAATGGGCGAGACTGTGAAAAGTTATCACTGGCTCGATCTTGCTCATGCCCGCATGACCGATGAAGAATGGAAAGAAAGACGCGCGGAAGAGCTCAAACTCACTGAGCGGATGTACCGCCTCCAGGATTTCGTGACGGCGTTCAATATGACGAAGCTTCATCTGAAGAAGTTCTGCAGTATGAAAGATGACATGCAGTCACGCTTCTTTGAGATTGGGATCATGACTGCCCTGGTGGAAGAGAATACCCAAGTCGCCGAAGGGTTGCTCACATCATTTAAAAACTGTATCAATAAACCAGAACTTCTCAGCAACGGCCTTCAGCAGATTTATGTCTTCATGGAAAAACAAGGCGACTTCCACGGACTTCGCCTGTTTGTCCAGAGACACCCAGTTGAGCCGTACATCACTCAATACCGTTACTCTCTTCAGAAATGGTATTGGGAAAAATCCAGCCTTACACTCAAAGAATCCATCATCACAGAATTCCGTAATCTCAAAAATGATGAGACGTCACGCTGGCTGGTGGAAATGAATCTCCTCGAGAGAGCAAAAAAAGATCGTGAGACTCTTGAAGCGTTCGTGATCTGGGATAAACCAGTCTTTGACGGTGACGCTTACAATAAAGCTCTCGAAAGCTACCTCCTGAAAGTTCAGGCCTTCAAGAGCAGTTATCAGTCTCTTACGCAATCAACTCAAGTCGACCTCGCGATTCTTGCGACCAGACATTTCTCCCAGGTGTATCAGATTGTCGGAACAAAAATCCAGGCCGTCCGTCCGAAAGGAATGGATGAGACAACAACTGTCGCCTTCTCAGGGGCGATGAAAAATGTCGGCCAGGAATTCCTCGGTGTTTCGATCCAGTTTGAAAAGAATCTCTCAAAAGCACTTAAAGATAAGGAAACCCTCACTTACGGATCGCGTTCTATCGCCTCTGTGGAAAACGTAGAGAACCCTGTTCACTCGTTCTTCACCGGAGTCACGATGGACAAGGCGAGGGAATAAATTATGAAAACGATTCTTATTATCCTTACTCTCATGATTCTTGCTTCCTGCTCATCGAGCAGAATTGAAAGAAGAATTGATGATGTCGCCTGGGATTCACTGGCCGATGAGTCTTATCTCCGTTGGGGTGAGAGTCGTCTCCAGAAAAGTTCTTCTTCCCAACTTCCGGTGATTAACTGTTATAAAGGGAAGGCAAAAGAGACTCTCGTTCAGTACAAAAAAGATTACGAAAAGCTCGTGGGATCTTCTTACTACTGGCTTCACATCGGAAACTGTTATTTTGTTCAGGACGCATGGTCGAAGGCAGAGTTCTATTATCAGATGTCTCTGAATGAAAGTAAGAACGCGACCGTAAAGTCGATTGCTCTTAATAACCTTGGTCTGATTCACTTCAAACACGAGCAGTGGGAGAAGGGCAAAGAGCTCCTGAAAGAGTCGATGAAAACAGCGTCGGAATTTAAAGTTCCCCGCTACAACATGTCTCAGCTCTATCTTCAGTTTGGTCATTACGATAAAGCGATTGAACTTCTGACTCAGGGCCCATTCAAGGGTAGTCAGGACATTGATGTGTATTTTTCTCTGGCGAATGCCTGGTTGTACAAGGGTGACCTTGAAGCTTCCGGAAAATATTTTGCCCAGATACCGAAAGACCATTTCCGCCGGGAAGATATTGCTGCGACCTACGCACTTTATCTCATTCGGAAGAATGATATTAAAGGTGCTTCAGAAATCATGAAGAACCGTGAACGTAGTGGGGTTCTGGAGATCACTGCCATCTCCCAGAAGATCGAGAAGATGCTGGCAATGAAGATGAAAGGGGAGTAGCGCTATGAAAGCTGCACAAATAGCAACAGGACAGATGAGGCTCAGATGCCTCGATGCAAGGATTCCTGATGCCTTCGTCCTCGATAAGAAAAAACTTATCATCGGATCCGGTGATCACTGCGATATTCAGCTGAAGCTTGCGGGGATTTCTTCTTACCATGCTTTCCTTTTCATCAAAGGCGAAGGCCTGATGGTGAAGGATCTTTACTCTGAGGCTGGGATCTTTGTTAACGGAAAACGCGTTGATGAATCATTCGTAGGTTCCGGTGACGTTCTTACAATTGGTAATCTTTCCTTCCAGGCAGAAATGCTGGAAGATGCTCCGCCAGTCTTCAACGCTGATGAAATGATCCAAACGGTTCACGAAGCTGCCCCTTCTCATTTTGAAATTCCTTCAAGAGAAGGCCTGGTCTTCATCGATGGTGAATACTGCGATATTAAATTTGACGAGACAGAATGGAAACCCGCCACTGTCATCCCGATGGCGAACTTCAACGGCGACTACGTCGATCTCGATCAGTCATTAGATGCGCTGGAAATTGTTCACCAGACAAAAGACCGTCGTCTGGAAATTATCAGTTACATGAACGGTCTTATGATGGACGTGACTTACCTGAAACTCCGTGACGGTGAGTATTGTCTCGGTGCTGAAAAGAATAAGAAGAATACGATTCCTTTCCACACGCTCGAGCGCGCGAAGATTTTCTCGATCCAGGACGGAAAACTTCGTTTCCATCCGAACGATAATATTTCTCCTTCAGTTCCATGGGAACGCGTGAACCTGAATGAGCCTTTGTTCCTGACCCACGGGGCAGAGCAGGTCTCAATCCGTCTGGTTGATCACGCAACTGACTGGCGTGCGATTCCGATGTTCTATCGCGACCGCGAGTTTTTGATCCGTTCTTCCAAAGTGTTCACCGGAATTTTCCTCCCGATGCTTCTTCTTCTTTTCGTCACCATTCCTACCCAGGAAGAAGTGAAGAAAGAAGTGGCGATGATTTATACCATCAAGACTCCGGTCCAGAAGACTCAGGAGTCCGAAGTGAAGTCGGAAGTGGCCGCTCAGGAACTTACATCTGTAACGGAAAATAGCGGACATAAAGAAAACGACCAGCAAGTAAAACCAAAAGTTGAAATGGCCCAGGCGTCTAAGAAACAGAAAGTTGTCGCCAAGGCGACTTCTCCGGCCCCGGCCGCTGCTCAACCGACCGCCCAGCCTCCAGTTAAGGCCTATGAGTTCAAGAGCTCGGTTGCTCTCGGAAGTGTGACTGCTGATATGCCGAACATCAACGCTCAGGGGACTTCGAGCGGGAAGAGTGGAGCGAAAGATGTTTCGTTCAATGCTGGTAGCTCAGACAAGGGTGCTCTCGTTGCTGGTGCCGATATCGGTGTCGGACGCTTTAACGGTTCTGACTCGAAAGGAAGTGGTTCAGCTTCCTACGGTGCACGCGGACTCGCTTCGAAGAAAGGCTTCGACTCCGCTTATCTTGAGCCAAAAACAGTTGTTCTGGGATCGATGGATCCGGAACTCCTCCGAAGAATTCTTCGCGAGTATATTCCTCAGTTCCGTCACTGTTATCAGCAGGAACTTATCGGTCAGGATGAGAAAGTGAAAGGGGTCATTGATCTCAACTTCACCATCAGTGCCACCGGTAAAGTTGCTAAGTTTGATATCCGAGTGAAAGACGCTCAGTTCTCGAAGAAAGGTCAGAACTGCATGGGTAATGTTCTGTCTCTCATCGACTTCCCGAAACCGAAAGGTGGTGGGGTTGTGGACGTAAGACAGCCACTTAACTTCTTCTCAGAAGCTGAAAAAATATAGGAGCCTGATTGAAAAAGACACTTGCCGTACTCGTTCTCGTCACAAGCTTTACCGCATTGGCGGAGTCTCTTCCTAAGGGTGTCGTTTACTCCCGCGATGGTGGCCAGGGTGAATATCCTGCTTCTTTCAAGGCGCTTCAGGAGATCCAGATAAAGGGACGCTCTCTGCCGGGCCCGAAAGAAAAAATGGATAAGAAATGCGTGATCGCCAAAGATAAAAAACTCTACTTTGCTAAGGATGACCATGTGGTCACACAAACCTACATTACAGGAAAATTTCAGGCCAAAAAGCAGTTTGAATATTCCGAGTGGGACGGTACCGGCGATCCGAAGAAAGTGATGATCAAGAAAGGTGAGATAGTTGAGAACATCAGCTACCTCGCGGAAGGCTCATGCCAGATCCGTGTTCGTGGCAAGATCAAGACCAATGAGTGCTTTAACCTCGCCGGAGATGATAAGAACCTCGTGACCATCAGTGAGCTTAAAAGTGATTCCTGGATTGGTATAGCGTGCGAGGGAGGTCTGGGTTGGCTCTCTCAGGAGCAGCTCTCGAAACTGAAAGAGCTTAAGAGCTTTTTGTACAATCCCTACAGCAATATAGAAGAAGAATAAAAAACGGGCCCAGCAGGGCCCTTTTTTTTTGGGAATTTTTTCAGGCCGCCATTGGTCGGGCAGCGGCTACAGCAATCTGGTTTTCGCCCTTCATGAGATTCTTCAGAATAAGCTTCTGCATGTACTTCTCAATTTTCTTCACCATCTCAGGATTCGTAGTGAAGCGGAATGTGCCCTTGGAGCCGTCGTAGGTCTTCCATTCAATCTTCCCCCAGAGAAGGAAGCGGGGAGCGGAGATCTCGAAGCCTGAGAGTGCCTTGACCTCCCAGATCGTGATGGGCTCGCTCTTCGAGAAGCCTTTTAACCAGGTTCGCTTTGAAAGTTTTAATTTATCGTCGTGGATTTCAAGTTCGTAGCCGGGGCCCTGAATAGTGTAGAAAATCACGTTTTTCTCCTCTGAGATAAGTAGATTCTTATCGTGCAGGAAAAGGAAAAGGTGAGGCAAAATTACCTGCGATATTTTTGTTTATAAACAGATGGGTTCGGCAGGCATCTAGCGCGTGGTAAGAATTTCCGAGCGATTTGGAATCTCACAACGACCTTCGCATTTTAAAAATGGAAGACCATATTTTGAGACGAGCTGAGCGCACAGTTCGTTCAGTTCCCATTGGGGATTCTCACAATTTAGTTTTACGAGCTTCAACCACTCGGCATCGTTTCCCTCAATACATTTGAACGTCCATTCTCCGGTAACAGTGGATTCCAATTTCTGGTGCTTAAGATCCACCAACTTTGGAACGAACTTTTTATCATGACAAAAATCCCACATCGCTACAAAGCTCGTTTCTGACCAGATGTTGTTATTGGTAAAGGATGTTTTGCTTTTGAATTCTTCGCCGGATGGATAAATCCGGACATCCACTTTTCCCGGATAGGATGATGTCCCCAGATCGTAGTGGCGAAGCTGTTGTTGGGCATAGAGAGCAGATGAGAAGAGAAGGATGAAGAGAAAGAATCTCATGTCCTAACCAATCGTTTGTGAAAACCCTCTTAACTGAATCGCCACACAATCAAACTTCTTCCTGCGCTTACGCGCCAAAAGCTCATTCTGCGGCTTCTTACCCGCCTTCAATAGGCCTTTAGGAACACGGAGTTCCCCTTGTGCCAGAGCGGGGAGAGTGCCAGTGAGAAAAATAATGGTCATGAGGATTTTCATAAGCTCATATTAAAGGCATTCCGAAACTGGAACAATCACTCACCATAATTCAAGCTACTTACAAAAAAAGGCCACCCGAAGGTGGCCCAA
>JBKJNQ010000033.1:0-15699 GCA_046593575.1 Bacteriovoracaceae bacterium
TCATATTTTCTTTCACATCGCCATTTTTATAATCGATATAAATCCAGCAGGTGTCCTGGCGGCACATGACGTGCTTTCCTATTTTTGCTTCGATATCTCCGTTTAAAAACTGAGAATTCAACCGGATGGTCGTCAAGGCCAGATGCTTATGAAGTTTCTCTGCGTCCTTCCCTTTAATCCGGATCATCCCGAGGTGGCGTGAAGAATGATGATTAAGAACGAGAATTTCTCCGTTATAGTTTCTTTCAAGTTGAAACGGTCCGTCTGTTTGTTCCTGGGGAGTTCCTGAATTGAGAGGGTCAGCAATGTCGACGATAGGACGCGGATCCATGATGGGATTCGGACCATTGTTACTCTTAGAAGTTGATGAATGCTTACTGCATGCAAAAACCAAAACTAAAAGAAAGAGACTTGCGTATTTCATAGTGACTCCATTTGGAGCGAACTATAGCAAAGAAATGAAGGGGAATTTCAGGACGTGTAATAATTACCGGAATTTAGAAATTCTGAAGACAATCAACCATTGTTACCAATTGCCTCAACCGGACAAGCGGCCATCGCATTCTCGGCTTCTTTGAATTCTTCAGGAGTTTTCGGCTGGAGGGCGACGAAGGCGTGACCGGCATCATCGTTCATGAAGAAGAATTTCGGAGCTTCAATACAGCACGCGAGACAGGCAATACATTGATCATCAACGTAATAGGTACCAGGGACATTGTCTTTATAAGCGGCTTTCTTGTCGGCCATCTTCACTTCCCAAAAAAAAAGGCTCCGTTAGGAGCCTTCGTTTTACAGTAATGAGCGGTTTGTGACAACCTTCGCTTTGTCTCCCATCGCTTTTAACAGATGGTCGCGAAGTTTCCTTGAGTAGGCCTGGGTCTGGGCCCCGACTTCGGTTTTCAGGTCTTCAGCGAGCTTCGCCTCATCCTTTGACTGAGTCTTTTTCACGACTTTCACGAGATAGATCGTTCCAGGATTTCCGAGATTGATGACCTGACCCGGTTCCGCCGAGAAAACTTTCTCCGATTCAAGTGGAGCAAGTGTCGATCCGGAAACTGACTGATCATACTGGTTAACTTCGAGATCTTTGAAAAGCTGGCCATCCACTTTCTTCGTGAAGGCTTCGATCTCTCCCATATTCCCGGAATTAAGAGCAGCAGTAAGTTTCTCTTCTTCTGACTTCAGAAGTTTGTCGAGATCCTGGGCTTTTGTTTTCTGTAATGACAGACGGGCAAGTTCTTCTTTGACGGAATCGAAAGTGCGGCTTTCAGCGGCCTTCTTATCCTGGACGTAAATGATGTGATAACCGAACTGCGTTTTTACCGGCTGAGAAATCTCACCAGGCTTCATGGAGAATGCGACTTTCTCAAATTCCGGAACCATTCTTCCGGCCGAGAACCAGCCAAGGTCTCCGCCATTTCCTTTACCGGTTGGATCCTGAGTTTCTTTCTTCGCCATCTCAGCAAAGTTTTTTGAATTCACTTTCGCGTGGATTGCATTCACTTTCTCGAGAGATTTCGCATCATCACCAGAAATGAGGATGTGGCTTGCTTTCACTTCTTCAGCTTTGTTATAGCGGGAAGCATTTTCCGTGTAGGCCTCATCGAGAGATTTTTTATTTTCAGGCTTACTTAGATAATCTTTGATCTCCTGTTCAGAAACTGAAACCAGAGGCGCCAGAGACTGGCGGGAAACTTTCACGCCTTGAATGACGAGA
Source organism: Bacteriovoracaceae bacterium (assembly GCA_046593575.1). Taxonomy (GTDB): domain Bacteria; phylum Bdellovibrionota; class Bacteriovoracia; order Bacteriovoracales; family Bacteriovoracaceae; genus Peredibacter. The sequence continues at coordinate 1,718 of JBKJNQ010000033.1, forward strand.
ACATTATTTTTAAATTTCATGACGTCGCGAACGTGATTTTCGGAAACCAGAGACGTCGAGAAGAGCTCTTCGACTTTTTTCTGTTTCATGTCGTTTCTGACCAGATCTTCAAACTGAGCAGGAACATAGCCATTGGCCTGTAGTGCGTTGCGATAAAGGTTCACGTCGAACTGATTATTGGTTTTGAAATAGGTCATGTTGCGGATCTCGTTCTTCACTTCATCCAATGACACAACGAATCCCATTTTGTCGGCCGTATTAAGAATAAGTTTCAGCTGTATCAGACTGTTCAGGACAGAGTCTTTGATCCCCATCTGTTCCATCTGCTTTTCGGACATCCCGTTTCCGCCCATCATCTGGTTAAAAAATTCCACCTGACGTGCAAGAGCCGTACGGTATTCCTTCGTGGAAATGGGTGTTCCGTCCACTTCTGCCACGTGTTTTGAACTTCCCATAGAGAATTTGTCGTATCCCGAGAAGAGGAAGCTGGCGATGATGATCAGGAAAATGAACATCAGAATGAAGTAGGACATTTTGTTAGCAGCAGTGGCTTTCATGGCTTTCCTTTAGAGGTAAAAGTGCAAGTCATTTTATCGGGAGTATCCCTCTGCGGTCAAAGACTTTCCCCTCGGATTTTGCTTTTCCTGAAAGAAGCTTTTGGATACTCTGTGGGGATAAGAAATAACCAGGGTCCCATACTTGAAACTAATCCAAGAGTCTTCAAAGACCAAAATTGTCAATAATGTCATTGTGGCGATACTCGCGATTTATGGCATTTCGCAAAAAAACTTCAATCTCGATGAGCCCACTCTTTTCACACAAGTGGTGACGGAAGTCCTTTCACCTGTTCAGGAAGGTCTGGCGAACTCGAAGAAGAACTTTTCCTCTCTTTGGGAAAACTATCTTCTCATCGTGAATACCTCGAAAGCGAACAGTGTTCTGAAAAAACAGATCTCACGCCTTGAAAGTGATCTCACAAATATGGATGAAGTGCGGAAAGAGAATCTTCGCTTGAAACAATTATTGAATTTCTCCGACGGCCTTTCTCCTCAGCGCGTTCTTGCTCAGGTTGTCGGGTGGGATTCGGCTAACGAGTTCAAGGTCATTCGTCTTAACAAGGGAACCAATCACGGAATCAAAGTCATGTCTCCGGTCATCACGGATCAGGGACTTGTGGGTTACGTTTATCGTGCGACTCCGAATTACTCTGACGTTCTCACGATCCTGGATCAGAACAACCGTGTCGATGTCGTGGTGGAAAGAACCCGCACGCATGGAATTGTTGAAGGTGTGATGAATTTTAAGTGTGCTCTTAAATACGTCATGAGAAATGAGCCGGTGGAAGTGGGCGATAAACTCATCACTGCTGGTGTGGGTGGAATTTATCCGAAAGGTGTGAAGGTCGGGATGATCACGGATATCCGCAAAGAAAATTTCGGAATGACTCTTTCCATAGAAGTTGTTCCTTCAGTGGATTTCGACAAACTAGAAGAAGTCCTTGTCCTCCTTCCTGTTGATGAACCGGCCACCACGGCTTCCGTGACAGTGCAGCCGACAGTGGGGGCGAAGCCATGAAACCTAGATTTTCTCAGATGCTCATCTCTTTTGCTATAACCCTCGCTCTTCTCGTGGGTTTTGAAATTATCACAGCCACGATTCTTCCCGCTCTCGGATGGAAAGAGTACCGCCTGACTTTCAACGTCCTCATTATTTTGTTTCTCGCGATTCGCCTTGAATCTCCCTTTGTTCCCTGGATGATCCTGGGGCTTCAGATTATTCATTCCATTTTCTCAGTGGAAGGATACGCACTCGGAACTCTCGCCGGGATTATCGTAATGGTGTCCGCGAATTATTTAAAAGAACTTCTTCATTTAAGCACGGCCTTTATGACCATGCTGGTTGTTCAGTTCTTCCAGGTGATCTGGTTTGTGACTGTCTCGGTTGTCATTTGTCTCAAGGTCAGTGACTTCTCGAAGTTTGGCATGATCGTCTGGAGTTTTATTCCGGGATCAATTCTTCTTTCACTCTTTGCTCCAATTCTTTTCTGGCTCCTCGGGAATATCTGGCGTGTGTCTTCTGACTCCGGACACCGCGGGGTTGAAATCTAATGTTCGGAGAAGAAGAACTCGTCAAGATTCACAAAGACCGGGCAACGCTGATTTCCTACATCATCACGGCTGCCTTTGGACTCGTTCTGTCCCGCCTCTGGTATCTTCAGGTTTATAAAGGCGAGACCCTTCATAATTATTCGATCCAGAACCGACTTCGTAAGGAAGTGGTCTGGGCCCCGCGTGGACTTATTTACTCACGGGATGATCAGCTTCTCGTTGATAACATCCCACGCTTCGATACGATTCTTACTCCGCAGTTTCTGATCGAGCGTGAAGTTACTCTAAAAAAACTCGCCGGCATTCTCGGCATGGAAGTCGCTTCGATCGAGGCGACTTTAAAGAAAAATTCCAATCAGGCGACTTATCGCCCGATCATCATCAAGAAGAACATCACGTTTGAAGAGCTCGCAAAAATTGAGTCGCAAAACGCAGAACTTCCGGGTGTCTCTGTGGATACATTCATTTCCCGCGAATACCGGGATAAAGAAGTTGGCGCCCATCTCCTTGGTTACATCTCAGAAATTTCCCAGATCCAGCTTCCGAAACTCCGTGAGCGCGATCACTCAGACTATCGCCTGGGAGACTTTATCGGTCAGTTTGGAATTGAAGAACAGCTCGACAAATATCTGCGCGGTGAGAACGGGCACGAATTCGTAGAAGTGGACGCCCGCGGAAGAAGAAAACGCTACATCAATACCGACAACCTTTTTAAAGGTATCGAAGACGAAAAGCCTCTCTCTGGTATGAACGTGAAGCTCACGATCGACCGGGACATGCAGATTGCTGCTTACGAAGCTCTTGAGGGAAGAGTCGGCGGAGTGATTGCCATTGATGTGGAGTCTGGTCAGGTTTTAGCGATGGTATCGCGCCCGAGCTTTGATCCATCACAATTTTCCCGCGGACTCTCGCCGGAATACTGGCGCTCGCTTGTGAATAATAAAATGCATCCTCTCCGCGATAGAAATATCCAGGAGCACTTTTCACCCGGATCAACTTTCAAGGCGATTACGGGAATCGCGGCTTTCGAGAAAGGTGAAATTGACGAGAGAACGGAAGTGAACTGCAGTGGATCCTTCCGCCTCGGTAACCGCGCCTACCACTGCTGGAAGAAAGAGGGCCACGGTCCAACATCTCTTGTGAAAGCGATCCGTGAATCCTGTAACATCTATTTCCAGAAAGCCGCTCTTCGTATGGATATTGATGATATCTCGAAATACGCTTTTGCTTTCGGTCTTGGTGCCCGCACGGGAATCTCGCTGCCGCGTGAAGTCTCGGGTCTCATTCCCACCAAGGACTGGAAGAAAAAACGCTTCGGTCAGGAGTGGCAGGCCGGGGAAACACTCTCGTGTTCCATCGGTCAGTCTTACGTTCTCTCGTCCACCATTCAGCTTGCGACAGCGTACGCGGCGATTGCCAATGGCGGGAAAATTTTCCGTCCTTACGTCGTGAAAGATATCTACGATACTCAGGGTGAGCTCGTGAAAACATTCCATCCGGAGCTTCTCTCAGAAGTGAAGATGAATAATCCCAAAACACTTCAGTTCGTTCGCGAAGGTCTATTTCAGGTGATGAACAATCCTAAGGGAACGGCCTTTGCAAGGCGCGGACCCGGTATCTTGATGGCCGGGAAGTCCGGTACTTCACAGGTCAGATCTGCGAGTGCGGATAAGGTTTATCAGAAATGCGATACCATGGATTATGAATCCCGCCACCACGGACTCTTCGTCGGTTTTGCTCCCTATGATAATCCGAAGATTGCAACAGCCGTCATCGTTGAGCACGGATGTTCGGGATCGGGAGCTGCGGCTCCGGTTGCTGAAAAAGTCGTTTCCCAGTACATGAAAAAATATCAGCCAGAGATGTATCTCGCAAATCTTGAAAAAGATAAATTGATCAAGGAAAACTGGGTTCAGAGTTTAAAAAGCTCTGCTCCGGCCAAGCCTAAGCCAAAGGAAACTGCCCCGGTAGAGGCGGAGTAAAATATGAATCAGACCATTTTACAATTTCTTAAGCGTTACGACTTCAGCTTCATCGGCTCGATGACGGCGATTTTTCTCGTGGGTGTTTTGAATCTTTATTCGGCGACTCATTCCCAGCAGCACGAAGGTATTGATACTCTCTATAAATCGCAAATTCTCTGGTTCCTTGTGGCAACCGGAGTGGCGATCCTGATCAGCTTTCTGAATCCGAAAACTATCGAGCGCTTTGCTTACGTCGCCTACATCGGAACGTTGTTTCTGGTTTTCCTCGTGCTTCTTATGGGGAAAGTGGGAATGGGAGCTCAGCGCTGGCTGATTCTCGGGCCGGTTCGTATGCAGCCTTCAGAGTTTATGAAAATGGGATTAGTACTCGCTCTCGCGCGCTTCTTCACGAAAGTTTATCCGGAAAGAGAGCTTGGTTTTAAAGAATTGATTTTTCCGGGGATCATCACCATGATTCCGGCAGTCCTCGTTATTATTCAGCCCGATCTCGGAACGGGGATGCTTCTTCTCTTTATTTTCGCCATGATGATTTTTTATAAGCGTCTCAAGTGGCGCACGATCATGTCTCTCGGGATTATCTCCGTGGTATCCGGTGTCCTTATGTATAATTTTGGTCTCAAGGAGTATCAGAGAAAGCGGATTCACACTTTCATTGACCCCTACGAAGACGCAAAGGGTTCCGGCTACAATGCCATTCAGTCTGAGATTGCGATCGGTTCCGGCAGACTTTTCGGCAAAGGTTTCAAGAATTCTTCTCAGGCGTCACTCAATTATCTCCCGGAAAACCATACCGATTTCGTGTTTGCCATTTTCAATGAAGAGCATGGCTTTTTTGGATCGGTGTTTCTGATTATCTTGTATCTTGTGTTTTTTATGAGGCTTGTCTGGCTGGCCAGCTCGGTTCAGAGGTTCTTTGACTCCGTCCTGGTGGTCGGAATCATGTCGATTTTCTTCTGGCACGCGTTCATTAACATGTCGATGGTATCGGGACTTCTGCCCATCGTGGGGATTCCACTTCCGCTCATGAGTTATGGAGGATCATCCATGCTTACTTTCGGCGTGGGCGTGGGGATTGCGACTTCCATTTCAAATACCCGTAACTTCTTTAATTAATCATGAGTGTGTCTATTCGTTAGACACACTCACTCTGTAAACATTTCTGCGGGCCCCGTCTCATCCGGTTCTTCGTTTAAATTAACTCAAATTCAATTTGTTAATTTTTTAAGGAGCACTCAATGAAGTCAGTCTACTCAACAGCAGCGGTTATCATGTCACTTGGAATCCTCACATCATGTGTTCAGGATAAGAAGCTCACTGCCAAGTTAAAAAACCAGGTGGATATCAACTCCATCATGGAATCCAAGAGCTCTTCATCGGAGAAAGCCGAACAGCTTGCTCTTGCTGCTGAACAATTGCTCACTCCTTCAGGATTTATCTACGCTGACATGGTTTTGAACGATGCTCTTAAACTCGACCCATCTAACAAGCGCGCTGGTCTTTATAAGTCTTTCCTCGCATCTTCCATGGCAACGAAAGGTATTCTTGCCCGCGTGAAGCCACTGGCAGACAAAGACCCGGTCTCTAAAAAGAAACTTGCTGATGCTATTGCAAAACTCGAAGAAGGGTCTTACAAAAAATTCCTTCTTGATGGAAAACCGGATATTTCATCTGAGAAAGATGTTCAGGCCTTCGCTGATTCAGTGATCAATGGACTTGGTAAATTTCGTGAGTTTCTCAAGGCCAACAAGAATCTTGAAATCACTCTGAACGTGAATGACTTTATGACAACTGGAAACACTTACGAATCTCATTACCAATCGTGCAGCACTTATCCAACGGGAAATGGTAATTACGAAACGAATTGCTACTCTAACGATGATGTTTCAAAAAACAACACTCCCAAAGCATTTTCCATTAATCGCGCTGATATCGAAGCCATGCAGCACATTACTGCCGGCTACCAGATTTATGGTTCACTTCTTAACTCTTACAGCGCTTCGGGTGTTATCGCCGTAGCGAAAAATTCAGCTAACTCAGACAAACCAACCAAGCAGATCTGGAAAGAGCTCATCCGTGATGCTGATTTCGGAAAACTGAGAAATGATGTCTTCGCTAAAATCCCTGAACTGGGAACTGATGCAATCCTCGGTGTAAGATGGGCGCTCTCGCTTCAGAAGCAGCTTTGTCCAAATGGTGTAGCCGATGAAACAGTTCGCCCTGGCATGCTCTTCAGTAAGGGGATTTGTTTCAAGCAGCCAACAACTGACCTCGAAAATACCCTGGATATGGTGGAACTCGCCCTTAAAGGATCACGTCTGGATCTTGAAATCGGCGAAGGCAGAACGATGCAGATGGAGCCGAAGGCAATCCTCGATAATCCCATCAAAGATCTCAAGGATCTGAAACCCGTCTTCAACAAATGTGGAAGAGTTACTGCAATTGCTGACGGAACACTAAACGGTTTATTTCCTGATTCAGACCTTAACGATGCACTCTCTGAGAATTCTGATTGTGAAAATGCTGAAGAAATTTAATTTCCACTACCTGTCGGGAGGAGTTTTACTCCTCCTGACTTTTTCCCTTCAGGCATCAGTCTTTCGTGGAAAGATTGAGGGCTTCGAGCTTTCTACCTGTCACTTAGAAAAATGCTTTCAACTTTCTGCGCCGATTGCCTTCGTCAGTTATCTTGATGGGAACTATGCCTTTGATGAGGCAAAGTTCACGCTACAAGAGAAATCGGGGCTCAAACGCACTCTCGCTTCTCGTGACGTTTATTACGATCATCATCTGTTAAAGGTGTTCGTGAGAAATGTAGAAGGCGCGGATTATGTCTATGACGTAAAGTCAGGGGTCCTTACAAAATTCGGAAATTAAAAGAGGGGAGCTTTCGCTCCCCATTTCTTTCTAGTGATGGTGATCATCACCATCGTCATCATTACCCGTTACATGATTCCACCAGTCACGAATGCGGCTACCAACATCATTGTCGTCATCGTCGTCTTCATCGTCATCACTGTCATCAGTCGGAGCTGGAGTTGGATGAGTAGGTGCTGGGTGAGTGGGTGCGGGAGATGGATTCGGAATGGGATTTACATCCGGAGTCGGCGTAGGATCGGGTTGATTCGTGCTATCGCCTGGCTCAACACCTGAGTCCAACACTGGAGTTTCAGCTTCATCACTCACGACATCGCTGGCCTTGAAGAATACTCCGCAGGCAATCGGTAGAGAGCGGATGCGGGAAAGTCCGTAGTAGCTCGAAACGGAGTCTGGGATGTTGTAGTCCTCGGTCGTACCCTGAACGAGAATGACTTTACCGAGAAAAGTGAATCCGCTGTTGTCTCCAAGCTTCATCACGCGATCGTGAGTGTTCTCATCCGGAGATTTGAGATCCTCAAAGAAGCGCGAGAAGCTCGCCGTCTTCTTATAAAAATAACCTCCGCGTCCACTAAAACCATTAGGGTACTGTCCTGTGCCCATCGATTGCGAATCGATATTCCCATCGAGGGGAATAATTACATCACCGAGACCTGATTCCATCTCAGTCATGTCGATCCATCCGTCTTTGTTGGTATCAGATTCGACACCCGGACATCTGTTACCCCAGTAAATGGCCTGACGGTAATTGGCCCCCTTGGAACCAACTTCGAGTTTCACTCGCGCGATGAGTTCATCACCTGTACGGGTCATCGAAGCCTTACCAGCACTCGGGGCATGGAGGTTGATATTCACCGGATAAAGTTGAGCGGTGTAATTCCCGCTGATGTTCGAACCATCTGTTTTTAATTCCTCCCGATAAGGAGTCGCAGTTGGTTGTCCGGCCTTTCCGCAAGCGGCTGCCAGAATCAGTAAACTCGTCATGAGTGGTCCAGATAATCTTTTCACTTTCTACCTCGCATTTTTCGTCCAATAAAAAACGTCAATGGATGATGGAGCATTTTCGTGAGTTTAGTCACCTAAATCGCTTCCTTCAGGTAGCGCTCCGCTTGCGTAAAGCGACTGATAGTTCGAAACAATTTTTATTCGCTCACGGCCGGAACGGGCGGTTATATTTTAAAAAGCTTCATGCCTTAGCAACTGTCAAAAGTTTAGACGGCCCGCCACCAGATATCGTGGATTTCGGAGGGTTGATTCTGGCCTCGAAGTTGCGATGGAATCAGGGAATTTTATTCAAGAGGATTATCATGCGCGCGCTTATCATTTTTTCCCTGCTTACTCTGACGATCACGCCCGCACTTGCGATGAGTACGAAAGAGAAAGTGCGAATGCTCCTGTGGATGAAAGGAATCAAAGAGACCTCTCAAGCGAATGCGAAGGTCATTACCTATTCCGAAGAAATCGAAAGACCACTCAGAAAATTCTGATTCCCTCTCGTAAAGTCTCATAGTATGATTATGAGACTATGAAGCGAATCGCGAATATTGGAAGTTTGCTCAAAAAAATCTACCGGGTTTATTCGGTTGAACTCATTAAAGAGCTTCAGTCCCGTGGCTTCAACGATCTCAGACCGAGTTTCCTCGAAATCCTGATGTTCCTCACGGAAAATGATGGTCCCTCAATCAAGATCATCGGCAAGGCCTGTGGCCTCAAGAAACAAACCATGACTTCTCACTTAAACGAACTCGAAAAACGTGGCTACATCACGCGTGCGGTCTCTGAGTACGATAAACGCGAACAGCTCGTCCATCTCACCGACTATGGGGAGAAGTTCAAACTGAATCTTCTTGAAGTCACCAATGACCTTGAAAGACAGTACACATCGAAGCTGGGTGAAGTGGAACTCGATCGGGTGGAGCTTATGCTCGATAACCTCTACCGTGAGTTATTAGAAAATCAGAAGAAGGGCTCTCTTCTTTAAGCAGTCTCTTTGCTGAGGAGCTTAAAGCCTTTCCAGTACTCGTACCCACCGGAAATATTGCTGCAATTGTAGAACCCCCGCTTCACGAGGAACTCGCAAGCAAGAACGGATTTCGTCCCATCCTCACAAATCACAAAAATAGGTGTCGAGCGCGATTGGATTTCAAGAGAACGCATTGGAAAATCATCCCAAGGCATCTTAATGGCTTCGGCCAGACGGAATTTCGGTTCGAATTCTACAGAACTAACGTCAATCAGGATGAAGTTATAATCCATGTTCTGGTAAAGCTTCCACGCCTTCTCTGGTGAGAGATCCTGGTAGGTTTTCCCGGAGATGATGAAGTCGTCAGAAATTTCTTCTTTATTCTTCACGCGGATGAGATGCATGCGATCGAGTTTAATCATTTCACAGATCTTGTTCTCGAGTTCAATAACTTTGTTTTCGAGCTTATCAATTTCTTGCTCGAAGACCTGAAGCTGTTGAAAAATATTATTGGCGCGTCTCATGGTTCACCTCTGGTCTCTAATATTACCAGAGGTGCCCCTATCTAGAAGAATGGGTAAATTGTACCGAACTGGATGCGATTCACGATCATTGTAGTCAGGATTGCTCCTGCAATGAATACGCAACCTTCGTAAAATCCATAGCCGATACTCTGGCGATCCTGATCAATCGTTTCTTCGTGCCCGTCTCCGAGTTTAACCGGGAAGATGTATACGATCCCTTTCTTGAAGATCGGGAAGATGATGAGGGAAAGAATGGTCTTCAGAAGCACCTGAATGCAATAAACCGTGATGTCGTAGTGTTCCTGGTCAAAGCAGCTGGCGATAATGATCCCCGCCCCCAGAGAAAATCCACCATAGGCAAAACACAGAGATAGGTTCTTCTGAATCAAGAGGCGATTAAAAGAGAGCTTCGTCACAAAGGTGAAGTACTTAACCGAGAACCCGACGATCACCAGCATGTAGAGCCACAGAACAAGCAAAATCACGATCGAGTTATCGGCCTCCATCATCACGGTCTTCGTCAGATAGGCGATCACGATCGCATGACAAAACGAGATCACGGCGTAACTCATGTTCTTGCGTTTCAGAATCTCATCAGTGTAATCAAAATTATAAAAGACGATGCTTTCCACAATATAGAGCGACAGAAGATAGAGCACGATGGAAATGGATCCCCAGACCGCAAAGTGAAAGAGGGACAAAACAAAACCAGAAGTTTCATTGAACGCCACGGACGAAAAGATGATGGCAATTCCCACGATGCGGGCAAAGAGATGAAGAGCATCCGCCGGGTTCTCCGCTGGATTGATCTTTTTCAGTACCTGTCGTTTTACACTCGGATAGAAAATCACATGGGCGTAACGGTAAAGATAGATCATGAGGCAAACGAAGCCCGCTAGAAGAATCCGGATCACGAGACGGTCAAAGATTTCGGCCATTAGAAATTTTCCTTGAAGTATTCAATCAGGAGATCTTTCATGTTGATTTGTTTCGTGCGTTCAGCGCGGAAGAAATGAGGAAAGTTCTCACGCGTGATTCTTCCCTCAGATCCGAACTCATTATTCTCACCATAGTACGGCTTACCAATAGATAGACTTGAGCGAAGGCCCTGATAAAAAGGCTCCGTTGGTCTCCATTTTCCCCAGCCGAAATATTTAGGAAAATCCTTGTAGGCCTTCCAGAAAATCCATTTCACTTTTCCGGATTTCAGGGTTCGCCATTCACCGTATTCGGCATTGCCGATATAAAGCGAGCCTGGAGGAACCGGAAGATATTCTTCTTTGTCATCGAGCTTGCGATAGAGCGAAAGACCGATGTTCTTCATGTTCTTCTTGGCGTACTCCCGCGAGGTCCGGACGATGATTTCTTCAACGTTGTCGTAATTGGAGATGACCCGGAATTTTTGATAGTAGGTCTTGATAAGAAAACCCGTGGAGTGAGTGTCCGTGAGGATGACGGAGACAGATTTCTCTTTCAGGATTTTCGAGAAGCCTTTTTCATTCTGCAGATACTGGACACCAATTTCTGACGGTGAGAGTGCCTTGGCGAGACCCAGGTAGGAGATCGTGAGGACAAGGTACAGGAAAAACTTGTACATGCTCACGACTGGATGATCTCCATCACTTTCTTCTGATGGGCCGCTGAGAGATCCTCAAAGTCACAGTGAATCCGGTTCACGGCATGTGACTCACTATATTTCTGGAAGAGGTCAGTGGCTTCCTGGATATTTTTGATCGTTTTGAAATCTTTAGAAAGTGCCGACTCTCTCATGACTTTCATCGGGTAAATTTGCTGAGGAGAACTGGCGCTATAATATTTCGAGAGGCGCCCCTTGGAAGAGCATTTGATGTAATCGATGTTTTCCGCCAAGAAGAATTTCTCAAGTGCCGCCATCTTGTCCATGTGCACACCACCGAAAGTCTCAAGGATCTTTTTCGGAATGTCGTTTCTCACTACTCTTTGCGCCCATTCATTCTTTGAATTCTTGAGGACCTTATAGAGATAGGGATCATCATGATCCAGGTAAGCTTCGATATCGGCCGGGATGGCATATTCATTTTTCGCCGACTGAAAATAGCGAAGGAGCATCTGCTCGAGACAAACCGCGCGGTAGTGGAAGTAAACCATCATGAACATATGAAAGCGTGAGAGAAGGAAATCATCGAAGGTGGAAATCGCGCGCTCAGAAATCCCGAGGTAGGCATCGTTCCCTTCGATACAGATTTTCAAATTATCAATGATCCAGTCGAGATCAAACTTCCCATAAGAAACTCCGCAAAAATAACTATCCCGCAAGAGATAGTCCATCCGGTCGCAATCCATCTCTGATGAGACGAGCTGATGCATGAGGGGAAAATAATTTATTCCGTTAACAGTGAAAGCGGCCTTATCCAGGCAAACACCAGTCACGAGCTGAGCAACCGCTTCTGGATGAACGCCGTAGGCGCTCTTCACACTGGCAAACGAAGAGGTAAAGGACGAATCAACAATCGATTTGATGGTGTAATCTTCGTGTGTCGCCTGTCTGTCTGTTTTCTCCTGAAATTGCAGGGGAAGTTTCAGGGCACTCACCATCGGCATAACGGATTCCGTAGAATGGGAAAGCGGAGCATGGCCAATGTCGTGAAGAAGGCATCCCAGTCTCAGTGTTTCACGCAGGCGGTGAATCTCGGCGGACTGGTTTCCCTTGAAGAGAGAATTGAAAACCATCGAAGCGACATTCATCACACCAATGGAATGCAGATACCGGGTATGCGTTGCACCCGGAAAAACGTATTCGGAAAATCCAAGTTGTTTAATATTGCGGAGACGCTGGAAAAAAGGATGCTCGAGGATCTCTATTTCCGCATCATCGATGGGAATTGATCCATGTACCGGGTCTCTGATTTCCACGAACGGGACTCCTTACGTGCGTGACTCGGGATTTTGGTCCTGAATCTCCTTGGCGTACTTATGGATCCAGCTCGCGATATCCTTTGATTCGTGCATCGGTTTGCCATCGATATAAAGACACGGAACTGTTCCTCGACCAGTATCCCTCACGAGTCTCTCCTTGTAATGAGGATTATCGTTGATATCCAGAAGTTCTACCTGGTCTTCAAGACCTGAGGTCCTGAGAGCCGAGAGAACGATCTGACAGTACGGGCACTGGGGAAAGTAAAATAGCTCAAGTTTCTTCATAATCACCTCGCAATTTTGACCACAATTTCATGGCCAAAAATTAAGATGGCTCCCTGAGGAGCCATCTTTTTTATCTAATCTTCTTCTTCGTCTTCTTCTTCTGGTTTCTTCTTCGGACCTTTTACGTATTCAACGTCTTCATCCTCTTCATCGGCTTCCTCAACTTCTTCTGGAGAGTCGAGGCCTTCTTCGTAGCCCCACCCATAACCGTAAGAGCCTTCTTCTTCATCCTCTTCAGCTTCAGCAGGAGCAGCAGGCTTGGCCGCAGCTTCGCCTTCTTCTTCTTCATCAGCATCAAATTCAGCATCAAAGTCATCGTTCAGAGTATCGCTTGTGTAGTCTTCATTGATCGCTCCGGCATGCGCAGGAGTTTTCTTCCCTTCAACAACTGGTACCAGTGCTTTTTTCTCTTTGCCAGCTTTCGGAGCTGGTGCTTTTTTCGAAGCAGGGGCTTTGGCCGGTGCCGCTTTTTTTGCTGCTACTTTTTTCGGAGCAGGAGCTGCTTTCTTCGTAACTTTTTTGGCGGCTTTTTTCGGAGCTGCTTTCTTGGCTACTTTTTTAGCGGGGGCTTTTTTGGCAGGAGCTTTTTTCGCTGCTTTAGCTGGTGCTTTCTTAGTTGCTTTCGCTGGTGCTTTCTTGGTTGCTTTTTTAGCTGTTTTCTTAGCCACAAAAGATCCTTTTGATGATGAAGGGGTGTTTGAAGACAATCACATTATAGGGGCGGGAAGCCCCTGTTTTCAAGGCGGGAATTATTAATATTGAATGGAGCTAATATCGGCGCCGATGGCCTCGGCATCCAGGGGATTTTTCCAGTCTTTTTGGCCACGGTTAAGACCGGGGCTGGAGGAAAGTTCGCCTTCAGAATACATAGTAAAATTGGAAGTTTTTTCATCCCAAGGCCCGGTTGTACGCAATGAGCCTAAACCTACGAATTTGGTAGAGTAAAAGTTGCGGCGCATGGTTTCACCTGAATCAACACCATTGATCGGGATAGTGAAAACTCCGCTATCACTTACTCCAGTATAATTGCCTGGCATATAGGCGGTAAAGAGACCTGGTTTTCCGCGTGACAACGATGGAGCATGAAAACTGTAATCCATTTCATAGTGACTCGCCTGAAATCCAGAAGAACTAACTTCAGCATTAAAATATTTCCTGAGATTCGCTCCAAGTGATTGAGGGCAACCTTGATTGTTGTTAATGATGTTCGGATCTAAATCCTGATCGCCAAAATAAAACCAGAGAAAAAGTCCGGCCAGACTCGCACAAGATTCCACTTTCTGATTGGCGGCGACATCGGCCACGCCCTGAGCCGCTCTGACAAATCCTGCTTTCGCACCGACGGCTT
>JBKJNQ010000089.1:0-5508 GCA_046593575.1 Bacteriovoracaceae bacterium
GGCAGGACTCCCACTCCCATGGAATTTTTCACAAGAGTTGCAATACCCTGAACATCAAAACAGTATGAAGCAATCGAGAGCTTCATTTTCTTCATACCATGTGCGCGCTCAAACCAGTCTCTGAGAATCTCTTCGCCCTGCTGATAATCGACATAAGAAAGAGACTCAAAGAAAGCACGCTCTTTTTTTTTCGAAACCGGCATCAGCTCGGCATACTCACGCGAACAACAAAGAACAAGATTCTCGTTATACACGACCTCACGTCTGATGGCCGAGTTGGACTCATAGTGATCCATGAAGGCAAAATCCAGCTTCCCTTCGAGGATTAAGGAGTTCAGCTCATGAGGAAGCCCGTAGGTAATCCGGAACTGCACCTGAGGAAACTGACGGCGGATTTTAGAAAGCTTCGGAAGAATGATCGTGTTTCCGAATTCAATCGGCACTCCGATTTTCACATTTCCGGAAAACTGACGGTCTTTTTTGGTAATTTCCACCAGCAGGTTTTCAATCGACTCCAGATTCTCGGAAAGGCCCAGATAAAAGGTTTCTGCCTCTTTCGTAGGGATAAGGCGTTTACCTTGGCGCTGGAATAAGTTCACATTGAGAACCGTCTCGAGATTTTTTATATGCTGAGTGACCCCAGGCTGGGTCATCCCCAGTTCCTTCGCTGCCAGAGTCATGCTGGCACTACGGTAGACATAAGAAAAGACCACTAAGCTATTCAAATTCAGTCCCCGGATCTGCATAGAACCTCCCGATTCTCATCCATAAGTATAGCTTATGGATAAACACCGCAATAAATAATTATCTATTATATAAAAACAGGCCTATTTTCCGCCCCACTTACCAACACACAGGAGTGATGTATGAAAAAATTAATGGCCTTCGCAGGCCTTTCGCTTATTTGCCTCAATGTCCAGGCGGCCCACCTCGGGGAATACACAACGGCAGATTTCCACATTGTGAAGGCCTCTCCGATCTGTCCGGCACCAGCCCCGGGCCAAATGGGTTGTCAGGCGATGGGCGGGAAAGTTGTTGTTGAAACTACCATCGATTGTCTTGATGAACTTCTCTTTACACATTTTGAAGAAGTCATGCTGAACGGCAAACTCACTCTTCAGGCAGTCTCAGTGGTGAAGAAATCAAACAAGAAAGTCATGTGCTTTGTCGCTAACACCATCAGACGAGAAGTGATGGTGAAGAACCTGAACTCACGAGGCGAAATCGAACTCATCAACGAAGAAATCCGTTAATAACAAAATATAAGGAATCAATTTTATGAAAGCTCTACTTGTCCTCTCAGTTCTTTTCAACATCTCCTCTGTTTCTGCCCAAAACCACATTCCTCCGTATTACTCGGCGGAGTTTCAGATCAAGAAAATTTCTCCGATGTGCCCGGCGACTATTCCGGCCGGAGCCCAGTGTATGGGATTCGGATCAATTGTTGTGATTGAGGCCGTGATCGGTTGTACCGACACTGTTGAAAGTAAGCGGATTGAAGTCTGGGGAAATAATGAAATCCATACCGACGTTCTGGTTAAGCGCGCACCTAATTCAGATGTTATCCGCTGTAATCGTGCCAACGTTATCACAGAGACAGTTCTCGTTCACTCTCCGGGGAAAGTTAAGATTGTAAATGACGGCATTCAATTTTAAGCTGCACAGATAAGAAAAAGGCCCCGAATGGGGCCTTTCTTTTTTTAGCTTCGTACCGGTCTTAGCACAATCTCAAAAAATCCTGTCTTCGTATCCGGTTCAAACCCCGGAAGTGATTCCTTGAAATCCACAATCACCGTTTCTCTTTGAGCTCCCGGAATATCCAGGAGAATAAGATCAATATCGTTCAGCGGATGATCCTTGAAATACATCTGAGTTACGAGTTCGCGGAATCCGAGCTTCGTCACTTTGAAGTGAATGTGCGGAGGACGATCCCATTTTTCATCGGCCGGATAAACACCGGGAACGATCGTTTTGAAAACATACTCACCATTTTCATCCGTAAAAGTTTCCGCCCAATAACGGAAGTTGGGATCAAGAGGTGCAGGATTCGTATCTTTCGGGCTGTTGTATCTGCCTGAAGCACACGCCTGCCAGATTTCTACATTCGCGTGGGCAACCGGACGGCAAAGATGATCAACAACTTTACCTTTTACATAAATCACATCACCTTTAGCTCGCGCAGAGGCTCCCGGGACACGGGTCAGATCGATGTCTTTTCCAAACTGGCTTTCACCCGGATAAAAAGGACCCGAAGTCTGCGCCGGGGTGAGAACCGGACACGCATCCTCAGCGGCAGCATTCCGAAGAAGAGTGGCAGCAGCAACTGCAGCGATACCTTTAGTGAGAAATGAGCGACGGTCAGAAACTTGTTCCATAAGAACTCCTTGTGACTCATTTATAGAACAAATGAGCATTGGGAAGAAGCTAATGGCATTGATAGTTACGATAGGTAGAAGCCTATACTTTTCTCAGGATGAATTTTAGTTTCTCGAGATGATCGTCGAAATCCTTGGTGTTTAGACCCGAAAGGCTCAGAAGAGAATTAGCGTCGAGCTTCCCCTCTTTCATGATAGAAAATATTCTTCTCGCCTTCTCAAAACTCGCCACCGCTTCCAGCCCCGCATTCATCTTGCCCGCTTCATGGAGGCGCTGAATTTCCTTGTACACATCAAGGATCAGAAAATCGATCGGAAGAACCGGCGCCTTAATCCCATGCTGAAGTGGCTTAGGTGCAGGCTTTTCGGGTTTTGTGAGAGGATCCATATTCTTAAAGCGCTCGAGCTCCGTGAGAAATTCTTTTTTCGTGACCAGGGCCGAGAGATTTCCTTTATCAGCGAGAAAATCACTGAAGCGCTCAAGAAAAAGCTGAAGCCACGAAACCTGAAAAGGATTTGTCTCAAGATAAGGAAGATTCTCAAGAAGCAGCGAGCTCTTGCAGGACCCAAAAAACGCCCGGTGCATTTCATCTGCCTCGAAGTCATCGAAAGTCAGTTCATGAAGAATGGGATTTACATAGACTGCGGCCAGAGCGTCGAGTTTCTTTTCCATGATTTCAAGCTCGTCTTCAGTGAAACTGTCCTGAACCAGTTCATCAAATTCTTTTTGAAAAGATGACACCAAAGCATCAAGCTCTGAAACCTTAAGTGGAAAATAAAACGTAAAAGTACGCGCCATGAACTCATCTTATCAGGGAATGGTCCGTGAGTCACACGGCGTATGACTTGACTCTCTTCAAAAACCTAAACTGTCCTTAGAGTAATAAAGGGGTGTATATGAAAGTTAATGAGATGAAAACGGAACTGGAAAAAGTCGCCAAGGTGATTCCGGAACTTAGAAAAGAACTCGATGACATTTACCATATGGATGCCGGGAGAAAAGGCCGGATGAAGCTTCTCTGGAAAGAATATGCGCCCAAGGTAAAAGAGCTTAAAGGCTTAAGGGAATTCCGGGATATTCTCCAGTAATATGTACGATGCGATTATTGTCGGCGGAGGACCAGCGGGTCTGTCCGCCGCTCTCACAAAAGAATCTATTCTGGATTAATTGTACAGTTCAGCGATCCGGTAAAGATCATTGATGTCGATGGGCTTTTTCAGGATTTCAGTCGCCGAAATCTGCGCACTCAGAAGTGAGCCATTAGCACTCGCAACGACAACAGGAATACCTCTCAGAATTTCAGTTTGCGAACCCATCACCAGGAGAAATTCTTCACCATTCATCACCGGCATCATGAGATCAAGCATGATACAGCGGGGAAGATCTTCATCAGAAAGAGAAAGAAGAAGATCCATCGCAACTTTCCCATTCTCGGCCTGAAGAACGAGATGACCTTCGAGCTCTAAAGCTGTCGCAATAGAATCACGAATGTCGGAATCATCATCAACGACTAGAATGGGTCTCATAGATTTCATTCCGGGAGAATAACGCTAACCGGCGACGGCGTCCAGAGCATTGAAAACATTCATCTTCACATTAAGTTGCCCTTAAGTTTGGGCCCATGACTCTATAGATTTTACACTCGGTCCCCTGCTTGCTCACAGACAGTTTATTCTCTCTGGGAATGAAAAATCTTACGCTCTTAATTCTCCTTTTCCTGTCGTCTTCAGTCGCCTTTGCTTTCGATCCTTATGAAGACACGGCAGAAAACCTTGCCTCCCAACCCGAAAGTAATCGTGTTGTTCCGAATTTCAAGCGCAATGATGGGACATGGATTTATGCTTTTGAATTGATGCTGCCGGATGGAACATCTCAGATCCTTTCTGAATCCAATCGTAATGTCATCGTGAAGCCCGCCTCAACGATGAAACTTTTCACCAGCTGGTTTGCCTATAAGAAAGGCTTCCGGACGAATGCCTATCTGGGACAAATGTTGAAAGAAAGTGTGAACGCGATGGCGGAATCCACTCTGACTTCCATGGGTGGACCAAAAGCACTTAAATCTTTTTATGCTGAACAGGGATTAGCTCTCGATCGTACGGATTTTATCCAGGTCGATGGTTCCGGTCTTTCGTATGAAAACAAATCCAATTGCAAAGTTCAGATCGATCTTCTGAAACTCATGTACAGTGATGCCGCTTTCAATGACTACAAAATGCTTCTCGCCCAGCCGGGCGAAGTGGGAACACTGAAAGAGCGCCTCTCCTCACTTCAGGGAAAACTTTTTGCGAAAACCGGAACACTTAAACGAACCGCCTCACTTTCAGGTTTTGTGGAAACAAAGGCCGGAACAGTGGTATTTTGTATCCTGACAGATTATCTTCCTGCCCGTTCTCAGAACTATCGCCCAAGAATCGATGCGATGGTCATCAAAAACGTTCAATCTCTTCTCTATTAAACGTGGCGTAAACCTGATTTTCGCTGGCAGAAGAGACCTAGCCGAATTACCATATTCTCATCATGAAAGAAGAATCACGCATCCTCCTTGTTGAAAACATCCACCCCGTCGCTAAGGAAATCCTTGAAGGTGAAGGCTACAAAGTCGATCTCCTGACTCATTCTCCTTCCGAAGAAGAACTCATAGGCCTTGTTCCAAAATATTGCGCGATCGGCATCCGCTCGAAGACGGAAGTGACAGCAAAAGTACTCGAACATTGTTCGGGTACTTTCACGATTGGTGCATTCTGCATCGGAACGAATCAAATTGATCTCTCTGCTGCCCGGAAAAAAGGTGTCGCTGTCTTTAATGCTCCTCACTCTAATACGCGAAGTGTGGCCGAACTTGTGATTGCAGAAATGGTGGCGCTCTCGCGCCAGCTCGGTGACAGGAACACCATGGCCCATAAGGGCGAATGGGTGAAGTCTGCTGAAGGATCACGGGAAGTCAGAGGAAAAACACTCGGTATTGTGGGCTACGGGCACATCGGTAGTCAGGTGAGTGTTCTGGCCGAGTCGATGGGACTTAAAGTTCTCTTTTACGATGTCATGAAAAAGCTTCCCCTTGGAAACGCACGTTACGTCAACACGCTGGATGAACTTCTCAAATCCTCAGATTTTATCACTCTCCACGTG
>JBKJNQ010000188.1:0-16665 GCA_046593575.1 Bacteriovoracaceae bacterium
GATGGCACCTTGATAATACGTATTCAGCCGGCATTGCGGTTCCGGATGAGCACTGTTAGTTGCGACGACAACTGTGGGGTCTGTCAGTTCAAGTTCCGGGGGAGGCAATTCTCTTCCATCTGCATTTACACGGGCGACAGAAAGTCCTGCCATGTTGGTCCGAAGGCACAGAGCTGAATCAGTTTCTTTCGGAAATGATTTTTTGCATTCAGTCCGGACGACTTCGGGGATTTCCATGTTGCGGATGATTTCTGCATTATCATCTTTAGCGAAAACTTTTCTCAGACATTTTAAGGACGCAAAGTAATCTGCCTGACCCTCGGCCGAAGACCAGATCTTGCCTTCAGTAGTTATTTTTTTAGGCGCTCCACCGATGTGATGACCAATTTCATGGCAGATCACAAGAGTGTAACCATCCTGCGTAATCAAAGGATGACGGGCAAAGCCTCCATAAAGATTAATATGCCAATGCTTTCCGGATTCGTCGCGAAAGGTTCCTGCGTTAACAGTCTCATCATCCCATTTCCGTTCCATGATAAGTTCTGCGTCCCATTTTTTTACGATGGGCCCATAGACCTTCAAAACTTTATCAATCGCCTCGTCATATTGTTCTTTAGACAGCCCCGCAAATTTAGAATTCACAGGAATCTTCATATTATTTGCGGGAAGAAATCCTTTACCAGGTTCGGTGCAGGAAATTGCATGGAGAGAAATAAGCAGGGGAACGAGGAAGGTTAGCATCACACGTCTCCTTGTATTGGCCTATTCTTGAGGTCCGGAAAAATCTTGTCTAGTCGGGATGCGCTTTGTGCTCTGGACATAAAAAAAAAGGGCGGCAACTGCCGCCCTTTGAGAAAAGAGTCAAAATTACTGCTTAGGCTTGAACCAGCAGAGAGGACGTGTCCCGATTTTGTGACCGAGTGAAGGATGGCATGTGCCTTTCACTTCATCTGTCTGAGAAACGTCTTCGTTGAAACTAATTTCGCAGAGTCCACCCTGGAAGTAAGTATCAAGGCGACACTGTGCTTTAGGGTGAGCATCGTTAGTTTTGCTTACGATAGCTGCATCAGGAGTTTCGAATTTCGTATCAGGAAGCTTAGAGAGAACCGAGAAAAGGTTCGCTACTGACTTACCGGCCATACCGATACGAACGCAAAGAGCAGAATCTTCTCTGTCGCCTTTCGCAGACTTTTTACAAGCGTCTTCGAGAGTCTTAGGAGCATTAAGTGAAGCTACGATGCTTGCGTTGTCATCATTGAGGAATGTCTTACGGAGACACTTGAGTCCAGCAAAGTAATCAGACTGACCTTCGTTAGATGCCCAGTTATTGGCACCTGCTCCGCCGCCCCATCCTCCGCTACTCGTAGCAGATCCACCGATCTTCGGAGCTCCACCAATGTGGTGACCAAGTTCGTGACAGATTACGAGAGACATACCATCTTCAGTAATTGTTTCGTGACGAGCGAGACCGCCGAACATGTTAACTGACCATGTTTTGCCTGACTGCTGAGCGTATGCATTTACAGTTCCATCATCCCATTTCTTGTTAACGACCAGCTTACCACCCATGCTCGCGATGATTGGCTCATAGATCGCGATAACGCGATCGAGTGATGAGTTGAACTGAGCTTCAGTCAAACCACCAAAAGATTTTCCTACTGGAATGTAGAAGTCGTTCTCAGGCAAAAACCCGTCTTTTCCATCATTAGAACAAGCGAGTGCTGAGCCAGCGAGCGTAAGGCCGAGGGCCAATGCTGCTACTTTAAATGAAACCATTTTATCCTCCGTGATATCAAAACACTTACATGTGTTAGGATTTGTTTTAGCTGAAAATTATTGTTTCTTTTCTCATGAGACCCTGTCTACTCAGTTTTCTTTTCATTAAAAGAGTGTAAGTTTTTGTTTGGGATGAGGTTAAGGAGCTTTCATGATTCACATTTCATTTTACGTTCCCGTTAACGATGCGGATGCCGTTAAGAACGCCATGTTTCAAGCTGGCGGAGGGAGAATCGGTCATTACGATTCTTGCTCCTTTGAAGTGAAGGGTATCGGGCAGTTCCGTCCTTTGTCGGGGAGCAATCCGACGATTGGTTCAGAATCTGTATTAGAAAGAGTTGAGGAGCTCAAGGTCGATATGGTCTGCGAAGATCATCTGGCAGAGGATGTCATTGCGGCCTTAAAGAAATCCCACCCTTATGAAACACCTGCCTATTATGCAATTAAAACACTCGAGTATTAGAGAGTATTTCTTCACTCACATTAAAACCCGGGAGCATTTGAACCGATAAGATCCTGAGAGAACAAAGAGGACCTTTTATGAAGTTCATACTGCCCATTCTTTTTATGCCCCTTCTGGCCTTTGCGCTTGATGGAGAAAAAGTGCAACCGACGCGCGAGATCTCAATCATCGTGACAAAAGAAGGATACTACCCAAAAAGTCTTTCCGTGTTTGAAGGTGAGAAGGTGAAGTTCTATGTGACTTCAACTCTCGATGAACCTCACTGCATGATTGTCGAAGGTCATAAAGTTTTTCTCGCTGCCAACAAAGGCAAAGTGACTGAAGCGGAAGCAACATTCGATAAGGCCGGAGAATTTGCTTTCTACTGTCCGAGCTCTAAGAGTGACGGAAAAATTGTCGTCATGAAGAAGTTCTCACCCAAGCGTGAAATTGCCTCAGAAAAATCTGAAGTATGGACGCCTAAGGAATACTGATAATGAGTAGTGTTTTCCAGGACGCAATTGCCAACCTCCTGTCTCCGATAGGAGATCTTCTCAAAGACCCGACGGTCTCAGAGATTATGATCAATGGTCCCTTTGAAATTTTTATTGAACGGAAAGGACTCGTTTATCGGGTCCCTAATAAGTTTTCGGATGATGAGTCACTGATGGCGTCTATGCGTGCCGTAGCGCAATCAGTAGGTCGAATTATTGACTCCGACAATCCACGCCTGGATGCTCGTCTTCCGGATGGCTCACGTATCGCCGTGGTATTACCACCAATGGCGAAAGGTGGGGTAACGGTCGCCATCAGGAAATTCTCCGAGGATAAGCTGGGGTTGAAAGATCTCATCACCTTCGGATCTCTCTCTCCTGATGGTGCCCGCTTTCTTGATTGCTGTATGTACCTCGGAAAGAACACGATTGTTTCCGGCGGTACCGGCTCAGGAAAAACCACCATGCTGAACGTTCTCGGCGGAAGAATGCCGAAGACTCAGCGTCTTCTGATTATTGAAGATGCTGCCGAACTTCAGATTAAAGCAGAGCACGTCGTGCGCTTTGAAACAAGAAAAGCAAATCCTGATCGCGGTATTAAGGCCGTCACCATCCGTGATCTCATGGAATCTGCCCTTCGCCTTCGTCCGGACCGGATCATCGTCGGAGAGGTACGAGGACCAGAAGCACTCGATCTCCTGAATGCCATGAGTACAGGTCACGATGGTTCCATGGGAACTGTTCACGCGAACAGCCCTGATGGTGCCTGCACGAGAATTGAAACTCTTTGTCTGATGGGTGAAACAAATATTCCGCCGGATACGATCAAAAAAATGGTCGGCGATACCATTCAGCTTATCGTTCAGTGTTCCCGTTATCATGATGGTGGACGAAGAACGTCGCATATTTCCGAAGTGCTCGGAATCGACGTGAATGGCCGTTATGTGGTGCGAGATATCTTCCGCTGGGTTCAGACGGGGAAAGAAGCAGATGGGAAATTCATCGGTGAGATGGTTCCTACTGGTTATATCCCAAGTTTCTTCGAAGAATTTATCGCAAACAAGCTTCCGTTTCCTAAGACAAATTTCAAGCCACCTGAGTGGGCAACTTCACACTTTAAAAAAGCAGCCTGACATCTTTTGACAGTGCGTGATGACTGTCGGAACTTCCAAAAAGCTCAGGAGTAGGGTACCGTTTCATCGAATGAAAAGGAGCCCCTATGAGTACGATTAAGAAAATTCACGCACGTCAGATAATGGATTCCCGCGGAAATCCTACCATCGAAGTTGATGTCATCACAGAAAACGGTTTGCTGGGAAGAGCCTCTGTTCCTTCTGGAGCGTCCACAGGTAGTCGTGAAGCACTGGAACTTCGTGATGGCGACAAGACGAAGTTTCTCGGAAGAGGTGTGCTCAAGGCCGTGAGTAACGTCAAAACTCTTATTGCTCCCAAGCTCATCGGGAAAAGTGTTTTCGATCAGCGCTCAATTGATAATCTGATGCTCGAGATTGATGGCACCGAAAATAAAGACAAGCTCGGCGCGAATGCCATCCTAGGTGTTTCGATGGCAGTCTGTCGTGCCGGTGCTCTCGCTAAAAATAAACCACTTTATCTTTATCTCTATGAAGATCTGAAATGTCCGAATGCTGTCGGAAAACTCAGACTTCCGACTCCACTCATGAACATCATCAATGGTGTGCAGCACGCTTCGAACAATCTTGATATCCAGGAATTCATGATTGTTCCTCACATGAAGAAAAGCTTCTCGGAGAATTTCCGTGCCGGAGTCGAAGTGTTCCATCACCTGAAGAAAGTTCTCCACGATAAGGGCCATTCCACCAACGTGGGGGATGAAGGCGGTTTTGCACCAAGTTTGCGCGATCATGGTGAGGCGATTGAATGTATTCTCGATGCCATCAAGAAAGCTGGTTATACCGCGGGAACTGATATCTCCATTTCTCTCGATTGCGCAGCTTCGGAATTCTATGATGAAGCGACCAAGAAATATAAAATGGGTGGGGCTGAGTACACGAACGACCAGATGATCACTTATTACGAAGGTCTCATGAAAACAGCTCCCATCTATTCCATCGAAGATGGTTTTGATGAAAGTGACCGTGATGGGTTCATGAAGTTTCAGGCGAAGCTCGGAAGTAAGCTCGTGAACGTAGGGGATGATCTTTTTGTGACGAATGCTAAAATGCTCAAACGCGGAATTGATAATAAAGAGGCCAATGCCATTCTTGTGAAGGTGAATCAGATTGGCTCACTCTCTGAGACCATGGACACCCTGAAACTTGCTTTTGAAAATGGATTCAAGGCCATCATCTCGCATCGATCAGGAGAAACTGCTGATGCTTTCATTGCTGATCTGGCGGTTGCCTCAGGTGCCGGACATATCAAAACCGGATCCGCTTCACGTTCAGACCGGATGGAGAAATATAATCAACTTCTCCGGATCGAAGAAGAACTTGGTCCTTCAGCAGTCTTTAATCCAGTCAAGTAATCGATATCTGTCGCAGGGGAAGAAATTCCTCTGCGATTTCCTTTTGTTTTCAACTCATCAGCCCGTAAAATAGAATTAAGCTCCGACCCATTTCCCCTGGGGGTCATATGAAGACGAAGCTTTTTCTCGGCCTGACTTTTTATCCTGATAACAGCTTTGCTAAAAACATTGAAAGCTTCAGGTCAAGATTTGATACCAAGTATCAGAGTAATCCATACCTTCATCTCCCCATCGTGCCACCTTTTGAAGTTGAAGTGACAGAGTTCAAACCTCTCCAGCAGGAACTCGTTGAGGAACTCGAAGCTTTCTATTTCGAGAATACCGAAAATCATGCAGTGAAATTTACTGGCATCGATGTTCAGGAACACAAGAAGAACAAAATTCTCTATCTGAATGCAGTTCTCGAGGAAGAATTGGCCTTCTGCCAGGAATCTCTCTTCTCAATCTGCCAGTCTTATATTCATGAGCGCGAGAAAAAGCTCAAAGACAGCAAAAAGACCTTTCTCACGATCGGTCGATACAGTGGTGAGTTTGACCTTCACTCATCCATCGAGCTGGCCCGTCAGGAGTTTCAGGAATTCACTTCGCTTCCGTTTGAGTCCATTTGCCTGTTCTCCAAGAACAACGGCATCTGGTACCGGGAGGCCGATTTGATGAGCTTCGATAAACCTGTCGACGCTCTTTTGCAAAGTGCGCCAGTTTCCATATAATGGAAGAATGAATTTCCTTTCGATACTTTTACTTCTGGCCCCGGCCATTCTGTGGGGGCAAACAAGCTATGTGCCTCCGACGAGAGTTCTGAAAGAGCGTGGCTCTGAAATTCGTTTCTCAGGCGATTATTTCCAGACTTCAAAAGTCGTAGACCAGAAAGGGAAGAGAACAAGTCTTACAGATGGAAATAGTTTTTCAAGATATCAGGGAGAGATCGGCGGACTGTTTGGTCTCACGGATGATTTCAATGCGGGGCTGAGTGCACGCTTCAGGCAACAGCAATCTCATTTTACTTCAGGCACGGATGATTACACAGCGAAGGCAGGAGGAATCCAGTCAATCGCTGCGAGATTCCTTTTTGGTTTTGAGCCTGTGAATCGCACGCAGTTCACTCTCGAGGGAATGTTCCGATATAACCCTTATTCCAATGATGAGATCGATGCATCTTCGACAAATGATCTGAACCGCTTGATCCTGGGTGATCAAGGCAATGAATACTCATTGGGACTTGGTGTGACGTATTCCTCACTTTCCAACAACCATTATACTTTTCGTGGGGGATGGCGCCGTCCGGGAGATGATCTTTCGACTGAGTTTTACTGGAACGGAGAAATCGCTCTTCAATTCCGTTACGTCGCCGCTCTTCTTGGTGTCGATGGAGTGACTTCACTTAAAAATTCGACCTATGAAAGTGATCCCACTGATCGACCTGCATGGAACCAGGGTGCTTCGCAATTATACAATTCCATCAACCGCGAATGGATTGCTCCTTATTTAGGTCTCAATTTCAGTATGGGTCCAGCGTGGAGAGTAGAGTTCAAAGGCTCTCAGGTTGTGGCAGGACG
Source organism: Bacteriovoracaceae bacterium (assembly GCA_046593575.1). Lineage (GTDB taxonomy): Bacteria > Bdellovibrionota > Bacteriovoracia > Bacteriovoracales > Bacteriovoracaceae > Peredibacter. Next base: position 6,775 of record JBKJNQ010000188.1, read on the forward strand.
CTCGACCGATCTTGGTACGACTTTTGGAATTTCACTCGTAAGAAGGCTTGATCAATCGGAAGAGAAACTCGTCGACTCCCAGTTTAAAACTTATGATCTCGAGGCCACAGTCACGAAAGTTTCTGAGAAGAAAACCTATGTCGTTCTCGACAAGGGACTTTCTAATGATCTTGAGAAAGGCATGAAGGTCGATTTTTTTGAGTTCGACTATGTGGGTGGCAACTCGCTGGTCGCCAGAGGAGTCATCATTAAAGTTTCGGCCGAAAAGGCCATCGTCAAACTCACCCATCGCTATAACCTAGCCAAAGAAATCAAAGAGGGTTTAGTTGGCAGAGTCACGTTGAAGTAGAAATCCTTTCACTGGCCTAAACCATTAATCTCAAAGGTTGAGCATAACGATCAGGCACGGGAAGAATTTTAGCTAGTTGTATGCATCTCAACATCGGTTAGAATTTAAGAAAGTCTTTTATTCCAAGGATAGCTCATGAAGCTGAAATCTCTTCTCTTAACCATCGCACTCCTGATTGGATCAGATGCTTTCGCAAAAAGATTTGCGAGTAAATATTGTGAGTTTGAACTTCCGCCAGGATGGGATTGTGCCCTCGAAGGTTCTGAGTACGTTTGCCAGTCAGAAAACGCTGACCGAAAAAAAGAAGCGATCATCATTCTGGCAGCTAAAATTCGTGGAGAGCAGGACAGTATCGATGAGTACATGGCCTATCTCAAAAAATCAAAAGAATACAATCTTCCGGGTGGAAAAAAACAGATCTCTGAACCTAAGAATACAAAACTCACGAGCATCAACGATCACCAATGGGTAGATGCTCTTCACCTGGCCTCCGAAGTTCCTGGTTTTTACACTCGCTATCTCGCGACAGTGAAAGAAGATCTCGGTGTTGCCGTAACTTTCTCAGTCACAAAAGACCTTTATTCTTCTTACCTCACAGTTATCGATAAACTCGTTTCAACTCTCAGAGTTTTCCGTCAGAAGAAAACAGATCTCGGAAATCTTCGTCCAACGAATGCTGAAGATCCGAATTACGCGAACCAGGACTTTATCCCGAGTGCCGCTCAAGACCTCCAGGTTAACCGTACTCAGCAGCGTGGTGGTGAGTCCAGCGACGACGATATGATGATGGTTATCGCGGTTGTCGTGGTGGGAGCGGTCATTGCTCTTATTCTGAAAGGTAGAAAGAAGAAGGTTAAGCCTAAGAAGAAGCAATAATAATTGGCGGCTAAGCTTACGCAGCTGGTTCTGTTAAATTCACAAGTTAGTATCGTCCTGCCATCAGAATTCAACTTCTTGGCAGGACTTTTTTTATCTGGGGTAAAATAGCAACATGAGAAAACTATTAGCGTTCCTTATGTGTCTCAACATGATCATCGCACCAGTTGCATTTGCGGCCGATGAAAAGCCTGCAGCTGCTGGTGATCAATTCAGATCATCAGAAGGCGGCGGTGGTGGTTGGATGGATCAGATTTTAGGGATCACCAGTGGGGCCATCGGAAGTACGATCATTGTCGGCTGTAGCTTATCAACCATGCAACCTTCTCTCATGGCCTACATGGCCGGGGGAGTTGCATATATCGCCAAAGAAATTCTCGGTGGTAAAGGTCAAGGTAACTTTCATAAAAAATCTGCGGAAGCTCTCAAGATGGATGCAGAGAAGATGAAAGGCGGAGATGTTCAGAAAACAACTTTGGAAACTGCTCTTGCCGATGAAAAGAAAAACCTTGAAATGATCAAAAGCCGGAAGATGTGGATGATGGCCATCACCGCCATCTATACAACTGCAACCGGTTTAGCAGTTATGGAGTCTATGCGGGAAAAAGTTCCTCCATTTATAACTTCATTTGCGGGCTGTAACGCTACCCCAGTCAGCGGTTTTCAGGGAATGGCCATCTCCGCGGCTTACGGAGCTGCTTCAAACATGGGTAATGGAATGGGCGGAATGGCAATCGGCGCTGCTGGTTCATTGTTATTCCAGAAAGTACTCACAACCAGCATCCTTGCAGCTGATGCGGGAAGAGCGGGCGCTCAGCAGATGGCAGATGCAAGAATGATTGCGTTTGGAGTATCGGCTGGATTAGCTCTTCTCATCACCATGGAACTTGGGAAGAAAGAAAAAGTCTTCAAGTCGAACGTAGAAAAACTTGAGAATGCGATCGCCAATTACAAAGCCGAGTCATCTTCAACGGCTGGGGTAGGTAATGGAACAACATCTGGAAGTGAAGGTGGAGCAGGCTCTATTACTCCGCTAGCAGCAAATGCTGCCATAACTCCACTTCCTTCAGTTGAAACAGATCTCGCAAGACATTGTATGTCGAAGACCGGTAATTTCTCGGAAGCTTCTTGTACCTCAGTAGTCAAAATTCCAAATCCTAAGCTTCAAGGAAACATAAATGTTCCGACTCTTCAGAATGCTGCCAATCTTGCCAATGAGATGGGTAATGCTGTTGCTTCCGGCAACATCGGACAGGCAAACGTAGCAGCTGCAGGACTAGCTGGGTTAGCGGCAAAACTCAGTGATGTGAAAAAAAATCTCCAGAAACAACTTAATGATCAGCTTAAGCGTTCAGGTAAATCGCCACGTGACTTCGATGCGGAAGAGAAGGCCCGTCTGGCCCAAATGAGAAGCTCAATTTCTTCAAACTCGAGCTGGCCAGCACTCGCATCACTTGAAGCATCTAGTTCAAAAGCTTCCGGAATTAATTCTCTGGATGCTACAAAAGATTCTGCTGCTGTTACTAATGAAAAGATTGTAGGTGGAACAGCTCTCGCAATCCCTTCATCATCCACTATTAATGAAGGTGTAATCCCTTCAGATGCAGCGGTTGAAACTCCTAAGCTCGCTGACGTAGATATGAACGAACAGTTTGAATACAATGAAAAAGATGTGTCTGAGAAAAAAGAAGAATCAATCTTTAAGCAAGTTTCTAATCGTTACATTTTTAATTACCCAAGACTGTTTTCGAAAAATGAACCACAGCCTGTTGAGAATTCGAAAAAGTAGGATTTCGTTATGAGAAAATTATTCACCATTTTAATTGCCCTTCATCTCATGCTGATACCTATGCCTGCTCGTGCAGCTGGAATTACCGGGCAGCTTACTGGAATAGCGATTGCCTCTGTCGGAGTTTCCCTCGCAGCTGCTTGTGGATTAAAATCACCCTCCCTTCTCTTGTACATTGCCGGTGCAGCAGTTTACCTGATGGGTGAAATGAATGGTGGTAAAGCCCAAAAAGATCAGCTTGAAGCAACAGATAAAAGCATGGAAGAGTTGAGAGCAAGTGGGGTGAAGGGCGGGGAAGTTCAATTAAAATCTCTCGAAGCTCAGTTGAAAGATAAAGAAGAAAAACTTAAGCTCGCACAAAAACGTTCCAAGTGGATTGGTGCGGCGGCAATGATGTTTACTGCGGCAGCCGCACTTGCTGCAGCTGAATTTTTATATCCACCTTTAGGTTGTGTCCCTGGCGCAGCTTTGGCCTTAGGAACAATTAAATCAACTGCCATCGTCGCTGCATTTACGTTTTTATCTGGTGGTGGACTTACTGGTGCATTGTTAGGAGCTGTTGCGGGATACGTCGTTGCCCAAGGAGCGCTTGTTGGAATCTTCAACAGCTTTGCTGGCCGAATCGCTGGTATGGCCGTTTCGGCTGGGCTTGCAATGATGGCGAAAGGCGAAGTTGATGGAGAGGTCAGTAAATTAAATTCAGATATCGCAAAATTAAAAGAAGTTATTGCTCAGTTTCATCGGGAAACTGACGGCAAAGGCCCTAATACTGAAGATACTACAGCTGGTGCATCGTCGGGAGTCACTTCCGGATCGAGCTCAGGAGCAAGTTCGGGATCTCTGGCAGGTGTGACTAGTGGATCCTCGGGAGGAACAACTTCAGGCGCTACTTCTGGCACTGCTGTGACCTCATTACCAACAGGGACTAGAGTTTCCGGAACAACAACTTGCTTAAACTCGAAACAGGAATTTTCAACGATATGTTCTGATCCATTGAAATTCCCGAGTATCAATATCAGTTCACTGAGTACTAACCCAGAACTTCAACGTGTCGTGAATGTTGGAGTTGGCTTGGCGAACGATGCAGCAAGCGGCAACGTTGGAAAAGCAGATGTTGCAGTTGGTAATCTGAATGCTTCAGCAGCAAAAATTAACGATATCTACAAACAGCAATTGGCGAAGACGAATGCCAGACTTGCATCAGAGGGAAAACCTGCAGTTGGCACACAAAAAGAAATGCAGGATACACTTAATTCTATGCAGGCCGCTTTTGATAAAGAGATGGCCTCAAAAAGTCAGTCTGTTGCTGGTCTTGGATTAAGTAAACTTTCTCTCGATGCTACTGATGTAAAAAGCGGACAGAATATTACTGAGGCCAGTTCGGGCGAGGTGATTGCAGTTCCAACTTCTAAAGGTGATGACAAAACTGCAGCAAATACAGCACCTACAATTACTGATGGTACACTTGCCTCAACTCCAGCTGCTGCTGAATCTTCAAAAGATGCACTTGGAAATAGCCTTGATAATTTTGAATCTACAGAAAATGATATTTCGAAAAACAAAGAAGGCTCACTCTGGAAACAAGTCTCGAATCGTTACTTCTCCAATTACCAACGATTCTTTGAACGTAAGAAATTACCAACCCCGTAACGCCATTTTTTAAAGTCATCCCAAGGGCCCCTCTCAGAGGGGCTTTTCTTGTAACTTCCCGCAATTACTGACCTTACTAGATCCATAAATCAGCAACTTAGCGTTCAGATTTATAATCAAATCAAGATTATAGGCCATTAGCCGATAAGGTTAATAGGTTAAAGCGAGAATTTATGAACAAAATTTTTATCCTCATTACGCTCTTAGGTTCAGCCGCAAGTTATGCGCAGACACAGCAAACTTGTGAGGAACAAAATCAGGATCAGACTGTACCCCAAGCTACACGACAAGCGGCAATCAATGCTTGTTACCAAGAGCGTGGCCGACAGCAGAATGGCGGTGGAAGTAACAACGGCAATAACAACAATCGCACCAATCCTCTCAGTACGTCTTGTACAACAACAATGTCATCATCACCTTTGGTGCCTGCAACGCCAACACCCGCTTATTTCACGAGTGCCACCGGTCCTGCGGTTCCACTAGCTCAAGATGCAGTAGCTGGAAAAACTGCATTACCTCCTGATGCAGCGACTGAAGTTAAGGTCTGCAGAGGGTATGAATACATTTCTAATAGGCTTAGTAGTACATTAGCAGGCTATGACAAGACTCCATCTCAGGATGGAAGAATTTTTTGTGAAAGAAAAGCAGGAGTCACTGCTGACTATGATTCATGTATGAGTGCTCTTTCTATGTACAACAATATTGTTGTCGCTGAAGCGGCCATGCAGCTTTTTCAGGGTGTGCAAACGAATAACGTTCAGAACCAAGTCCAAAGAGATGTGAATCAACGCGCGTCCAATGGTGATGCGCAAAACGCAGCATATGATGCTCAGGTGAAAACAGTAAATAGTGCCAAAGCACTAAACGAACAACAAGCTGCTGCTTATGCCGCTGCAGTTGCAGCACTCTATTCTAAAGTTCAGTCATGGATCAAAGAAGATCAATCAGCATTCACTCAAAAGGCCTGTGGCCAGAGCGTCCCTGCAGCTCAAACGCGAGGAGCTCAGAATCCTCAAGTCCAATCAACACCACCTACCAATGCACCAGTTTCGGAATTATTTGCAACAGCCGCTGCAGTTCCTTCAAGACCAGCAGACTGTGCTCCTGCCGCTGAAAGGGCCTTTCGTCAGTACAATGGATTTGTCTTCGCTAATAAACAAGCCAAGGGCGCATTCACGACTGCAGCAATGCTCTACGCTGCCAAAGCACTTCAAGCCGGTATCAAAGCAAGTCAGCTTGGTAACATCGCTAAGAAAGTTGAAGAAGCAAAAAAATCTACTGAAGACCCATACAATCCTGCGACCTTTGAACTTTGTAAGGCAACTCCCACTGATCCACGTTGTGGAAGTGCCGGCGAGCGCGTTGCTGGATCAGGTCTTGGTGATGGCGGATTTAATTTTGGCGGGGACTTCGGTAACAATGCATTCACACCAGTTCCAACTGGTGATGAGGATCTGGCCCCGACAACAGGATTAGGCGATGCAGGTGACAACAGAGTTTTAGATACGAACAATCCATTTACCGATCAAGCAAAGATAGCAAATGGAATCCTCGATCCTGCGGCAGCTGCAAGCATTCAACCAGGCGGCGGTCAAGGTGGTGGTAGTTCAGGCGGTGGTGCCGGTGCTGGTGGAGGAACTGCTTCGCTTGGTGGCGGAACTCCGGGTGTAGATGATTCTAAAAAAGAAAATGACATCAAGGCCAACAAAGCCGACGGTAAATATAACATTGCTGGTGGGGGAGCTTTCCAGGCGATCAAGCCTATGAAAGAGGAAAACCCATTCGGAAGTCTGTTCGATGGTAAGGCCGGCGGATCCCTTGAAGAAGATCGCTCAATTGCTTCCGGAGATATCGATGGAAGAGATTCGGGAATCTTTGCCAAAATTTCTAAACGCTACTCTCAGGTCCAGGCGGATAAGCGCATTGAGGCCAAGAATCTCGACGAATGAGTAATCATGTCTTCGAGTATCTGCTAACAATTCGCGCGCTGCATCTCGACAGTTTCGGACACGTCAACAACGCCGTCTATGCTCAGCTTTATGAAGAGGCCCGTTGGGACTTCATTACTAAAAATGGCTATGGACTCGATCACATTAAAAAGATTCAGATCGGGCCTGTGATTCTTGATATGAAGATTCGTTTTAAGCGTGAGCTACTCAATCGTGAAGTCATCACCATTAAATCCCGCACTATCGCACTTGTGAGTTCCAGAATCATGGTCCTCGAGCAAACAATGATTAAGCCTGATGGGAAGGTCGCCTCTGAAGCAGAGTTCACCGTGGGACTATTTGATATGAAGGAAAGGAAGTTGGTGGATGCAACTCCCGAATGGCTGAAAGCGATCGGGGTCAAATAAAAAGGCCTTCCCGAAGGAAGGCCTGAGAAGTCAGATTAACAAGCGTACCCTTCTGGAGTCGTACAGCTGTTTGGATCATAGTTCGGATCGTAGTTACCAGAACCATTTTCATCACAGTAACCGTCACCATCAACATCAGAACATTCTTCTGAAGATGAGTAGTTCGAATCATCGTAAGTAGGAGTTGAGTTGTTATACGACTCATCTCTATAAGTCTCTGAACAGAAGTAACGGTATTCACCCATCTGAGCATTCATGCGATCGCGTTCCATTGAACACTGATCGTAACCAGTATTACAAACTTGTCCCCAGTAACTCTGAACAGTGTTGTGATCGTATTGATCAACGAGCTGGTAGTTACAATAATCAACTGGGCTGTAACGGTTTCTGTAACCGTTGTACACGTAGTAAGGATATTCATCGATCGTCCAGTAACCATTTGAGTAACCAGTTGCCGGGTAGAAGATCCAGTTTGCGTAGATATAGTTCGGGTAAGATCTGTAGACATAAGAATACCAGTCATACGTGTGGTACCAGTGCGTAGAGTTCATGTACGGGTATCTGTACGAAGCATGATAATAATTTGTGTAACGGATCGGAGAGTATCCATACGGACGGTGATAATAGCGAGTGTTGTATGTCGTGCGAATTGGACGATACACAGTCGAAGGACGCGGATAATTGCGGCCGTAGTTTGAACCCGGGTTATAGCGCTGACCAGGAACACGGTAAGAAGGTGAGCCTGGTGGATTATAACGTGGGCCAACTGGACCATTCGGACGATTTACAACCGGACCACGTGGAACCGGACGGTAGTTTCCTGGAGGATTGTAGCGTGGACCAGTCGGGCCTGTTGGACCCGGACGATAAGTTCCAGTGCTCGGTCCTGGAGTCGGACGGTATGTCCCAGTGCTTGGTCCAGTAGATGGAGTTGGATTGTAGCGTGGGCCACGTGGAGTTGGATTATATGTTCCAGTGCTCGGTCCTGGAGTTGGACGGTAAGTTCCCGTGCTCGGTCCTGGAGTCGGACGATAAGTTCCAGTGCTTGGTCCAGTAGAAGGAGTTGGATTGTAGCGTGGACCACGTGGAGTAGAAGGAGTCGGAGACGGTGAAGGACGGTAAGTGCTTCCAGTGCTCGGCGATGGTGAAGGACGATACGTCGGTGTACTTGGCGAAGACGATCCGCCCGGATTGTATCGTGGGCCGCGTGGAGTGCTTGAGCCAGAGCTCGAAGGACTTGGGCTTGGACGATAAGATCCAGAGCTTGATGGGCTCGGACGAGAAGATGATCCCGAGCTTGAAGGTGATGGACGTGAAGATCCAGAAGATCCTCCGCCTGGGTTGTAACGTGGGCCACGTGTTTGGGCCTGAACGTCTTGCCCAACCACTAAAGTGGATAGCAATACGATAGCTGCAGTAATAAATTTCATAACGTCTCTCCGTTTGAATGAGATGTTTCCAATACCTCATTCATATCCAGTACGGAGAGCTATTCAAACGACTTTTTACTTACAACTATTTACGATGCTTCCTCGCATGCAACCACCTGAATCCATTCGTGGGATTTGTTGTAAAGGTTACAGCATAGGAGGAGAGTATCTTCGCGGAAAGATTAAAGTATCAGAATGCACCAGTGAACAGAGTCACAATGGCACCGAAATTCTAAAGATAAACGCAAATCTTAAAAGATATTCACATTCTATTGAGAGATATCTTCTTTGTTCGCTTGCTCAGCTTTTGTTTTTCCTTCTTCATCAAACAGTCTTCTCATTCCACTTCGCTGATAGCGGTTACTGAGAATTTTGAAAATATTCGAATCTGATTTTGTAATATCGTTCTGTCCATAATTCAGATCCTGCGCCATTACTTCAGCAAGCTGTGAATCTGTCGATGCAGCCGCTGGTTGTTCGGCAGCGAGTGAGAAATCTACTGATTCACCAGGATTTGTATTTCCAGGAGATGCTAAAGCGGGAGAGCCGTTTACTTGTTCAAAACTTCTATCAGAATCGTTAAGTTCTTTTTCCAGTGCAGAGGCTGCTTGAGAAGGAGTCATATTCAACGGCAAAGAAGATGAGCTCGAAAAAGGAGCTGATTGTCCAGCAGCTGCGGCAATAAGACTTCCTTCTATCTGTTCAGCGAGCTTAGAGTTTTTAGCGGCCAGATTAGGATCTTTAAGCTGGCTTTCAAGTTTCTTTTTTCCGGCAAGGAGATTTGCAGCGGTATTTAAAGAAGCAGCACCATTAATACTTCCTGCTCCAACCTGACCACTTGTAATTTGATTTAAAGGCTGCAGTCCATTTGAAGCTGCAGATAGGGCACTTAAACCTAAACTGGATCCAGATCCTGAAAGAGTCGATGAACAAGATTTGGTCGCCCGACAAGAACAAGATTCATCGACTGAGCCATTTGAAGCAATACAAACTTTTTGAGTTGAGAAATCCGTACTCGCATAAGTCCCAGCCGCACCAGGGGTTTGCCCTGACCAAAGCTGCTGACAAACTTGTGAGCTACCTCTTGCAGAGTTTCTCTGCCCGCCTTCTGTATAGCAGTAGCAGTTTGCATTCGCTGACATGCTTCGTTCTTCTGCTGTACAACTAATAGCACCGTTAGCATCATTGAAGCTGTCTTTAAGTTTACGAAGGAATTCAGCTCTATTTTTAGCTACTTTAGCTTGCTTGTTTGCATGCATAAACATGGTTGCTGCCCATCCGGCAAGAATTCCGGATATAACTGCTCGAGGCTCAGGGCGGGTTAGCATTTTTGTAACAAATGAGGGTTGAGGGACGGGTGCAGCTCGAGCCGATTTTAGTGGGTTTATTTCGTTGAAGATAGTTTTTGCAACTGACTTAAGTGAAGCTAGGTATTCGGGGT
>JBKJNQ010000197.1:0-2600 GCA_046593575.1 Bacteriovoracaceae bacterium
TGAAGAACAATGAAGTGATTGCTGCCAGTGATACGAAAATGTCCCCGACCTATGTTCCCGATCTCGCCAACGCCACGATTGATCTGCTGCTCGACGGAGAAAGAGGAATTGTCCATCTTACGAATCAATCCCAGGTGACCTGGCAGGAATTCGCCCAGAAAGCAGTCGATATTGCGCGGACGAAAATTGATGTCAGTCCCGCGCAGATTATCGGTATGACCACGAATGAAATGAACCTCAAGGCCCCGCGTCCAAAGAACTCAGTCCTGTCGTCAGAAAGATACACCATGCTTCCGCCGCTCGAAGATGCGCTGGAAAGATATATTGACCAACTTGAAGTCCAGATTGATCAACAGGAGATGACTTGATGAAGATCCACATTGGTATTGCTGGTGCTGGTTTTGCCGGAGCTGTTCTTGCCCGTGAACTTGTTGAGAGCGGAAAATTCCGTGTGACGATGTTCGACGAGCGCCCGCACGTCGCGGGAAACTGTCACACCGAACGTGATGAAGAGACCGGAGTGATGGTTCACCAATATGGACCGCATATTTTCAACACCAGTCGTGAAGACGTCTGGGACTATGTGAACCGTTGGGGCAAATTTGAACCTTTCGTGAATCGAGTGAAGGCCCATACTTCTAAAGGTGTTTTCTCGCTTCCGATCAATCTTCTTACGATCAATCAATTCTTCCAGAAATGCATGGGCCCGGCTGAAGCGCGGGATTTCGTCGGCGGTCTGGCCGATGAATCCATCAAAGAACCGCAGAGTTTTGAAGACCAGGCGATGAAATTCCTCGGGAAGGAATTCTACATGAATTTCTTCTACGGTTACACCAAGAAGCAGTGGGGAGTTGAGCCTTCGAAACTTCCCGCCTCTATCTTGAAGCGCCTTCCAGTGCGTTTTAACTATGACGACAATTACTATAATCAAAAGTACCAGGGGATCCCGGTCTCGGGTTATACCGAAATCGTGAAACGAATTCTTGATCATCATGACATTGATGTCCGCCTAGGCATGCGACTTGAACCAGAAAGAAAAAGGGATTTTGACCACGTCTTTTGGAGTGGGCCCATGGATGGGTTTTATAAATTTCAACACGGCCGCCTTGGTTACCGCACGCTAAAATTTGAGCGCTTTGTGGAAAACGGCGACTTCCAGGGAAATCCCGTCATCAATTACTGTGAAGAAAAAGTTCCATTCACAAGAATTGCCGAACACAAGCATTTCACTCCCTGGGAAACTCACGAAAAAACTGTCTGCTTCAAGGAATATTCTGCTCTCTGCGGAGAGAAGGATACGCCCTACTATCCGTTGAAACTTAATGACGACAAGGAACTTCTCGAGCGCTACGTAAAAATGGCCGAGAAAGAAACCAACGTCACCTTCATTGGTCGCCTGGGAACTTACCGGTATCTCGATATGCATGTGGTGATCGGAGAATCTCTCAATCTCGCCAAAACATGCCTCGAGAAAGAAAGTATACTGTGGCCTAAGTTCAGCGTTCACCCTTTAAGCTAGGAGAGAAGATGAAAGTCTTAGTTACCGGTGGTGCCGGATATATCGGAAGTCATGCTGTCAGGGAACTTCTTGATTCTGGTCACGAGGTGTTGGTTCTCGACAATCTCTCAAAGGGACATGAAGAAGCGGTTGATTCCCGCGCAGCTTTCATCCTGGCCTCAACGGAAGACGTTGACCTCATCGTGAATAAGATCAAGCTTCATCAGATTGAAGCGGTCATGCACTTTGCTGCTGATATTGAAGTTGGCGAGAGTGTGACCGATCCTTTTAAGTATTATCAGAACAATTTCTCAAATGCCGTGAGTCTGCTTGAGGCGCTGAACATTTGCGAAATCAAAAAATTTGTTTTCTCATCAACGGCTGCCGTTTACGGAAACCCAGAACGAACTCCCATACAGGAAACCGATCTCAGAAATCCCATTAATCCTTATGGACGCTCGAAGATGATGGTTGAGATGGCCCTCGATGATGCTTGCCATGCTTATGGCATGGGCTACACCATTCTTCGCTACTTCAATGTCGCAGGAGCATCTCCGGACGCATCGATCGGTGAAGATCACCAGCCGGAAAGTCATCTCATTCCCAAAATTCTTATGGCCGCCCGTGAAGGGACAGCTGTGAAAATCTTCGGAACAGATTATCCAACTCCAGACGGAACCTGTGTCCGCGATTATGTTCATGTCATGGATCTGGCGCGCGCTCATGTTCTGGCACTTGAAAATCTCGTACCCGGAAAAGGTGAGATCTTCAATCTTGGATCTGAAAATGGATTCTCAGTCAGAGAAGTCATCGCAGCTTGCGAAAGAGTCACCGGAAGAAAAATATCTGTGGAAGAAGGCGCGAGAAGAGCGGGAGATCCTGCGACACTGGTAGCAAGTTCCAAAAAAATCCGTGAGCATTTTGGATGGGAAAGAAAATACCCTGACATGGAAACCATCGTTACTCACGCCTGGAACTGGCACGTCTCTCATCCTGAGGGTTATGTGAAAGACGCCGAAAAGTCGCATTTCATCCTGATGGAGATGGCGTCTGAAGTATACCGGATGGCCGAGACCTACCGATATCCCGGAGAATAACTCTG
>JBKJNQ010000121.1:0-3125 GCA_046593575.1 Bacteriovoracaceae bacterium
CTGTCGTTTAAATTTTTCAGTCCAAAGTTTCCGAAGTTGGATGCGCCTTCTCCCAGAAAACTGGGATTAAGAAACACACTGACTCTTTGGATAAGTTTTTCTCTCATCATTTCTCCGGAGAGGCAGGGGCCGCCCTCAAGAAGAAGATTCATGATTTTTCTTTGGTAGAGTTCTTCCATCGCATGTCTCAAATCTTTCACTTTGATGATTTGATGAGAAGGAAGATCTACTCTTGTCTCGGTTTTGGTGAACACCAGCGTTTTTTCCCGGAGCTCGTCGGTAAAGAGATGGCTCTCAGAGGGAAGGTTTCCTGAACCCGTAAACACAATCCGGATAGGTTGCTCGCCTTGATATTCCGGCAAGCGCACATTGAGTTTCGGATTGTCAGCACGGAGAGTTCCAGCTCCGACCATTACCGCCTGATGCGTACTCCGCATCTTATGAACTTCGTTTCTTGCGGACTCACCCGTGATCCACTGGGATTGTCCATTCTCCATCGCAATTTTTCCATCAAGAGTTGAGGCCATCTTGAGATGAACGAAGGGGAGTTTGGTTCTTTGCGCGTGAAAAAAAACTTCATTTAGTTCCGCACCCAATTCTTCATGGATGCCGTAAACGACCTCGATGCCGTTCTCCCGAAGAAGAGTCATGCCTTTCCCGTTAACCTCAGGATTGGGATCGAGATTGGCGATCACGACTTGGGAAATTCCTTCAGCAATCAGCCTCTGGGCGCAGGGAGGAGTTTTCTTATTGGTGTGGCAACAAGGTTCAAGGTTCACGTAGATCGTTGCCCCACGGACGGATTCGGTCGCGTTGTTGATCGCGTCCGCTTCCGCGTGAGCTCCACCCGATTTCCGGTGATAGCCTTCACCAATCACTCTGCCGTCTTTCACGATCACGGCCCCCACCATCGGATTGGGCCACGTGGTTCCGAGTCCCAGGCGAGCGAGTTCGAAGGTGCGGAGGATATGAAGACTCACGCTTCCTCCAGGTCCTGGAAGATAAATTTCGCGGGATCTTTTTTCCATTCCTCTACATACAGTTCAAGCGAATAAGCAGGAGTCACTCCCATCCATTCCTTGATTGTTGTGTGATTGATGTTCATATTGAGCCATTTCATGATGCAGGACTGGCGAAGAGATTTGGCCGTCATCTCGCACTTCAGTTCTTTTCTGATTTCTTCAAAGAACAGCTCAATTCCTCTGGGAGAAAGGCCTCCGGAGAGGATGCGGTAAGGGTTGGCGTTGAAAAGGAGTTCATCAATTTCCAGATCCTGAGTTTTCAGCATTTCCTGATAGGCGGTTTTATAGGCCAGGAAATCATTCTTAAAAATTTCCGGAAGCGGGATCGAATAAGGATCACGCTTAGGGTGATCGACGAGGACGCGGTAGCCGTTTTTCTCTTTCAGGATATTGCCCAGATGGAGTTTGGCCATGTCGGAAACTTTAAGCCCGGCGCCGAAGATCAGATGAAAAACAATCTGATTTCTCATGCACACCAGTTTAGCTATTCCCTCGGTGGTTTCAATCCTCTGACAAAGAATCTGATACGTCTTGATGACGTCGGGAAATAATGTCGGAGTAGGGTTATCGAGAACTTTGGGCGAGACCGCCATTTTCTTCAGGGGATTTTCCGGAAAAATATTCTGTACCATCAGAAAATCAAAAAACAACCGGAGGGCCTGAACCCGGCGTCTCACGGAGTTCGATGATCCGTATTTATTCCCGAGAAACTGCGAATACTCATTCACCTGAGTGGTCGTGAAGGATTTGAGCTTCAAGTGTTTTTGTCGATCAATGAGAAAGCCATTGAAACACTGAAGATCGGCCTTGTAATTTTTCACGGTATTGAAGCTCTTTCCCTGACGTTCCAGTAACTTCAAAAACTCTTGCTGCTTATCAATTAAATTCCATTCCATATGACTGCGTATATTACGAAATTTCCTTTTCACTGTACAGGAAAACGAATACCTTAAGAAATTCCGGAGGCATCATGATTACTGTTTCTAATTTATCCAAAGCTTATGGAGGCCAGGTCCTCTATACCAATGGCTCGTTTTTCATCGGTCCTGGTGAAAAAGTTGGCCTCGTGGGCCCCAATGGCGCTGGGAAAACGTCTCTTTTTCGTTTGATCTCAGGCGAAGAGCGCGCTGATACCGGCACCATTGATTACGCCAAATCTCTGCGCATCTGTTACTTCTCCCAGAAAGTGGGAGAAATGAAAGGTCGCTCGGCTCTGGAAGAAGTGATCCATGGAAACGAGCGCCTGGGTTTTTTAAAAACAGAAATCGGAAAAATTGAAAAGGCACTCGAGGATGGTGAGTACTCTGATGAGATGCTCGAAAAACTCGGAGACTATCAGACAGAATTTGAAAAACTTGGTGGTTACGATATTGAACATCAGGCCGCTGCTGTTCTCACGGGTCTCGGCATTCTTCCGGATGAGCATCAGCGCCCGGTAGAAGCTTTCTCCGGTGGATGGAAAATGCGGATTGCCCTGGCGAAAGTTCTCGCTCAGCGTCCGGAATTCATTCTGATGGATGAGCCGACTAACTATCTCGATGTGGAAAGTATTATCTGGCTTGAAGAGTGGCTGCGCGCTTTTAAGGGCTCGGTTCTCATGACCAGTCACGACCGCGAATTCATGAACGGACTTGTAAAAAAGATCGTGGAAGTTAATCACAAGGCGATCACGGTTTACTCCGGGAACTATGATTACTATGAAAAAGAACGCGAGATCCGTCGCGGTCAGCTGGTGGCCTCAAGTGAACGCCAAGAGGCGATGCTGAAAAAAGAAGAAGAATTCATCGCGAAGTTCGCGGCCCGTGCCAGTCACGCTGCCCAGGTTCAGTCGCGGGTGAAAAAACTTGATAAGATTGACCGCATTGAAGTCATGCCGGAAGATCAGGCTATTAATTTCGAGTTTCCCGCACCACCGAGATCCGGAAATGATGTCGTAAAAATTGAAAGTCTCGGAAAAATCTGGACGACTCCGGAAGGAAAAGACAAACGAGTTTTCTCGAATGTAACCGGACTCGTGAAGCGCCTCGAGCGGATCGCCGTTGTCGGAGTCAACGGTGCTGGCAAGCCGACGCTTTTAAAGTGTATCGCCAACCTCACTGACCC